>JBMSMG010000141.1:0-2032 GCA_049421025.1 Prochlorococcaceae cyanobacterium | reverse complement strand
CTGGCGCTTCAACAGTGCCCGAGGCCTAAGGCATAGCGTGAAGGCCTCCGTGCAATGCCTCGATGGCCACTGAAGCCCGTTGGAACAACACCGTGATCGCCAGCAGTGACGACATCGTCACGGTGGAAGGCAATGCCTACTTTCCGCCTGAGGCGTTGCTTGAGGGTTGCTTCCGTCCCTCGAGCCATCGCACCGTTTGCGGCTGGAAAGGCGAAGCCCACTACTACGACGTGGTGGTCGATGGCCAGGTGAATGCCAACGCCGCCTGGTTTTATCCGGAGCCCAAGGACGCTGCCGCCCAGATCAAGGGCCGCGTTGCTTTCTGGAAAGGGGTGCAGGTGAGCTGAACGCGGCCATGGGCGTGCGTCTGCATTCGCGGGGCCTCAGGCCAGCCCGGGCCCTGCTGGTCAGCCAGTTGGCGTTGATGGGCGAGTACCGCGCCGAGATCGCCCTATGGGCCCTCTCGGGCCTGCTGCCGTTCATCATGCTGGCCCTCTGGCGTCAGGCCCCAGCTGGAGCTGCTCTGGGTCTGGGGCCTGTGGGGCTGGAGCGCTATTTCCTCAGCGCCTACCTGGTGCGTCAGTTTTCGGTGGTGTGGGTGGTCTTCGCGTTTGAAGAAGATGCCCTGCTGGGACGGCTGTCGCCGTATCTGCTGCAGCCGTTGCATCCGCTGTGGCGCTACGTGGCAGCCCACCTGGCGGAGCAGCTGACGCGGTTGCCGTTTGCGGCAGCGATTGCGGCGCTGTTTTTTGCGCTCAACCCGGGGGCTTTCTGGTCGCCATCGCTGCCCCAGTTCGTGCTGGCGTGGCTGGCCACGCTTGGGGCGTTTGCGATCAGTTTTCTGCTGCAGAGCTTGATTGCGGCGCTGTGCTTCTTCAGCGAGAAGGCCAGCGCGCTCGAGCGGTTGCTGTTTGTGCCGATGCTGTTTTTCTCGGGTCTGTTGGCCCCGCTCGATGCATTTCCGCAGGGGGTGCGGGCCCTGGCCCAGTGGACTCCGTTCCCTTGGCTGATCAACTTTCCGGCGCGGCTGCTGGCTGGCCTGCCGGTCAACCTGGCTTTCGGTTTTGCCATCCAGCTGGCCTGGATCGCCCTGCTGCTGCCGCTGGCGCTGCTGCTCTGGCGCGCTGGGGTGCGCCGCTACACGGCGATGGGGGCCTGATGGCAGCAGAGTTCAGGCGTTACCTGCGCACCCTGCGGCGCTTTTGGGGTACGGCCCTGGCAGGGCAGCTCGAGTACCAGCTCAATGTGTTGATCGAGCTGTTAGCGGCCGCACTCAACCTGGCTGGAAGCCTGTTCATCTTGTCGTTGTTCTTTGGGCCAGGGCGCAGCCTGGGCGGTTGGAGCTGGCAGCAGGCTCTGGTGGTGCAAGGGGTTTACACCCTGCTCGACGGCGTCGCCACCACCTGGCTGCGGCCCAACCTGGGCGCCATCGTCACCCATGTACGCGAGGGCACGCTCGATTTTGTCTTGCTCAAACCGATCGACAGCCAGTTCTGGTTGTCGTTGCGCAACCTTGCACCCGCCGGTTTCAGTGAGCTGGCCCTCGGGCTGGGGCTGATCGCTTGGGCGGCCCACAAGGCTGGGGCGTCCATGGGCCCCGCCGCTGCAGGGCTGGCGCTGCTGCTGTTGGCGGCTGGCGTGCTGATTTTGTATGCCCTCTGGTTTGTGCTGGCGGCCACCAGCATCTGGTTCGTCAAGACCTGGAACGCCACCGAGGTGCTGCGCGCCGCCCTCACCGCCGGCCGCTTTCCGGCGTCGGCCTACCCGCCGGGGCTGCGTCTTGTGTTCACCGTGGTGCTGCCCATCACGTTTTTAACGACGGTGCCAGCCGAGGCGATCTTGGGCCGCGCCAGTGTGCCTTGGGCCAGTGCCAGCTTGGGGGTGGCTGCGCTGAGCTTCACCATCAGCCGGCGCTTCTGGCGTTTTGCGCTGCGGCACTACACCTCAGCGTCGAGCTAGCGCTGCCGCTGCGCGTCCTTGTGACGTTGACCATGGTCATGACCATGGTCACCAGCAGAAGGCTTGCTGAACC
>JBMSMG010000140.1:0-2143 GCA_049421025.1 Prochlorococcaceae cyanobacterium | reverse complement strand
TGGGCGTTACCCAGCAAGCCTGGCCATTCGGGAGCCCGGACTTTCCTCAACCGGTTCGTTCCACCAGCCCGAAGGCTTGGGCGTGTCCCGATTGCGATCACCTCGCCTGCTTTCGGTTCAAGTTTAGGCAAGCCTCAACTCGCAGCTTTGCCAGGCTGGGGCGGCCGTCGATAATGAAGCAAGCAGCCCAAAGCTGCGCCGGGGGCTGTAGCTCAGCCGGATAGAGCGACGGTTTCCTAAACCGTAGGTCGTGGGTTCGAGTCCCGCCAGCCCCGTTCTGCAAGCCGTAGCGACCACTACATCTGGTGGTCTTCCCAAATCAGCCACCGGGGCTAGCGTGTTGCCAGTCGCCTAACTGCGATGACACAGCTGCATGATCTGCGCCTGCGTCTGCTGGTTCAGCAGGAGAGTGAGCGCATCGCCGATAGCCAGCCCGATGAGCTGGATCTGTCGGTGGTGCAGGCCCGTTGCCTCTGCTGGCTGGCCCTGCTGGCTGAAGCCCATGAGGAGCAGGCCACCGATGCCGAGCGCCGTGGTGACACCGAGCAGGCGATGGGCTGGTTTGCCGATTCGATGCGCCTGCGCGATGTGATCAACGTGGTCACCTCGATCGAAATTCCCCTGCCGGCCGCCTCTGAACAGGGTGATCTGTTTGATCAGGACGGTTTCAACAACGACGGCAGCAACGACGGCGACGATGCCCTCGCCGCCTGAAGCCCTTGCGGTGTCATGATGCTGATTGATTCAGCAAGGGACTGCGGTGCCAGAAGAGCCCTGCCAATGCCCTGATTGCCAGCGGTTCTACAGGGAGCACGATCGGCTGATCCGTGAGCATCCCACCCTCAGGCAGCAGCAGGAGCTGAGCTGGGCTGCCTTGCAATCGTTTCGCACCCTGGCCGGTCGCGTCCTCGAGGAGCTGCAGCGCCGCCATGGTGACGACCCCGCCGGCGCTGCGGCGTCAGCCGATGCCGCACCCGCGGCTGCTGCCGGTGCTGCAGCCACCGCTGATGATGCGCCCGAGGCCGATGCCCTGCAGCAGGCCATGGCCGATCTGGAGAACATCAACGCCCATTTGTTCTCGATCGAGGTGCTGATGGAGCGCATCTTTGATGTGCGCGTGCCCGAAGAGGTCGAGCAGGTGTTCAAGGAGCTGGCCGGAGAGCTCGCCCCCGACCCGCTCAACGCCGATCGGCTGCGGCTCAACCGCCTGCTGCACCAGACCCCGGACCTGCCTCCAGATCGCAGGTGATGTTGACCGGGAAGGCTTCGGCTTTCCAGATCCGCTCGGCGTACTCGCGGATCGAACGATCCGAGGAGAAGAACCCCGTGCGCGCGCAGTTCAGCAAGGAACTGCGGTTCCAGCGTCCGCGATCGGCCCAGGCCTGATCGACCTCGCTCTGGGCGGCCATGTAGGCGTCAAAGTCGGCCAACACGCAGAAGGGATCGCGGCCAGTGAGGTTCTCCAGCAGCGGCCTGAACAGATCGCCATCGCCGTTGCTGAAGTGTCCCTGCTCGATCAGCTTGAGCACTTCGGCCAGTTCGGGCATCTGGCCGATCAGCTCCCAGGGCCGGTAACCATCGCGATGCAGAGCGGCGATGCCATCGGCATCGTGGCCAAACAGGAAGAAATGCTCCGCGCCCACCTGCTCGCGGATCTCCACGTTGGCGCCATCCAGGGTGCCGATCGTGAGGGCCCCGTTCATGGCAAATTTCATGTTGCCGGTGCCGGAGGCCTCCTTACCGGCTGTGGAGATCTGTTCGCTCAGGTCTGAGGCCGGGTAGACCCGCTCACCCAGCTTGACGTTGTAGTCGGCCAAGAAGATCACCCGCAGCTTGCCGTCCATGTCGGGATCGCTGTTGACCACATCCGCGATGCCATTGATGAAGCGGATGATCAGCTTGGCCATGGCGTATCCCGGCGCCGCTTTGCCGCCAAAGAGCACCGTGCGCGGCGCCATGCCGGCATCCAGACCGTTCTTGATGCGCAAATAGCGGGCGATCACCTGCAGGGCATTGAGGTGCTGGCGCTTGTATTCGTGAATGCGCTTGACCTGCACGTCAAACAGCGAGGCCGGATCCACCAGCACCCCGGTGTGGCGGTGGATGTAGCTGGTCAGGTGGCATTTGACCTCACGTTTGCACT
>JBMSMG010000139.1:0-2149 GCA_049421025.1 Prochlorococcaceae cyanobacterium | reverse complement strand
AGCAACCTGCGGGCTGCCTCAACGATGCGGCCCGAAGACAGGCCGTCGCCAAAGGGGTTGTGGGCCCGGGCCATGGCGTCATAAGCGGCCGGATCATCGAGCAGCAGGCTCGCCTCGCGCACGATGTCGGCTGTAGCAGTGCCGATCAATTTGGCGGTGCCGGCATCGACCGCCTCGGGGCGCTCGGTGGTGCGGCGCAGCACCAGCACGGGTTTGCCCAGGGCAGGGGCCTCTTCCTGCAGCCCGCCCGAGTCGCTCAGCACCAGGGTGGCTTCGCGCATGGCCGCCACCAGACGGTCGTAGTCGAGGGGTTCGCACAGGTGGGCGCGGGGGTGTTCGCCCAGCAGGGCCTGTAGGGGCTCGCGCACCGTCGGGTTGCGATGCAGCGGCAGCAGGATCACCAGATCGTCGTAGCGCTGCAGCAACTGCTGCAAGGCGGCGCCGATCTCCAGCAGCCGTTCGCCCCAGTTCTCGCGCCGGTGCACGGTCACCAGCACAAGCCGCTGCGCCGCGGGGTCAAAGCCATCCAGCTCAAATGGTGCGGCTTGCTTGGCCATCAGCAGCAGCGCATCGATGACCGTGTTGCCCGTGGTGAGCACCTCGCCCACCACCCCAGAGGCGCGGCAGTTGGCGGCCGAACGCTCGGTCGGCGCAAAGTGCAGCTGGGCTACCTGCGAGATCAACCGCCGATTGGCCTCCTCTGGGAAGGGATCCAGCAGGTTGTCGGTGCGCAGACCCGCTTCGACATGCCCCACTGGGATCTGCTCATAAAACGCAGCCAGCGCCGCGGCAAAAGCGGTGGTGGTGTCGCCCTGCACCAGCACAAGATCAGGGCGGTGCGCCTCAAACTCCTGCTTGAGGCCCTCCAGGGCGCTGCAGGTGATGTGGGTGAGGGTTTGTTTGGGCGCCATTAGCGCCAGATCGTGATCGGCATTGATGCCGAACAGCTCCATCACCTGGCTCACCATCTCGCGGTGTTGGCCGGTGAGCACCACCCGGGTGGAAAAGTCGCTCGCCTGCTGGAACGCCTGAATCACTGGAGCCAGCTTGATCGCCTCAGGCCGGGTGCCCAGCACGATGGTGACCAGGGGAAGGCGTGTCAAAGCGGGCCGATGACCTGGGCCCACTGTCTCATGACAGACAGGAGATTCGACGCAACACTGGGGTCCAATGCTGCTGCCCTCAGCTGCGATGACATCTGTTGAGTCTTCGAGTCCGTTTCCGCGCACCAGCCCATTTCCGGCAGCCAGTCCGTTCCCATCGGGGAGTCCATTTCCTGCTGCACCCCCTGCTGCACCCCCGCCGCCAGCATCAACTGCACCCGAGCCTGGGCTCCCTGCTGCAGCCTCAGCTCCAGCTGCTGATCAGCCAGTTGCCCAGAGTCCTGACGGCACCCCCTCGAGCCTTGAGGAGATCGTGCGCATCGCCCATCAGAGAGGGCATAGCGATGTGCACCTGGGCATTGGCGAAGAGCCCCGCTACCGGGCCCGCGGCGAAATGGTGCGCACCGGCTGGCCGGTGACCGATGCGGCCACCTTTGCCCGTTGGCTGCGCGAGATCCTCAGCCCCGCCGAGATCGACAGCTTCCAGCGCGACAAGGAGTACGACGGCTCGCATGCCTTCAGCTTTGTGCGGGTGCGCATCAACCTGCTCGACTCGCTGCGCGGCCAGGCCATGGTGCTGCGCTTGATCCCCCAAACCATCGCCACCCTCGACGATCTCAAGCTGCCTGCTGTCTTGAGGGATCTGGCCGCGCGGCCAAAGGGGCTGATCCTGGTGACCGGTCCAACCGGCTCAGGCAAGAGCACAACTCTGGCGGCCATGATCGATTGGATCAACTCCAACATGAGCCGCCACATCCTCACGATTGAGGACCCGGTCGAGTTTGTGCACGAAAGCCGCCAGTCGCTGGTGCGTCACCGCGAGGTGGGCCAGCACACCAAGGTGTTTCACAACGCCCTGCGGGCGGCCCTGCGCGAAGACCCCGATGTGATTTTGATCGGGGAGATTCGTGATCAGGAAACCCTGGCCACGGCGATCGAGGCCTCCCAGACGGGCCACCTGGTGTTCGGGACCCTGCACACCAACTCGGCTGTCAAGACGATCGAGCGCATCCTGGGCATGTATCCGGCCGCCGAGCAAGAGGCGA
>JBMSMG010000138.1:0-2179 GCA_049421025.1 Prochlorococcaceae cyanobacterium | reverse complement strand
TCCACATACTGCTGGCCGCGCAGCATCGCCGGCACCAGGCCCAGACCGAAGCTGATCTTCTCGGGCCAGCTGAGCATGTCGTTGTTGCCCAGAATCGCCGCCACGCCGTTCAAGGGCGCCGGAATGTCGGGGAAATCGAAGCGGCTGTAGGTGCCAGGGGTCTCCTTCTGGTTGAAGATCATCGAGTGGCTCTTCCACTGCAGCCGCTCCTCGATGTCAAGCTCTTTAAAGAGCTGGCGCATGTTGCGGTAAGCGCCAAAAAAGATGTGCAGACCGGTCTCGTACCAGTCGCCCTCGTCGTCTTGCCAGGCGGCCACCTTGCCGCCGAGCACATCGCGGGCCTCGTACACCACCGGGGTATGGCCAGCGTCACAGAGGTATTTGGCGCACGACAGCCCCGCGAGACCGGCTCCGGCGATGGCGATGCGCATGGGAAGGAGACCTGCAACCGCCTGCAACCTTAAAAGGGGGCCTGCTGCAGCGGCGGCGACCAGCCCCGTTGGGGTGTTCCTAAAGTCAAGGCCAAGGCACTTCGTTGAAGTTGCCGCCGGCCTTGTGTTGAACCGATGTCTGACGCCACCCTGCTCAAAAGCACCACGCGCCACATCAGGCTGTTCACAGCACGGGTTGAAGAGGGCGATCTGGTGGCCGATCCAGACCAGCTCACCCTGGATGTGGACCCCGACAACGAATTTCTTTGGGATGCACCCACGCTCGAGCTGGTGCACCAGCGCTTCAGGGAGCTGGTGAGCGCCAGCGCCGGGGCCGATCTGGACGATTACAACCTGCGCCGCATCGGCTCAGAGCTCGAGGGCTATCTGCGTGAGCTGCTGCAGGCCGGCAAGCTGCGCTACAACCCGGATTGCCGGGTCCTGAATTACTCCATGGGCCTGCCCCGCACCCCCGACAACCTGTGACCCGCTCTGGCAGCTCACCCGGCCGTTTCCGCGATTCGCGCTACGACGAGCGCGACTATGGGGAGCGCGGCTATGAGCAGCGCTCCTACGGCCGAGGCAACGGTGGCGGCAGACCGGCTGGCGGTGGCGGCAGGCCAGGCGGCGGCTCAGCTGGCGGCCCAGGAGGTGGCCCAGGAGGTGGGCCACCGCTGCAGTTCAACGTGGGCACCATCGCCATCTTGGCGGGGGTGCTGGTGGTGGGTATCGGCATCGGCACCGGCCTCTCCAGCACCACCCAGGGCGATCAAGGGAATATCGCCAGCAGCCAGCAGCTCGACATGGCGGTTCCCGATCCGGAGTTCTGCCGGCAGTGGGGCGCCAGCGCCTTTGTCATGGACATCGAGCTGTACACGACCATGAACCCCAGCTCGAGCTTCGTGACCCAACCGGCGCTGCGGCCCGGCTGCGTGATCCGCCGCGAGAACTGGAGCGTGCTGCAAAAAGAAGGCGCCGTCACCGCCGAGCAGATGCGGCAGTGCAAACAGCGCATGAACACCTTCGCCTACATCGGCTCGATCAAGGACAAGCCGATCGTGCGCTGCGTCTATCAGACCGACACCAGCGAAAACAAGTTCATCACCAAAGGCGTGGCCGATGACACCGTGGGCATCACCCCCGAAGCCGACCAGTTCTGAGGCCTAGCTCTCCTGCTGGGCCTGCTGCTGCGCCTGCTGTTGGGGTTGCTCCTGCTGCAGCGGCCGACGCAGGGGGCTGTCGGGGCTGGCAAACACCGGCAGAATCTCGCGCCTGAAAGCCTCTGAGGCGCGCGAGCAGTAGCGCGCCGGATGGGTGATCAACTTGAGCTGACGTCGCACCAGTAGATCGGCCACCTGGGGGCGGTGCAGGCTGCCAGCTGCCAACTCGCGCTCGATGGAGACGACTGGCAAAAAGGCCGCACCAAGGCCGCTTTGAACGGCATTTTTGATGGCTTCAAACGAGTTGAGCTCCATCTCGAGCTTGAGGCGGCTCACATCGAGGCCTGAGCGAGCCAGCAGCTGGTCGACCATCTTGCGCGTGGTCGACTGGGCATCGAGGCAAACAAAGCCCAGGCGATAGAGATCCTCTTTGGTCAGCTCATTGAGCCTGGCCAAGGGGTGCTTGACCGGAAGCACCAGGGCCAGCTCGTCACTGGCGTAGGGCACCACCTGCAGTTGCTCGCCCAGTTCGCTGGGCAGCTCACCGCCAATGATTGCCAGGTCGATCTGACCGTTGGCCACGCTCCA
>JBMSMG010000137.1:0-2217 GCA_049421025.1 Prochlorococcaceae cyanobacterium | reverse complement strand
AGCTGATACAGCTGGGCCAGGCCGAACTTGTGGGCGTCCTCGATCAGGATCGTGTTGACCCTGGGTATGTCGAGGCCGCTCTCGACGATGGTCGTGCAGAGCATCAGGTCGGCCTCGCCGGCGTTGAAGGCGACCATGGCGCTCTCGAGCTCGCCTTCAGCCATTTGCCCGTGGGCTACTAGCAGCCGCAGGCCCGGCAGCATGGCGCGCAGCTGGGTTGCCACATCCTCGATGCCTTCGACCCGCGGCACCACGTAGAAAATCTGGCCGCCGCGGTCGAGCTCCTGGCGGATGGCGCTGCGCACCGCCTCCTCATCGAGTGAGGCCAGATGGGTCTTGATTGGCCGGCGCAGGGGCGGCGGCGTGGTGATCAGGCTCATTTCGCGCACGCCCGAGAGGCTCATGTACAGCGTGCGCGGGATCGGTGTCGCTGAGAGGGTCAACACGTCGACGTCCTTGCGCAGCGCCTTGATCTTTTCTTTCTGGTTGACGCCGAAGCGCTGCTCCTCGTCGACCACCAAAAGGCCCAGCTGCTTGAAGCTGGTGCCCTTGCCCAGCAGTTGGTGGGTGCCGACGACCACGTCGACCGAGCCTTCGGCCAGGCCCTCAAGGATGGTCTTGCGCTCGGCTGCGGTGCGGAAGCGGTTGAGCAGGTTCACCTTGAGCGGGTAGGGGGCAAAGCGCTCGGACAGGGTGCGCCAGTGCTGCTGCGCCAGCACCGTGGTGGGGGCTAGCAGGGCCACCTGTTTGCCGGCGGTGACGGCCTTGAAGATGGCTCGGATCGCCACCTCGGTCTTGCCGAAGCCCACATCGCCGCAGACGAGGCGGTCCATCGGCTGGGGTTGTTCCATGTCGGCTTTGACATCGGCTATCGCCTTCACCTGATCGGGGGTGGGCTCGTAGGGGAAGGAATCTTCGAGCTCGTTTTGCCAGGGGCCATCGGGTGGGTAGGCAAAGCCCGGCGCCTTGTGGCGCTCGGCGTAGAGCTTGACCAGGTCCATGGCCACCTTGCGGATGGCCTTTTTGGCGCGCTCTTTGGCCTTGCTCCAGGCGGTGCCGCCCATGCGGTTGAGATCGGGCGGGGCGTCGCTGGTGGCGCGGTAGCGGCCCAGGCTGCCGAGCTGGTCGGCTGCGACCCGCAGCAGCCCGTCGGCGTACTGCACCACCAGGTAGTCGCGCGACTCGCCGCCGATGGCCAGCTTCTCGAGCTTGAGAAATTTGCCGATGCCGTGGTTGCGGTGCACGACAAAGTCGCCGGGCTGCATCTTGTTCGGATCGACCGTGCGGCTGGCGGCCTTGCGGCGGCGGCGCACATAACCCGTCGCCGCCAGGCTGTGCTGACCGAAGAACTCTCGATCGGTGATCAGCACCAGCCGCCAGGCCGGCAGCTGCAGACCCTCGAGCTCAGCGGTGCCGCGGCTCTTGAGAGCCACGGGTGTGTTCTGCTCCACCAGCCGCTCGATCGCCGGGGTATCGCCTGGGTTGGGTACGAAGCGGGCGATGCAGTCGTGCTCTTCCAGCAGGGCCACAGCGCGGCTGGGCTGGGCCGAGAGCAGCCAGACCGTGGCGTTGTCTCGTTGGAAGCCTTTGATCAGGCCGGCCAGCTTGCCAAAGGCGTTGGGATAGGCCGGCACCGTGCGGCTGGCCAGATCCAGTTGGTTGGGGTGGTTGTCGGTTTCCTGCAGTTCGCACAGGTCAAAACCGGCAAAGGCGCCTGATGCGTCTGCCAGCGCCTCGGCTGGATCACGGTGCAGCAGCGGCGGCAGCGCGGCGCCCAGCTCGGCTTCACTTTCGGCGTGGTGGCTGACCACGTGGTCAAACCACTGCTGGCCGTGGGCCAGGGCGGCGCGGCGCTCGTCCATGGCGATCAGCGTCTGGGCCGGCAGGTAATCGAGCAGCGAGGCTGGTTGCTGCCAGGCCAGGCCCATCAGCCGCCTGAGACCGTCTTCGGGTGTGCCGCCTTCGAGCAGCTGCTCGAGAGCTTCTGCACTCAGCAGCTGCGCCAGGCCATCGGGTATGGACTCGCGCAGGGCGCTGGCAATGAGCGGTCCAAACCCGCTGGGGGTGAGCCGCACCACCTCGATCGCATCGAGGGAGCGCTGGGTGGCGGGGTCAAACTCGCGAATCTTCTCGAGCTCTTCGCCGAAGAACTCAAGGCGCACCGGCAGCTCGCTGCTGACCGGAAACACATCGACGATGTCGCCGCGGCGGCTCCAG
>JBMSMG010000136.1:0-2229 GCA_049421025.1 Prochlorococcaceae cyanobacterium | reverse complement strand
ATGTTGAGCCCGGCGCGGTGGGCCTTGTAGATGGGGGCCAGGGCCGTGCCCCAGTCGACCGTGGCCAGCCAGCCGGCGTTGCAGTGCGTCAGCACATTGAACGGTTGCCCCTGGCGCTCAGCTGGGCGCGCCGCGGCCAGCTGCTGAAAGATCTGCAAGCCGTGCTCGCCGATGGCCTCGCACATGGCGACGTCTTCGTCGGCAATGGCGGCTGCCTCCTGTTTGGCCGCCTCGGCCCGTTGCTCTGCAGGCAGCGGCAGCACACGATCACGCACCCGCTCGAGCGCCCAGCGCAGATTGATCGCCGTAGGCCGGGTGGCGTTGAGCTGCTCAAACGCCACGGCCAAAGCGCCGTCGCTGGGATCGGCCTGCAACGCCAGCATCAACCCGTAGGCACCAGTGACGCCGATCAGGGGTGCACCGCGCACCACCATGGTGCGGATTGCCTCTGCCGCCTGCTCGCACGTCGAGATTGTCTGCGTGGTGAAGCGGTGCGGCAGCCGGGTCTGGTCAATCACGCCCACCAAACGCCCGTCTGGCTCCAGCCAGATGGTGCGCCAGGCCTTGCCCTCAATGTTCATGAATACGAGACAACTGCTGGTCTGCATTGATCATCGGCGGCGGTGAACCTGCGGCGGTGCACGTGTGACCTACCCGCAGATGCCACAGCCTTAGATCGGCCGGTAGCCAAACCAGTCCGGCACCTGGGGCTGGCTCAGGCCTTCGGGATGGGGCTCAAGCCGCACGAGCCAGCGCTCTCCGCCGAGCAGCTCCAGCTGCTCGATCGCCAAGCAATCGTCGACGGCGGCCAGATCGTCCTTGTGCTGCTGCAGGGCCCCTTTGAGCCATTGGCGTTTGGCCGCCGCCTTGGCCGCCTGGGGCGAGCGGGCCACCACCAGTCCGAATTGGTGGAGCTCGGCCAACGACTCACGCTGGTAGCCACCCAGGTTCACAAACCAGAGTCGCTCACGCTGCGGTGACACAGGATCACGCTTCACCCCTAAGCCCAAGGACTCAACGCCTACAGCCCAGCCGTCAATCGCACGCACCGCCATCCAGGCATCAAGGTGCAACCCCTGGCGCTGACCGAACCACTGATGCCTTAAGTCGGGAAGCGTCTCTTCAATGCTGCGTCCCACCACAAAGCGCACGTCGTGAAGCTCGATATGGCTGCTGGCGGTGCGGCCGCCGAGCACCACCAGAAACAGCGTGGGACGGTTGGTGGTCTCACCGGTTGTGCTGACCAAACTGGACCTGCGCGATCGGTTCCATGCAAGACCACACCTACATCCACGGCACAAGCGCGCGTGAGCAGCAGCGGCTGATTGAGCAGGCCGACCGTCTCAATGAACTGCTCAGCGCCAATCTGGAGCTGCATCCTGGTGAGCGGCTGCTCGAGATCGGCTGTGGCGTAGGCGCCGTGCTGGCAAGGATTGCCAAGGCCCATCCCCAGGCCTGGCTGAGCGGCATCGACATCAGCGCCGCGCAGATCGAAGGCGCTCGCCGGCATCTCGGCGAGCAGGGCATCAACACGATCGAGCTGGTGGTCGGCGATGCCGCCGCCCTGCCCTGGCCCGACGGGCACTTTGATCGGGTGCGGTTGGTGTGGGTGGTCGAGCACCTCAGCGACCCACACGTGGTGCTGGCCGAAGCGCTGCGGGTGCTGCGCCCTGGCGGCACAATTCACCTCACCGAAACTGACTACGGCGCGCTGCGAGTCTCACCACCTGATGCGGCGATCGATGCGCTGCTGGGTGCCTTCGTCGCCCACTTCAATCGCCATGGCAATGCCCACGCCGGTCCAAGCCTGGGACCCTTGCTGGAGCTCAGCGGTTTCCAAGAGGTCGCTGTTGAGATGGTGGGTTTTCACTTCTGGTGCCCCAGCGGCCGAGCGCAGCTCAGCGACTTCAGCAATTATTTGCTGGGGTTCATCACCCCAGAACTGCCAGCCCTTCAAGCAGCTGCTGCGTGCAATGACACCGCGGCATTGATCGAGCGCGGCCACAGCCGCTTCGCTGCGCTGGCCGAACGCGCCAATGGCGCCATCAGCATCAGCGTTTACCAGGCGAAAGGCGAGAAGCCCCCTGCCGGCGAAACTCGGCCATGACCACAACAGCCCCGGCACCGCTCTGGGTGATCTCGACATCCAGCACGGGTTCGCCCGCAACGACGCGCAGCCAACCGGAGACCTGGCCAGCATCATCTGTTTCAACCAGTCGCAGCCGGCAG
>JBMSMG010000135.1:0-2237 GCA_049421025.1 Prochlorococcaceae cyanobacterium | reverse complement strand
GATTACTTCAAGGAGCAGGCGATCCAGTGGGCCTGGGAGCTCTCCACCGGCGTGTTCGGCCTGTCGCCCAACAACCTGGTGGTCAGCGTGTTTCGCGAAGACGACGAGGCGGAAGCAATTTGGCGTGATGTCGTCGGGGTCAACCCCAAACGCATCATCCGCATGGATGAAGCCGACAACTTCTGGGCTTCAGGTCCCACCGGTCCCTGCGGACCATGTTCAGAGATCTATTACGACTTCAAACCCGAGCTGGGCGACGGGGGCATCGATTTAGAGGACGACAGCCGTTTCATCGAGTTCTACAACCTGGTGTTCATGCAGTACAACCGCGACGCCGAGGGTGCCCTGACCCCGCTGGCGGCGCGCAACATCGACACCGGTATGGGCCTTGAGCGCATGGCCCAGATCTTGCAAGGCGTTCCCAACAACTACGAAACCGATCTGATCTATCCGTTGATCGAGACGGCGGCGGCATTGGCGAATGTCGACTACCGAGTGCTCGACAACAAGGGCCAGACGTCGCTCAAGGTGATCGGTGACCACAGCCGCGCCATCACCCAGTTGATCTGCGATGGGGTGAGCGCGAGCAATCTGGGCCGCGGCTACATCCTGCGGCGCTTGCTGCGCCGCGTGGTGCGCCACGGACGGCTCATCGGCATCGACAAGCCGTTCCTCACCGCCATGGGCGAAGCGGCGATTGCGCTGATGCAAGACGCCTACCCCCAGCTGGTTGAGCGCCGTCAGGTGATCCTGGCTGAACTGGCGCGCGAAGAAGGGCGCTTTCTCGAAACCCTCGAACGGGGCGAAAAGCTGTTGGCCGAGGTGCTGGCCGCGGGGCCCGACCAGATCACCGGTGAGCAGGCCTTTGAGCTGTATGACACCTATGGCTTCCCGCTTGAGCTCACCGAGGAGATCGCCGAAGAGCACGGCCTGAGCGTTGATCTCGCGGGTTTTGAAGCGGCCATGGAGGCCCAACGGCAGCGGGCCAAGGCCGCGGCGGTCAGCATTGATCTGACCCTGCAAGAGGCGATCGATCAGGTCGCCGGCCAGCTCGAGGCCACCGGGTTTCGGGGGTACGAAGCCCTCGAGCACCCCAGCTGCGTGGTGGCTCTGGTGGTCAATGGCGTGCCGGCTGAGCGTGCGGGTGCTGGCGACGGGGTGCAGCTGGTGCTCGACGTCACCCCCTTCTATGGCGAAGGGGGCGGTCAGGTGGGTGATCGCGGCGTGCTGCTGGGCGGCGGCGATCAGACCAGCGTCGATGCCGGCGTGATCGTCAGCATCGAGGGGGTCAGCCGCAACCGCAGCGTGTTTGTGCACAGCGGCCGCATCGAGCGCGGTCAGATCGCCGTTGGTGATCTGCTGACAGCCCGTGTGGACGCGGCCTGCCGCCGCCGCGCCCAGGCCAACCACACGGCGACCCACCTGCTGCAGGCGGCGCTCAAGCAGGTGGTCGATCCGGGCATTGGCCAGGCCGGCTCACTGGTCGACTTCGATCGGCTGCGTTTTGACTTCCACTGCCCTCGCGCTGTCACGGGGCCAGAGCTTGAGCAGATTGAAGCGTTGATCAACGGCTGGATCTCAGAGGCCCACAGCCTCAAGGTGCAGGAGATGGCGATCGAGCAGGCCAAGGCCGCAGGGGCCGTGGCCATGTTCGGCGAGAAATACGCCGATGTGGTGCGCGTTGTCGATGTACCCGGTGTGTCGATGGAGCTGTGCGGCGGCACCCACGTGGCCAACACCGCCGAGATCGGTGTGTTCAAGATCATCGCTGAAAGTGGTGTGGCTGCTGGTGTTCGCCGCATCGAGGCTGTCGCCGGCCCGGCGGTGCTCGCCTACCTCAACGAGCGCGATGCGGTTGTCAAACAACTCGGCGAGCGCTTCAAGGCCCAACCCGCCGAGATCGTCGAGCGGGTGGTGCAACTGCAGGATGAACTCAAAGCCTCTGCCAAGGCTCTGGCTGCTGTTCGTGAAGAGCTGGCCGCAGCCAAGGCCCAGTCGTTGCTGGCCAAGGCCAAGGCCGTGGGTTCGTTTCAGCTGCTCGTCTCTCGCCTCGATGGCGTCGACGGCACTGCTCTGCAAAGCGCGGCCCAGGGACTGGCTGACCAACTGGGCGATGGCGCGGCGGTGGTGTTGGGCGGGCTGAGCGACCCGGCCGATCAGTCCAAAGTGATGTTGGTGGCAGCCTTTGGCCCGGCCGTCATCGCGGCTGGCCCCAAAGCGGGGGCCTTCATTGGCGG
>JBMSMG010000134.1:0-2249 GCA_049421025.1 Prochlorococcaceae cyanobacterium | reverse complement strand
GGCTCCCAGAAGGGCTACATGATGCCGCCGGGACTGGCCTTCGTGGCCATGAGCGAGAAGGCTTGGGCCGCTTACGAGCGCTCGGACCTGCCGAAGTTCTATCTGGATTTGGGCAAGTACCGCAAATCGGCCAAGGCTGACAGCAACCCCTTCACCCCGGCGATCAACCTCTATTTCGCCCTGGAGGCCGCCCTAACGATGATGCAGGCCGAAGGCCTTGAGGGGATCTTTGCGCGCCACAGCCGCCACCGGTCCGCAGCCCAGGCCGGCATGAAGGCCATCGGCCTGCCGCTCTATGCCGCTGAAGGGCACGGCAGCCCCGCCATCACCGCCGTGGCACCCGATGGCATCGATGCCGAAACCCTGCGCAAAACAGTCAAAGAGCGCTTCGACATCTTGCTGGCTGGCGGTCAGGATCACCTCAAGGGCCATGTCTTCCGTATCGGCCATCTGGGCTTTGTCTGCGACCGCGATGTGCTGACAGCCGTTGCTGCGATTGAAGCCACTCTTCAAGAGTTAGGGCTGCACAAGGGCACTGCAGGAGCTGGCGTAGCAGCCTGCGCTGCAGCCCTTGCTGGCTAAGATTGCTGCTACAGGAAGCGGTTGCAACTTGAATTCTGTTCTTTTTGCAACCCAAATCCTTTTTTGCGGGTGTAATTCAGTGGTAGAATGTCAGCTTCCCAAGCTGAACGTCGCCGGTTCGAATCCGGTCACCCGCTTATTCATGATCAGCCTCGCGGCTTGATGATCTGCAGAACCTGGGGGCCCCGACCCGCCAAACGGCGTTCGTGATCTAGAGCAGCAAGAATCCACTTGGCTGATGCGCTGATATCGCCAGATTCAGCGGCAGCTTTAGCCCTGGCATGACAATCAGCGATTGTCTGCTCGAGTTGGTTGGTTTTGGCAGCCGAAACGGTGGGCTGCAGAGCCCGCAATGGCTTGACTTGAGCGGCCGGCATCTGAGCGCAGTACGGGTGCCAATCGATCCCTATTCAACAGGATCGACTAACGCTGATGGGGATTGAAGCGGATTTAAGTTCCTGGCTCCTCACAATTACCGCCGAGTGCATCGATCTGCCGCCGCAGATCAGCTGAACGCTGTTGATCGCCGCGCGTGAGCGCGACTGCCAGAGCAAACTCGAGCTTCTCAAGCTGATGATCGCCAGCTGTATCGCCCCCTTGAACCACAGAGGCGTTTCGGCATTGCGGCGAGCGTCCCTGACGCTGAACACCACCGTTTGAGGAGGCGGAATGGGCGTTGAGGGGGAAAGCCATGGCTGACTTTCTTTTTATTGTGCCACCCCTGACCAAAGACTCAAGTGCTTGCCATGGGGCCAGGCCTGAACATCAGGCGGCGTAGGTGTCTTCTTGGGAGCTGGGCTGGGCCATGGTGATCGGGGTTGGTTCTGCAGACAACAGGCTGCGGCAATCGCTGAGCAGCCGCTCCACGGTCTCCAAGCTGCCGAGCTCCTCGGCACTGGGCTGCGAGGTGGCATCGACCGCTGTCACCGCCAACTCAAGCGCCGCCAGTTTTTGCTCCAAGCGCACCAGGCGGTGGGACAGCGCATGGATGGTTTGAGCAAGGTCTTCAGTGCTGCGAGTGATCCGAAACGAGACCGAGTCCTGGGTCATTGGGAGAACCGCCGCTGAGCCGATGACAACACACCCAACCGCAGCGCTCAAGGGCTGAGCTCCGGCAGACTTGCGCGCATGGGCGAGGCCACCTGGACACTGCTGCTTTACGGACTGGCCGGTTGCGCTGGAGGGTTGCTGGCGTTGCGCACCGGCATTCCGGCAGCGCCTTTGGCTGGAGCCCTGCTTGGGGCTGCGTTGGTGAGCCTCAGTGGCCGCCTGGAGCCGGCCAACTGGCCAACCGGCACCCGAACAGCCCTGGAAATCGCCATCGGCACGGTGATCGGCACCACCTTGACCGCACCAGCTCTAGTGGAGTTGCAGCGGCTCTGGAAACCGGCAGTTCTCATCACCGTGACCTTGGTGCTCACGGGCGTGGTGGTGGGACTGTGGTGCAGCCGGCTGCTCGGGGTCGACCCTGTGGTTGCGCTGCTCGGGGCCGCCCCAGGAGGCATCAGCGGCATGAGCTTGGTCGGCACCGAATTTGGCGTGGGAGCTGCGGTGGCTGCGCTCCATGCGGTGCGCTTGATCAGCGTGCTGCTGGTGCTACCGCTCGTGGTCAAACTGCTGCCTCAGCCCTGATCCACCTCGACAGAACGTTCTGAATCGATACGGTT
>JBMSMG010000133.1:0-2282 GCA_049421025.1 Prochlorococcaceae cyanobacterium | reverse complement strand
GGCGGTGAGCACTGGTTCGGCACCCTGCCCGACTGCCAGTTCGCCTTGTTCGAGAGCGACGGCAACACCAGCCGTGCCCACGCGCTGGCCGTCAAGCCCGAGGGCGATGCCAGCAGGCCAGAGGCCGGCGAACCCCTGAGCGCCTGGAACTGGTACCCCGCCAGCACCCCCGAGCACAGCACAGGCCTCTATGAAGCCCGCTACCCCCTGAGCCGCACCAGCTACCAGGGCGTGTTCAGCGCCCAGGTGAGCTGCCAGGCCTACAGCCCGATCATCCCTGGCGACTACCAACGCACCAGCTACCCGCTGGCGGTGTTCGCCTGGCGCCTGCACAACCCAACGCGCAAGCCGCTGGAGCTGTCGCTGCTGTTGAGTTGGCGCAACACGGTGGGCTGGTTCACCAACACCGACCCATCGGCATCGGTGCATTTCAGAGACGACGGCAGCCCCGAGCACAACTATGTGCCGGCCATCGGCTCAAGCGAAGGGCAGCGCAACCGCTGGCATGAACAGGGCGGCATGAAGGCCATCGTGCTCGATGGCGATCACTCCAAACCGGTTCAAGAAGGCGAAGGCCAGTGGTGTCTGGCGGTGCCCGATGAAACCACCCTGGCCGCCCGTGGCATCAGCGCCGAGGTGCTGCGTTGCAGCCGCTGGGACCCCAGTGGCGATGGCGCCGAGATCTGGCGTTCGTTCGCCCGTGATGGCTCGATCCAGGAGAGCAACGACGACCGCCGCAGCCGGGGCGGCGAACAGGCCAGTGCCGCAATCGCGGTGCGCCTGCGGCTCGAGCCCGGAGACACGGCCGAGATCCCAGTGGTGATCAGCTGGGATCTACCGGTAACGGCCTTTGCAACAGGAACCCGCGCGCTGCGCCGCTACACCGATTTTTTTGGCACCAGCGGCACCCATGCCGCGGCCATCGCCGCCGAGGGGCTCGAGCACTGGCGCAGCTGGCGCGACGCCATTGAGGCCTGGCAACAGCCTGTGCTGCAGCGCAGCGACCTGAGCGAGCCCCTGCGCATGGCCCTGCTCAACGAGCTCTACGACCTGGCCAGTGGCGGCAGCCTCTGGAGCGCCGCCAGCCCCGAAGACCCCGTGGGGCGTTTTGGGGTGCTCGAGTGCCTCGACTACGCCTGGTACGAGAGCCTCGATGTGCGGCTTTACGGCTCGTTTGCGCTGCTGCAGCTGTGGCCCGAGCTCGACAAAGCCGTGCTGCGCAGCTTTGCCCGAGCGATCGGGGCGGCCGACCCCACACCCAGGCCAATTGGCTGGTACTTCACCCAGGGCAAGGGCCGCGTCGAAGCAGCCCGCAAGGTCAAAGGGGCCACCCCCCACGACCTCGGCGCCCCCAACGAACGTCCCTGGGATGCCACCAACTACACCGCCTACCAGGACTGCAACCTCTGGAAGGACCTGGCCAGCGACTTTGTGCTGCAGGTGTGGCGCACCTTCAAACTCGCCCGCGGCGGCGAGGACGTGCGCTTTTTGGCCGACTGCTGGCCGGCAGCCGTCGAGGCCCTGACCTACCTCAAGAGCTTTGATGCCAATGGCGACGGCCTGCCCGACAACGGCGGCGCGCCAGATCAAACCTTTGACGACTGGCCGCTGGTTGGGGTGAGCGCCTATTGCGGCGCCCTGTGGATCGCCGCGCTCGAAGCAGCCTTGGCCATGGCCCAGCGGCTGCAGCTCGAGCTGGGCCTCGACACCAGCGAGCAGCAGCGCACTTTCGGCGACTGGCTAGGCCAGAGCCGGGCCAACTTTGATGCCCTGCTCTGGAACGGCGAGTACTACAACATTGACGCCGAGAGCGGCACACCGGTCGTCATGGCCGACCAGCTCTGCGGCGACTTTTATGCCCGATTGCTGGGGCTACCGGCGGTGGTGGCCGATGCGCGTGCCCACTCAGCGCTCGGCGCCATCAAAGAAGCGTGCTTTGAGCGCTTTGAAGGCGGCCGCCTGGGCGTCGCCAACGGCCTGCGCCGCGACGGCACCCCGCTCGATCCCAACGGGACCCACCCGCTGGAGGTGTGGACCGGCATCAACTTCGGCCTGGCGGCGTACTACCGCCTCATGGGCGACACCGGCACCGCCTTGGCGATCACCGGCGCGGTGGTCGATCAGGTGTACAGCGGCGGCCTGCAGTTCCGCACACCAGAAGCGATCACCGCGGCGGGCACCTTCCGGGCCTGCCACTACCTGCGGGCGATGGCGATCTGGGCGCTGTGGGCCACCCACACCGACTGGCAGCCGATTGGCTCGGATCAGGGCTGAGCCACCTG
>JBMSMG010000132.1:0-2320 GCA_049421025.1 Prochlorococcaceae cyanobacterium | reverse complement strand
CATGAAGCCATCACGCCACCAGCAGGAGCCTGTCGATGAGGATCTGCCCCTGGTCGATCCAGGTCGCAACCTGGGCTTGCGCCTGTTGGCCCTGGTGGGAGCTTTTTCCTTTTTGATGCTTGGCCTGGCCAGCGTGGTGGTTCCTCTGCTGCAACTGCCGCGCTCGCCTATGCCAGCGCCAAAGCCCGAGCCACGTTCATCGGCGGTGGCCACTTGAGAAGGAGCGCTTGAGATCAGACCTGTGAGCTCAGACCTGTGACCACAGCGCCATTGCAGCTTGTCTGGTTTAAGCGTGATCTGCGGATTGCCGATCACGCCCCGTTGGCCCAGGCGGCCGAGCGCGGACCGGTGCTGCCGCTGTATGTGATTGAGCCTGAGTTGTGGCAGCAACCCGATGCCTCAGCCAGGCAATGGCAGTTCTGCCGCGAAGGGCTGATCGCGCTGCGTCAGACACTGGCGGCCCTGGGACAGCCCCTGGTTGTGCGCGCCGGCAGCATCGAATCGGTGCTCGAGCGGGCCCATCGTCATTGGCGTCTTGGGGCGTTGTGGAGCCACCAGGAAACGGGCAATGCCTGGACCTACGCGCGTGACAAGCGTGTGGCAGCGTGGGCGCGCCATGCCGGAATCCCCTGGCATGAGAGCCCCCAGTTCGGTGTGATCCGGCCGCTCGCCGATCGCAACGGCTGGGCCCGGCGCTGGGATGAGCGCATGAGCGAGCCCTTGCTGCAGGCTCCGCCCCGGCTGGAGCCGCTCGATGGTGTGGACCCTGGCGACATTCCTGAGCGGGTTCCAACCTTGATGGCTGAGCCGCCAGGCCTGAATCTGCAGCGCGGGGGTCTCAGTGAAGCTCAGACCGTGCTGGCGTCGTTTCTGCAGCAGCGCAGTCGCCGCTACCACAGTGGTCTGTCCAGTCCCCTGACGGCCGATCAGAGCTGCTCGCGCCTCTCGCCGCATCTGAGCTGGGGCACCATCTCCATGCGCGAGGTGGTGCAGCGCACGCGCAGTCGCCGTGAGCAGCTGCAAGGCAGCAACACTGCCGGTCGCTGGCCTCTGGCGCTCAAGCGTTTTGAAGAGCGCCTGCACTGGCATTGTCATTTCATCCAGAAGCTCGAGGATCAACCCTCGCTCGAGTTCTCTGAGCTGCATCCGCTGACCGCGGGCCTGCGCGAAGCCAGCGACGCGCGGCTTGGGGCCTGGTGCACTGGAACAACCGGTTTGCCATTTGTTGATGCCTGCATGCGTTCGCTGATCGCAACCGGTTGGCTCAACTTCCGCATGCGGGCGATGTTGATGTCGGTGGCTAGCTATCAGCTCTGGCTTCCCTGGCGACAGAGCGGCTTGCATCTGGCCCGGCTGTTTGTGGATTACGAGCCCGGCATTCATTGGAGCCAGGTGCAGATGCAATCGGGCACCACCGGCATCAACACCATCCGCATCTACAACCCGATCAAGCAGGCTCTTGATCACGATCCAGAAGGTGTGTTTGTGCGGCGATGGCTACCAGAGCTGGCATCGGTGCCTGCGGTTTATCTGCATCAGCCCTGGACCATGGATGCTGCAACCCAACAGGCCAGCGGCTGCATCGTTGGCCGTGACTACCCGCTGCCGATCGTCGATTGGCAGCAGGCGGCTGCCCAGGCGCGTGATCGTCTCTGGGCACTGAGACAGGAGCGCGGGTTTGCCGAAACCGCCGATGTGATTCAGCAGCGTCATGGCTCACGCCGTTCAGGTCTGCGGCCGTCAACTCAGCGCAGTCGCTCTCAGCGCAGCAATCGCCCAAGCGATGCCGTTGGCTCTGAAACTGACCAGCAGCTCAGCCTTGATCTGGGCTGAACCATCGATGACCACCGCTAAACCTCGGGGTTGTCGGTGTCATCAACGCCGGCTCGCTGTTGCTCCTGGGCAATGCGGGCCAAACTCTCGTAGCGCTGGCGCAACAGATCGAGCTGGCGATCGGTCTGTTCCTCCAGATCCAGCAGGGCGTTGTGGGCTCCGCGGGTCGCGCGGATCAGCTCATCGAGTTTGAGTTGAACCGCCTCGGCATCGCGGTTTTGGGTGTTCTGGATCAGGAACACCATCAAAAAGGTGATGATCGTGGTGGCGGTGTTGATCGCCAGTTGCCAGGTGTCGCTGAAGCCGAACAGCGGTCCGCTGATCAGCCACAGCAACACCACACTGCAGGCCAACGCAAAGGTCGATGACTTGCCCGCGCGGCGTGCTGCCCAGCGCGAGATCGTCCGGTACAAGGCTCGATCAGCCATGGCGCGAGCGTAGTGATGCCAGCGCCGCTTGGCTGCTCAGTTGATCGGAATCAGTTGAT
>JBMSMG010000131.1:0-2321 GCA_049421025.1 Prochlorococcaceae cyanobacterium | reverse complement strand
ATCAACGCCGATTACACGACCTGAGCCAGCTGCAGAGCCCATCGCTGGTGGGCTGGGGCGCCTAAGTTCAAAGGGTGCGTTTTGCGGCAGCGACTTTGGCCACGGCCAGCTCCAAAGCCAAGCCCCGGCCCGTGAGCCTCTGGCGCCGGCCGTTGCTGGTGGGCGTGTGCTTTGGCCTGGGTTATGGCCTCACCCAGCGGCTGCTGGATCTGCGGCTGCCGGCGTTGGTGCAGTGGGGCCAGTCGTTTGATGTGCGGGAGTTTCCAGGCACCAGTCTGGAGAGCCTGCGCCTGCGCTTTGGCAGTGAAAACCAGGAGTTGCGCGGTCGGCTCGATCTCCTTGAGCTCGAGGCCGAGCAACCCAAGCCCGCTGATCCGTCGGCCTTGCCTGAGGCTCAGTTGAGCGGCGATCAACTGGGCCTTGTTGAGCCAGAGCCCCCTGCAGCTCCAGCTGCCAAGCCCCGCCCGCAGCAGCCACGCCCGGCAGCAGCAGCGCCCCCGGCGCCGAACCTGCCGCCTCCACCTGCGTCCATGCCGAGCCAGCCATGAGTGATGAGCCTCAGTTGCCCCTGCAGATGCAGGCGTTGCTCAACAGGCTTCAGGCCCGCTTTGGCAGCAGCGTCGCCGATGCTGCTGCCACGCTGCTTGCAACCGCCGAGGGGGCCCCGGCCCGGTTGAGCCGCGAGTGGCAGCTCTTCTGGCAAGAGGTCGAACTCGAAACCGAGCGCCTGGCCAGCGCTCAAGACCCCATTGCCGATGCTGAATCGTTCAATGCAGAGGCAACGACTCCAACTCCAGCGGGTGCGGCCGCGGGCAAGACGGACCCGCAGGAGTTGATCGACAGCCTGCGTGCGCGCGTGGCGGCGCTTAGCCACAGCCTCGATGCTTAGACACGGGCGCCGGGCTCTGCGCATCTGGGCCGTTGCCGTGCTGCTGCTGTTGCGGCTGTGGTGGAACGCTCAGCGCTGGAGCTACATCGGCCGCGGCGGCTTCACCCCCGAGCGGCAGGCGCGCCGTCAGCGCCGGCTGGCGCGATGGCTGACGGCCGAGTTTTTGGTGTTGGGTTCGGCCTTTATCAAGTTGGGCCAGATCCTCTCGGCCCGCCCTGATGTGCTGCCGGCCGAGGTGGTCGAAGAGCTTGCCCGTCTGCA
Organism: Prochlorococcaceae cyanobacterium; assembly: GCA_049421025.1. Classification (GTDB taxonomy): domain Bacteria; phylum Cyanobacteriota; class Cyanobacteriia; order PCC-6307; family Cyanobiaceae; genus RGUW01. The sequence goes on along the minus strand of JBMSMG010000131.1, from coordinate 1,171 downwards.
GGACCAGGTGCCCCCTGTCTCCTTTGCCATCATTCAGGACCTGCTCGAGCACGAGCTCGGCGATCGCTGCGCCGAGATCATTGATCTCGAAACCGAGCCCCTGGGATCAGCCAGCCTGGCCCAGGTGCACCGCGCCAGCCTGCGCAGCGGCCGCCAGGTGGTGCTCAAGGTTCAGCGCCCGGGCCTTGAGGCGCTGTTTCGCCACGACCTTGAGGTGCTGCAGCAGGTCGCGGCAGCGGTGCAGCGTCATCCGCGCTGGGGCCGCGGCCGCGACTGGCTGGGCATTGCCCAAGAGTGCCGGCGCGTGCTGCTGCGTGAGCTCGACTTTCGCCTCGAAGCCGAGCATGCGGCGCGCTTTCGCCAACAGTTTCTGGATGATCCGGGCATTCGCATCCCGGCAGTGGTGTGGGAGCTCAGCAGCCGCAGGGTGCTGTGCCTCGACTATTTACCCGGCATCAAGATCAGTGAGCGTGCTGCCCTGATCGAGGCCGGCATTGACCCGGCGGCCGTGGCCGAAAAAGGCGCCGCCAGCTACCTGCAGCAGCTGGTGCGGTTTGGCTTTTTTCACGCCGATCCCCACCCCGGCAACCTCGCTGTTGCCGCCGATGGCGCCCTCATCTACTACGACTTCGGGATGATGGGGCAGATCTCGGCGCGGCTGCGCTCGCGGCTGGGACGCATGGTCACGGCAGCCGCAGCCCGCGATGCTGGCTCGTTGGTCGACGAGCTGCAGCAGGCCGGAGTGATTGCCTCCGGCATTGACCCAGGTCCGGTGCGGCGCCTGGTGCGGGTGATGCTCACCGAAGCGCTGACACCGCCGTTTTCAGCCGATGTGCTCAGCAAGCTCTCAGGTGATCTGTATGACCTGGTGTACGGCCAGCCGTTTCGTCTGCCGGCCGAGCTGATCTTTGTGATGCGGGCGCTGTCGACCTTTGAAGGGGTCGGCCGCAGCCTCGATCCTGGCTTTAGCCTGGTAGCGATCGCCAAGCCTTACCTGCTTCCCCTGATGAGCCAGAGCGGTGGTGGTGATCTGCTGAACGAACTGTCGCGCCAGGCGGCTGATCTGGGCACCCGGGCTCTGGGTATCCCAAGGCGGCTCGAAGAGAGCCTGGCCCGCATCGAGCAGGGTGATCTTCAGGTGCAGATCCGTGCCGGTGAGACCGATCGGCTG
>JBMSMG010000130.1:0-2475 GCA_049421025.1 Prochlorococcaceae cyanobacterium | reverse complement strand
GCAGGAGCAACGAGAAGTTGCTTGAAGAGTTTCATCGGGTCCTCACACCGATAGGAACAATCCCCAGACAGGGGATTTGGGCGGAACCTATCGGGCCACAAGGGGGGCTCGCCAATCGCAGAACACGAGGCGATGTAGCCCAGAACACATGGCATGGCAGCGGCCGCGCAGCAGGGCGCGGCGGCGATCAGCTTGCAGGGCGCCAAGCAGCTGGGCCGACGCGGCAAAACCGCTGCGGCCACTGGCCAGCTGGCGCCACGCCTGCCAGCTCTGGGCTTCGCTGCGCTGCAGCAGGCCATGCAACACAGGTAGATCGGCCGGCAGCGAGCCGTGCAGCTGATCGGCGATCGCCCGCTGCAGCACCTGCAGGTCGTTGAGCTCGCCGAGCTGCTCTTGCATGCATTTGAGGCTGTGCTGAAACTGCCGGCTGCGGCGGCCCAGCAGCGGTTTGCAATTGTCGAGTTGATAGCGCGCCAGCTTGATCTGCTTGCGCAGGCCGTGCAGCTGCTCGCGCTGGGCCTCGCTCACCAGGGGCTCGATCGCCCAGGCCGGATGCACAAACAGATCGGCCAGCCAGGGCAGCTGCCACTGCAGCAGCCCATCAGCAAAAGACTGCTCAGCCAGGGGAGTCATGGCCGGCTGACGCAGCCAGCGCTGCATGTGCGACAACCAACGCAAATAACTGCTGCCTTGCAAGTGCTCGACAACCTGCTGATGGGCCTGGCGGCGCTCGCGGCGCAGCTGTTTGAGCACCGGCCGCAGCAGCTCAAGCTCTGCCTCAGGCAGCTGGGGCAGCAGCTGCTGCTGCAACCGCTCCTGCAGCACATCGAGATCGCGCGCCAGACCCAGGCGCCGCGAGGTTTTCGCCAGCCGGCTGCTGCGCAGATCAGAGGGCAGCTGCAACAGCGGGGCAAACTGCATCAAAGTGACCCGCAGCCGCCGCATCGACACGCGCAACTGATGCAACGGCTCAGGTGAGCGGTCGTTCAACACAGGGCCATGCCACTCGATCAGGGCCCTGAGCTGGCGATCGAGCAACAGGGCGGCATGTTCACCCGCCCCGCGCGAGACAACTGACGTCAAGTGGATCTCAGCGGAACTGCGGTTGTTTGGTCTGCTCAAGGCTGCGCTGCAGCGCCAGAGCCAGGCTCATGCCCGGGGTGAGCTCACCGCCAAAGGCACTGCCGAGCACATGGCGATACAGCTTCGACTCAACCAGCCGGTAGGTGCTGGCCGGCAGCGGAATGTAACCGGCCTGCTGCACCAGTTTGAGCCCGTTCTGCAGGGTGTAGGTCAAAAAGCGGCGGGTGTGCGGCTGCTGGCGCAGCATCTGATCGTTGACATAGAGAAACAGCGGCCTGGAGAGCGGCACATAGGTTTCGTCCTGCACGGTGGCCACAGAGGGGGCCACCAGGCCCTTGCCGCCAAGCACCCAGAGCGCTTTGAGCCGGCTCTGGTTGGCGGCGTAGTAGGCGTAACCGAAATAGCCCAGGGCATTGGGATCGTTGGCCACGCACTTCACCAGCACGTTGTCGTCTTCGCTGCTGGTGACGTCGCGACGGGCGTTGGCGCTGTCGCCATTGACAGCTTTGTTGAAGTAGTCGTAGGTGCCCGAATCAGCGCCGGGGCCGCAGAGGCGAAGCGGCCGAGCCGGCCAGCTGGGGTTGACCTGGCTCCAGCGCTTGACCTTGCCTTCGGCCTGACGGCCCCACATCGCAGCCAGTTGCTTGACGCTGATGTGACGCGCCCAGTCGTTGTTGCGGTTGACCACCACCGTGAGCGCATCAAAGGCGATGGGCAACTCAACAAAACGCACGCCGCTTTTGGCACACAGAGCGAGCTCTTTGCGGTTGATGGGCCGCGAGGCATTGGCGATGGCGAGCTGGCCTGAGCAGAACTGGCGGAACCCTCCTGAGGTTCCCGTTTCGCTCAGTTCAAGGCGCACCCCCTTGCTGCGGCCGCCCTGTTGAAACGCTTTGATCGCCTGCTGGGTGATCGGAAACACCGTGCTCGATCCGCCCATGCGCACCACCTGGGGTTGCACCTGCGCCTGGCCCATGCCTGCGGCCAGAGGCGAGCACAGCGCCGCAAGCGATGCGGCAGCCAACAGGACGCGTTTCATGGCAGCTAGAGGGATCCTCAAAATCCTGGGATCGCCTGCCAGCGCAGGGGTTAAGGCGAGGTTGTCTGCGGTTCAGCGCGGCAGCGTCCAGTCCTGGAACCAGCCCCTGCGCCACAGCCACCACGCCTGAATCAACGCGATCAACGCCATCAAAACAAGTGAGTAGGCATAGCCATAGCGCCAGTGCAGCTCAGGGATGTTGAAGTTCATGCCATAGATGCCGGCGATGAAGGTCAACGGCGCAAAGATGCTGGTCAAAATCGTGAGCGTTTTCATCACCTGGTTCATGCGGTTGCCAACGCTGGCGGCATAGGCCTGGGTGATCGCATCGCACTGGCCGCGCAGCAGCTCGA
>JBMSMG010000129.1:0-2479 GCA_049421025.1 Prochlorococcaceae cyanobacterium | reverse complement strand
GCCACCGCCAGCTCGATGTGCGCTGCGCTAGTGCCGCGCCCCAGGCCAAAGCGCAGCGTGGCCGCCGCCTCGGCCCGGGTGCGCCCCAGCGCCGCCAGCACGTGTGAGGGCGACCCCTGGCTGCAGGCTGAGCCACTGCTGATGGCGATCTGACGGCGCAGCGCCTGATGCAGGCGCGTGCCATCAACGCCGGCTGCCGTCACATTGAGGTTGTGGGGCAGGCGTTCGGGTCCCGGTGGCGGCCCATTGAGGCTGACGCCCCCAAGCCCCTGCAGCCCGCTCCAGAGCTGATCGCGCAGCGCGCCCAGCCGCTGTGCCCGCGCCTCGCGGTCGGCGATGGCCAGCTCAAGTGCCGCCGCCAGTCCCACAATCAGCGGCACCGGCAGGGTGCCGGCGCGCAGCCCTTGCTGCTGGCCGCCGCCGTGCAGCTGGGGTGCAGGCAGCAGCCCCAGGGCTGCTGGGCGCGGGCCAATCACTAGCGCCCCAATGCCTTTGGGTCCGTACAGCTTGTGAGCGCTCAGGCTCAGCAGATCGATCCCAAGCGCGTCCATCTCCAGGGGGATGTGCCCCACCGCCTGGGCCGCGTCCACATGCAGCAGGGCGCCGGCTGTGTGCACCAGTGGTGCCAACTGCGCCAGCGGGGCGATGGCACCGATCTCGTTGTTGGCGGCCATGACGCTGACCGCCAGCACCGGCCCGCCTGCTGCAGGCTCGAGCGCCGCCGCCAGTGCGGCTGGCTCCACCTGCCCCTGGGTATCAAGTGGCAGCAGCGTTAGCTCAAAGCCGTGGCGCTCCAGATAGCGCAGCACATCGAGCACGGCGCGGTGCTCGCTGACCACGCCCACCAACCGCCGCCGCCGATGGCCCGCCGCCAGGGCCGCTTCGGCCACACCTTTGAGGGCGAGGTTGTTGGCCTCGGTGGCGCCGCTGGTGAAGACCACCTGCGCGCCGCCTGGGGCGCCAACCCCTCGCAGCACAACCGCAGCCGCGTGGTCCACCGCTGCTGCCGCCTCCAGGGCCGGGCGGTAGAGCCGGCTGGCTGGGTTGGCGAACTGATCACTCCACCAGGGCGCCATCGCCTCCACCACAGCAGGCTCGCAGGGGGTGGTGGCGTGGTGGTCGAGGTAAGCCAGCATGGGGCACATGCTGACAAGACTCCTCACGCGCTGCAGCCGTTGGGCCGCCGCACTCGCCCTACCGGTTGCCGGGCTGGCCAGCCTGGCGGCGCACGCCCAGGGCGGGCTCATGCAGGCGCCCGAGCTCTCGCGCCCCAAAACATTGGTGCTGCTTAGCGAGCGCATCGTGCCCGGTGGCAAGCAGGCCACTGGCGTCTATGCGATCGAGACCGATCCGGCCTTCCCCGATGTCAAGCGGGTCAAGGTCTGGCTTGAGCTGCCCAACGATCTGCAGGTGCGCAACGAGACGATCCGCTGCAGCGCCAAGGCCCCGATGCGGGTCACCAGCGATGGCCGCGATCTGATCGTGCGCCAGCTCAACCCAGGTGGTGCGATCACACCGGCCAACCGCATCGATCACTTGATCTGGTGGGCCGTGTGTTTTCCCGACCTGGCCCAGCAGGACCCCGCCGGCCTGCGCAACAAGGCGCTGGAGCTGGGCTTCAGCACCCATCTGCAGGAATCCGAACAACGGGTGCCGCAGCCAAGTCGCTGAAGCTGCCCTTGAATGCGCGCCATGACGACCGATACCCCCACGCCAGAGCAAGCGCACGATGCGCCCCAGACGCCGGTGCGGCTGCTGCTGGTTGACGACGAACCCGGCCTGCGCACGGCGGTCAAGGCCTACCTCGATGACGAGGGTTTTGCTGTGACCACCGCCAACGATGGCGAGCAGGGCTGGCAGCTCGCCCAGGAGCTGTTGCCCGACGTGGTCATCACCGACGTGATGATGCCCCGCTGTGACGGCTACGGGCTGCTTGCCAAGCTGCGGGCCGACGAGCGCCTGGGCGGCACCCCGGTGATCTTTCTGACCGCCAAGGGCATGACCGCCGATCGCATTGCCGGCTTTCAGGCGGGCTGCGATGACTACATCCCCAAGCCGTTTGACCCCGACGAGCTGGTGGCGCGGGTGCGCAACGTGGTGCGCCGCCAGGAGCGGCTGTTGGCCGAGGCGGCCCGCTTTGCCGATGCCGACATGGGCTCGATGGCCCGCCAGATCTCCGAGATCCGCACTCTGCTGGCCAACGGTGGCACCGCCAAAAAGGCCCCCACCCCAGCCGAGCACAGCTTCACCCCGCGCGAGGCGTCGGTGCTGCAGCTGGTGGCCGAAGGGCTGATGAACAAAGAGATCGCCCGCCGGCTCGAGACCTCGATCCGCAACGTCGAAAAGTACGTCAGCCGTCTGTTCATCAAGACCGGCACCGCCAGCCGCACCGAACTGGTGCGCTACGCCCTCGAGCACGCGTTGGTTGACTGACTGGCTGCCGGCGGCCTTCAACGACGGCTGGGCTTACCGCGATCGC
>JBMSMG010000128.1:0-2501 GCA_049421025.1 Prochlorococcaceae cyanobacterium | reverse complement strand
TCATCACGCAGCAAAAAGCCCCGTCGTCACGGGGCCTGAATTGCATGCGAGCTCATCTTGAGTCCTGAGGCCTCAGCAACAGGACTGACTTGGAACAGGGCTTACTTGGCTTGACCGTAATTGTTGCCGAGGTAAACCTCAGAAGGATTGGGGATAATTAGCGCAAGGATCGGGAAATCCTTCTTGAATTGCCCCCAGTTGCGATCACCCAGATAAATCGCCGAGGGATTATCCAGGCCTCCGCTCAGCAATTCAGCATCATGCTCGCTCATCAAGTTGAGATGGGTCATACATCCTCCGTTTGAACAACACAGATCAGTGCCCAAGGTTCAGCACCTAAAGCAGTGGCCTGCACTTCAGGCATAGGGCTGCTGAAGGGCCAAAACGGCGACTTCAGCAGCTCTGAGACGGCCTGGTGCAGCTTTGTGGTTGTGGTGATGCTGAGGCGCCCCAAAGCCTCAGTGCGCTTGATCAAGCGCCCAGTGCTGCTGCAGCCTTAGGGCAGTCGCGCGCAGCGATCACGGCCGCCTGACCCTTGCCGTCGCGGCTCAGCGGCTGAGGTCCGTGCTCATCGTCGCTGACATCAAAACGTCCACTGGCGCAATCGAGCGTCAGGGTGCGGCTGGTGTAGGCACCGTCAGCGCGCCCCTTGCCCTGCTCGAGCGCCATGCCCAGGCACTGCTGCTCACTGCCCCAGAAACAGCTGGCCGCTCCAAGCAGGCCGCCAATCAGGTTGGTGGCGATCTGGTTGCTGCGATCGATCTCAAAGCGCCGCACCTCATAGACCCGCTGCGAACCTGCAGCCAAAGCGGCTGTCATGGGGAGCGGCCTGCTAAAGGCCTCACGGGTATCGACGCTCCAAGGGCCCAGCCGCTGACCCACCGCAACCTGACTGGCCAGCCCACGGGTCAGAGCCTCAAAGCGGTCTTTGGGGTAGCCGTGGTGCTGGGGGGTGATGCGCTCGTAGTCGCCCATCTCAAACAGCAGATTCGCCGTTTGGGTGAAGTCGTCAACGCCAACCACGCCATGGCTCAGCAGCCAGCCCCAGAAGACCCCCGTGCGCCAGTCGGCGGCAAGCTCTTCCTGGCGAACCGTGAACCCCAAGCCGCCGCTGTAGGGGCCGCGGCCCTGTTCGCGGTTCACATGGTGCCCCCACTCGTGGGCCAGCACGGCCAGATCGAGCAGCAGCAGCTCACGATCACTGCGGCCGCGGGCGCTGCGCACACGGCGCCGCAGGTTGATCGCCATGGCGATCTCGTTGCTGGCGGGGCAGTAGTAGGCCATGGGCTCACGCACCTGGCGCACCCCGCAACCCTGAGCCTCATCGCCAGCAAACAGCAGCCGCGGCTGCTGACGTGTAGCCCAATAGCGCTGCAACAGGGCATGGGCAGCGTCGAGGTAACGGCGCCGCAGTTGGGGGCCACTGTCGCTGCGGCGCAGGCGCTCAAGCGCCTGTGCCTCTACCGGTGTTGCCGATGGCAGCGGCGGCGGCTCCTGGCCTGGCGCCCAGGGCTGGGCGAGCAGCGGGGGCATCAACAGCGCCAGCGCAGCCAGAAGCCCTGCAGGTCTCAGCCAGCGAAGTTCCGCACGCATCTGAGCAGACCGTGATACATCCAAAGGCTCACATCCAATCAGATCCTGGGGTCATCGCGTCGGATGCCCCAGGCCGCCAGCACTCCCGCGGCAAAACCGCTCACATGAGCAATCCAACTGACCCCAGGGGGCGCAAAGATCGGCAGCAGCGTTGGCAGCACACCGGCGTACGCGACCAGAGCAACCAGCGAGAGCACAAGCGGTAAGGGCCTCTTCTCAAGCCAACCGATCAACAGCAGATAGCCGAGCAGTCCATAGACCACGCCCGAGAGGCCATGGCTGGCTCGCGGCCACCACAACCACAGCGGAATCGCCAGGGCATACACGGCGATCCAGACCGCGAGGTAGTCGCGGCGGCTCTTGAGCAGCACCATCCAAGAGAGCGGCACAAACACCACGGTGTTGGCCAGCAGGTGCCCAAAGCCCCCATGGCTAAACGGTGCCGTGAACACGCCCCACAGCGATCCACCACGCGTCATGGGCAGATTCCATTGGCCAGCGAACAGCACCTGATCAATGAGTTCCTGCACCCAGGGGATGGCGACGATCCACACGGGAATCAACAGGTTGGTACCCAGCCTCATCAAGGCCTGATCCAGGCGTTGGGCCAGGGTTCTGGGCACAGCAGCAGCCGTCAGATCTGAGGCCATGCTGCTGGTTTGGCGCCGCATCTGGCGGCAACGCCCCACTCAACCGCTAATCCAGGAGACCACCTGGATCGCGGTGACCCTGGCTGCTCTGTTGGTGCTCTGGAACCTATCGGTGCCAACGGCGCTCCAAGACACGTTCAACGGTTCGAGCGAGCTTGCCCCGTTGCCGCACCAGACCCTCAGGGCAACACCGTCGCGCCTGCCACCCCTGCAAGAGAGCGCCTGGGCCACTGGGCACTGATCAACACTTGGTGATCA
>JBMSMG010000127.1:0-2888 GCA_049421025.1 Prochlorococcaceae cyanobacterium | reverse complement strand
CCGGGCTGGGTCATCAGGTTGCAGATGTAGAGCCGCGGCGCCTTGCTGCGGCTGATTGCTGTGACCAGCTCGGGCACCAGCAGATTGGGCAGCAGCGAGGTGTAGAGGCTGCCTGGGCCCAAAATGATCAGATCGGCGTTAGCGATGGCCTCGATCGCCCGGGGCAGCGCCGGCGGCCGCTCGGGCATGCAGCCCAGCCGCACGATCGGGCTTGCCGCATGACCAATGGCTGATTCGCCCTCGATGCGGCTGCCGTCTTCGAGCTCGGCCCACAGGCGCACATCGGCTGTGGTGGCTGGCACCACCTGCCCCTGTACGGCCAGCACGCGGCTGCTGGCGGTAATGGCGGACTCGAGGTTGCCGGTGATGGCGGTGAGCGCCGAGAGAAACAGGTTGCCGAAGCTGTGACCCTCGAGGCCGCTGCCGGCTTTGAAGCGGTACTGGAACAGCCGCGTCAGCAGCGGCTCTTCGCGCGCCAGGGCGGCCAGGCAGTTGCGAATGTCGCCGGGCGGCTGCACCCCCAGCTCGCGCCGCAGCACGCCGCTGCTGCCGCCGTCGTCGGCGACGGTGACGATCGCTGTCAGGTTGGAGCTGTAGCGCTTGAGGCCGCTCAGCAGCGTCGAGAGACCCGTGCCGCCCCCGATCGCCACGATGCTGGGGCCGCGGTTGAGGCGGCTGCGCGCCTGCAGCGCATCGACCAGCAGGGTGTCTTTTTCGGGTGCCAGCGCCTGCTGGATCGAGCTGAAGCTGCGGCTCTGGCCCCACAGCACCAGCCCAGCGCCAACCACCAGCACTAGCGGGCCGGTGATGCCCCGCGGCAGCACGGTGGTGAGGTTGCGCAGCAACCATTGAATTGCCGACAGCGTCCAATAAATGGGCTGCAGGTCGGCCCACACCGCCGCCCCCAACAGCGCCAGCACCAGGCCCAGCCCCGAGGTGAGCACCCAGCGCTTCACCACAAGACCGGGCTGCAGCCAGCGGGCTGCCCGCCGCGAGCGGCTCATCAGATCGCGCTGGCGCAGGTCACCACGCCCCATCCACAAGGGCCGCGGCCGGCGCAAGCGCCGCAAGCCGCGCTGAGAATGGGGTGAACCGTTGCCGCTCAAGCGCTGTGCGTGGGACGCTGCAGGAATCGGTGGAACTGTACGGATGATTCGCCAAGCCGACCTGCCGCCGGTGGCCGAGATGGTCGACCTCACCATGCGCTGGGGCGCCCAAAAGCCTGTGCTCGATCAGGTCAACGTCACTGTGCAGCCGGGCGAGCGCATCGTGGTTGTGGGGCCTTCAGGGGCAGGCAAATCAACCATCTTGCGGCTGCTTGCTGGTTTGCAGTTGCCCAGCAGCGGCACCCTCAAGCTGCATGGGGTGCCGCAGACCTATCTGCGTCTCGATCAACGCCGGCCTGCCGATGTGCGCCTGGTGTTTCAGAACCCGGCGCTGCTGGGCTCGCTCACGGTGCGCGAAAACGTTGGCTTTCTGCTCTACCGCCATAGCCGGCTGGATGACAGCCAGATCCGTGAGCGGGTGGCCCAGGCGCTCGAGGCGGTGGGTCTGGCCGGCACCGATGAGCTCTACCCCGGCCAGCTCAGCGGCGGCATGCAGAAGCGCGTCAGCTTTGCCCGTGCCCTGATCGATGATCCTTCGAAAGAAGATCACGAGGTGCCGCTGTTGCTCTTTGATGAGCCCACAGCGGGCCTCGATCCAGTGGCCTGCACCCGCATCGAAGATCTGATCGTGCGCACCACCGAAATGGCACAGGCCAGCAGCGTGGTGGTGAGCCACGTGATGAGCACGATTGAGCGCTCGGGCGAGCGCCTGTTGCTCCTCTACGACGGTCAGTTCCGCTGGGGCGGAACGGTTGAAGACTTCCACCAGAGCGACAATCCTTATGTCGTTCAGTTCAGAACCGGTAGTCTGCGCGGACCCATGCAGCCTGCCGAGCTCTAAACGATGCGCCGGAGTGTTCGCGAAGCCTTGGTGGGATTTTCGCTTCTGGCAGCCATTGCCAGCGCCCTCGGCTTGAGTTTTTGGCTGCGGGGCATCACCCTCTCGAGCCGCAATTGGAAGGTGCAGGCCAGCTTTCAAAACGCTGCCGGTCTGGCCGAGCGCTCGCCGGTGGCGTTTCGCGGTGTGGTGGTCGGCAGTGTGCGCAGCATCAAGGTGACTCCTTCTGCTGTGCTGGCAGAGCTTGAGATCACCGACCCCAACCTTGTGCTCGCCAGACCTGCCTATGCCGAGGTGGGCCAGGCGTCATTGCTTGGCGGGGATGCCCAGGTGATGCTGGTGAGCCGAGCTCAACCTCTACCAGCAGGCATCCCAGGTCCCAGCAGCAGAGCCTGCAACAACGCCGTGGTGGTCTGCCCCAACTCAAAGATCAGTGGCCAGGCTTCAGCCAGCCTTGATTCGGTGATGGCCTCGATGCAGCGCATCCTCGATGAGGCCGAGCGCATGGGTCTGATCACCGACATCTCTTCAACGGTCAAAGGCTTTGACAAGGCCGCCAAGGAAGCGACGCTGTTCCTCAAAGACGGCCAGGTGCTGGTGCGCAACATCGATGGCTCGGTGCGCAAGATCGATCCGATGCTCGACAACCTCAACGCCACCAGTGTCAGCGTTCGCCGCATCGTGGCGGCCCTCGACAACCCCAAGACCATTGGCGAGTTGCAAGGCACCGTGGCCAACGCTGAAAAGCTCACCGCCCGTTGGGAGCAGGTGGGCGGCGATGTCAAAAAACTCACCAGCGATCAGGAGTTCATGAACGGCATTCGCAGTGTCGCCATCGGCCTGGGCAAGTTCTTTGATGAGCTCTACCCAGGCCGCGCGGCTGCCAAGAAGCCCTAGGCGCATCAGACGCCTGCAATCGCCTCCATGGCAATGGCGGCGATGGC
>JBMSMG010000126.1:0-3001 GCA_049421025.1 Prochlorococcaceae cyanobacterium | reverse complement strand
AGACCATCGTCTGGGCTCATCAGCGCACCCCGCTCGCCAACCTGGTGGGCTGGCGTGACAAGCCTGTGGCGCTCTCGATCGTTCAGGCCCGCGTCGTCGGTTTGGCTCACTTCACCGTGGGCTACTTCGTCACCTACGCGGCCTTCCTGATCGCCTCAACCTCAGGCAAGTTCGGCTGATCCAGCCGCAACGACAACCCTCGACGGACGCATCAACCCCGGCGCAAGCCGGGGTTTTTTGTTGCTCTCGTTCGCCATGGCCACACGTCAAGCGGGGTCGCTAAGGCCCCTTTGCCGTGGCGTCGTGGCGTCTGTTTGGGTGCTTTTAGCGGCCCGCTGAGCCGTTGCTGTTTGCCATGCCGTAGTTGCTGATCACATAGCGCCAGTCTTCGCAGCGCAGTTCATCGCCATCGGTGGTGCCACGCTCACCGCGCAGGCAGCGCACGGTGGCAGCGTGGCCGATGCGTTGTTGCTGCTGTTGCTTGCGCTGTTGCTGCTCGGTTGGCGTTGGTGCTGCAGCCGGTTCCGCAGAACCTGAACCCTTAGTCCCGCTATCCAAAGGCCCTGCATTGCGGCAGCCGGTGTTGAGCAGTGCAAGCGCGATGGCTGCGGCGGCAGTGGCTCCGATCACCTGCGCGATCCTCTGGGATCTGCGCAGGTGCCAGTGTCGGTGTGCGCTCACAGGAGCCTCCTGCACTGGCTCCAGTGTGCCGCGGCGCTTGGCCGCTCGCTTTGTATCGCGCCTGCAAAGCCGCGCGCATCAAAAAAGCCCCGCTTTTCGGCGGGGCTTGCGTTGTTTTGAGGGTCTGGGTCGATGGATGGCTCTATCGAGGGCTCAGCCCACGCTCCAGACACCGCCAGCGATTTTGACCAGTGGTGCCACCACGGCAGTGCTGGCCAGGAACCAGGCGAACGCGGCGCCACCGCAACCGCCCAGCCAGAACCCGCTGGCAAACTCAGCCCAGCCTGCCTTGGTGAACAGATCAGCTGGAGGGTTGTCGATCGTGGCGTCAGCCGGCTGCACATTCGGGCCAGTGCCGGCAGTCCCGTAGATCGAGAGGCATACCGTCAGGATCGAGACCAGACCGATTGCGGCCAGCAGGCCAGCGGTGCTGGCGTACTCAGTCGCGCGCAGAGGGCCGGTGATGGCAAAGGGGCCATACAGGAAGAACCCATGGGCCATCCCCACTTCAAGGCCACGCCGGTTTGGCGACAGCGACGGGCGATAGGCGGGCAGTGCGTTGAGGAACGCCCGCGTGAAGTAGCTGCTGTTGACGGGTGTTGCCAGGTTGCCGACGGTCGGGTCGGCCACAGGGGTGACGGTCATTGGGTTCAGAGGGTGTGCTGAATCAGTGAGCGGCGCTCAGTTGCGGGCTTCGATCACGTTGAACAGAAGGGCCATCGCCACAGCCGGGCCCACGATCCCCACCAGGGGAACGAACACCGAAGGCATCCAGGCAGCAGCAAAATCTCCAGTCATGGCACAGGCCAATGGGAATCAGGCGTACTGTACGGAGCATGTTTTGAGCCATCCGCTTGCTTCTGGCGGGGCGACATAAAAGTTCAATCCATGCAGACCCCTCTTGCCCTAGGTGCCTCACTGCTCGCTGTGCTGATCTGGTTGATCAGCCGCCGGCGGCCCCAGCTCTCGATGCAGCCAGCCGATCGGCTCGCCGGGGCCTCGCGCACCCCAGCTATCGCCAGGGTCCTGGGTGCCACATCGCCAGCAACGGCCCCAACGGCCCTGCCTGGCGGCGTGCAGCAGGCCCCAGCTCAGCGCCGTTTGCAGCGGTTGCGTCAGCTGTCTGTGGCCATGACCAAAGACCCTGGATCGCGGCTGGCTGTGATGCAACAGCTGCAGGTTCAGCCCGATCGAAGCGCACTGCCGTTGATCAAGCGCGGTCTGCGCGACAGCAACCCTGCTGTGGTGTTGGCCGCTGCTTCTGCGATCAACGTCTTTCGAGGTCGCTCGGCGGCTGCGCCTGTCGATCAGCCCCGTTTGCCGCGCAACGCTGCGTCATTGGCGCGCAGTGTGGTGCGCACCCGGTAGATCGGACGGTTCTGGCTTTCGTGGTACGTGCGCATCAGCAGTTCGGCCAGCAGTCCGAAGCAGAGCAGCTGAATACCACTGAGAAAGCTCATTAATCCCATGAGCAGCAGCGGCCTGCCGCCGATGTCGGCACCCAGCAGCTTTTCAACCACCAGCCACAGCACCGTGATGCCACCGGCGCCGATCGCGCCGAGGCCCGCAAAGCCGAACACGTGCATCGGCCGGGTCAGAAAGCGCTTCATGAACCAGACCGTCAACAGATCCATCAACACCCGCACGGTGCGATCGATTCCGTAATGGCTGCGGCCAAAGCGGCGCCGGTGGTGACGCACCCTGACCTCGGCAATGCGGGCGCCTTCGATGAAGGCCAGGGCCGGCAAAAACCGGTGCAGCTCGCCATAGAGATTCATGTCATCGAGCACCTCGCGGCGATAGGCCTTCAGCGAGCAGCCGTAGTCGTGCAGCTGAACACCGGTGACGCGGGCAATCAACCGATTGGCAAGCTTGCTGGGGAGCAATCGACTGATGGCGGCGTCCTGGCGCTGGTGGCGCCAGCCGCTCACCAGGTCATAGCCCTCATCGAGCTTGGAGAGCAGCTGCGGAATGTCGGCAGGGTCGTTCTGTAGGTCGCCATCGAGGGTGACGATCACCCGGCCGCAGCTGGCATCGAAGCCAGCGGCCATGGCGGCGGTCTGGCCGTAGTTGCGCCGCAGCAGCACGGCGACGAGTTCATCGACCCGCTCGCTCAGCTGCTCGAGCTTCGACGGGGTGCCATCGCGGGAGCCGTCGTCGACCATCACCAGCTCAAAGCCAAGCCCCAGGGGCCTGAGCACGCTGAGCAGCTGCTCTACCAGGGGCTCGAGCGAGTCCTCCTCGTTGAACAGCGGCACCACCACCGAAAGGGCCAGTTCCGTTGCCATGGCGCTGACCCTACGCGGGCAGTGGGGGGGCC
>JBMSMG010000125.1:0-3022 GCA_049421025.1 Prochlorococcaceae cyanobacterium | reverse complement strand
GCAACTGCTGCAACGACATCGTCTGGCAACTCGGTCTGGGCCCAGCTTGGCCACAACGTGTTGCCATGCCAACAAAAAAGCCCCGGACAAGGCCGGGGCTTTGGGTTGAGGCAGTGGGCTTGGATCAGGCCCAGCCTTTCTGAGACATGTCTTCGACGTAGGCGGCCACATCGGCGATGTCGCCTTCGCTGAGCTTGCCACCAAAGGCAGGCATGGCGTTCTTGCCGTTGGTCACCTGGTAAGCAATGGCCGCTTCATGGCCGCTGCTGTAGTTGGCCAGATACGCCTCAAGGGCATCCTGCTTGAGGGTGCGCTCAGCGTTGACCACGTTGCCGCCGCCCATGTGGCAGGCCGCGCAGTTGGCCGAGAAGATCTGGCCGCCATGGGCCACATCGGCAGCAAAGCTCGGGGTCGCGCCCAGCAGCAGCGTCAGGCAGAGGGCAATCAGAGAGAAGAGACGGCGCATGGGAAGCGCTGGTGTGCACGAATACCCGCAAAAAATAGGGCTTTGCGCGGCCCAACCGCCCTGATGTTGCAGCGAAGCGACTGCTTCGAAACATTTGAACGTCTGATTGGGCACAACACCGGGGTCAGGAGAGCCAAAGCAGAAGCCCCCAAGGGTGATGTCTTCAGAACCGGCCCCTCCTCGGCACCCCGGCGTCTTCGAGCACCGCCTCCAGGGTCGGGGCATGGCTGACCAGACCAAAACGCTCAGGCGGGCTGATCGGCTCATGCACAAAGTGGCGTTGCTGGATCGAGAACAGGTCCCAGGGGGTGATCTCGAGCCGCAGCAGCTTGATCAGGCCATCGATCAACCAACCGCTCAACGGCAACCCCAAAGGCGGGTACCAACCACGGCGCCAGCGGCTCAGCTTGCCAAGGGTCTGGTTCAGCGTCAGTCGCGGCTGACCCAGCACCAGCCGGCGCACCGGGCCCTGGCCTGGCTCGGGGTTGCTCTGGTGGGCGGTGGTGGCCAGGTGCACGCAGACCTTGGCAATGTCGGCGGCATGAATGAAGTGAAAACTGCCATCGGCCCGCAGCCATTTGGCCAGGGGCAACCAGCGCACCGCCTCACCAAGCCCCGCAGTCAGATAGCTGGTGGGATGGCGGTCCCCGCCATTGCAGCAGCCCGCTTCACCCAGGCGCCCACCGAACACCAGCGTCGGGAACACCGCCACGATGCGCTCTGCCAACGGGTGCTGCTCAAGCTGCTGCAGGCACAGGGCCTTGGTCTGGATGTATTCGGTGCCGAACTCGGCCGCCTGGGGCAGCAGCTGCAGGTTGCGATCCAGGATGCTGGCCGTTGAGAAGTAGGTGATCTGCTCGATCACCGCAGGATCGAGCAGCGCCAGCAGCTGCTTGACGGCCACCACATTGACCTGGTGGGCGCGCTCAGGGTCACCCCAAGCGGTGGCGGTGTGAATCACCCGCGTCGCGGTGGCAATGGCCGCGGCATGGGGAGCCAGATCGCGCAGGTCGCCCACCAGCAGCGTGATGCGCGGGTCGTCTTTGGGGACGGCGCTCAGCTTGGCCGGATCGCGCAGCAGCAGCAGCAGCTCGGCATCGCTCTGCTGGTAGAGCTGCTCACTGATGTACTGCCCGACGCAGCCTGCTGCCCCGGTGATCAGAATGCGGGCCCGCGGCGCGCTCAAGCGAGGGCTCCGAGGCGGTCCATCACCGACTTGCCGGCCTCAAAGAAGGCACGGCCATTCTCTTCAGGAGTGCCGGGCAAAATGCCATGCCCCAGGTTGAGGATGTGCTTGCGCCCGCGCGCCTTGCGCACGGTGTCGTCAATGCGGTCGCGAATCGCCTCGGGGGTGCCAAACAGCAAACCGGGGTCCACGTTGCCCTGCACGCCGACGTGCTGGGGCAGGCGCGCCAGAGCTTCGGCCATGTCGACGGTCCAGTCGAGCGAGACGATGTCGACGCCGGTTCGGGCCATGCGCTCGATCACCCCGGCACTGCCTGAGATGTACAGGATGAATGGGGTGTCGGGGTGGGTCTGCTTGACCAGATCCACCACTTTTTTCTGATAGGGCGCGGCAAAGGTGTCGTAGTCGGCGGGGCTGAGCTGGCCGGCCCAGCTGTCAAACATCTGCACCACCTGGGCACCTGAATCGATCTGGTAGCGCAGGTAGGCCGCGATCGATTCAGCAAAGTGATCAAGCAGCCGGTGCAGCAGGGCGGGCTCGCGGAAGGCCATCGCCTTGATCACCGCATAGTTCTTGGAGCTCTTGCCCTCCACGACGTAAGCAGCAAGGGTCCACGGCGCCCCAACGAATCCAAGAACAGCAGCCTCATTGCCCACCGATTCGCGCAGGCGGGTGAGCACCTCACCGACAAACGGCATGGTCTCGGCCGGCTGCAGGGGGCGCAGCGCCTCGACCTGGGCCATGGTGCGGATCGGGTCCTGAATCAGGGGTCCCTTGCTTTCGACAATGTCGAAGTCGATGCCCATGCCAGGCAGGGGCGTGAGGATGTCGGAGAACAGGATCACGCCATCGGGTTTGAAGGCGCGAAACGGCTGCATCGAGATCTCATAGGAGAGATCAGGGTTCTCAGAGCGCTCACGAAAACCGGGGTGCCGATCTCGCAGGTCCCGGTAGACCTTCATGTAGCGGCCCGCCTGGCGCATCATCCAGACCGGCGGGCGCTCCACCTGCTCCCCACGGGCGGCACGCAGCAGCAGGGGAGCAACAGAGGTCATGGTGAAAACAGCGTCGAGCGAGCCTGATCAGGGGCGAACCTACCTGAACAGGCCCCGCATTCAGGCCGCAGAGGCAGGGGCCTGGGCCGCTTCGTCACAGAGCAGCTGCTGGCTGCGGCCCTCGTCGCGGCGGAACACCAGCACCGAGAGCGGCGGCAGACACAGATCAAGGCTGTTCTCGTAGCCGTGAATCGACCACTGGTCGGTGAACTTGCCGCCCAGGTTGCCCAAATTGCTGCCGCCGTAACGCTCGGCGTCAGTGTTGAACACCTCCTCGTAAAACCCTTCCAGTGGCACGCCAATGCGGTAGTGCGA
>JBMSMG010000124.1:0-3068 GCA_049421025.1 Prochlorococcaceae cyanobacterium | reverse complement strand
AAGCTGAGTTTCCAATGGCGGTACTGAGAGGGATGGGTCTGGTAGTCAACACGTTCAATCGAGTTCATGCAGGTCTCCAAATGGTTGGCTCAGGATGCAAAAAAGCTCCGGTGTTGGGCACCGGTCATCAATCAACATTATGCATCATACTGCATATTTTTTGCAAAATCAATAAATTTATGCATTTTGTTGCAAATTAAGCCGGCAGGCTCAAAAAAGACCGGACCTGGGCACGCAGCTGATGAAAGGTTTCATCCAGCGGCTGGGCGCTGGTATCCACCCACAGATCGGCCTTGGCATAGAAGGCGGCCCGCCCGGCCAGAATGGCGCGCAGGTCTTCCATCGCCTCGGAGCTGGCGGTCATCGGCCGGGTGTCGCCCTGGGCCATCACCCGGCGCATATGGTCTTCGGGCTCGGCCTTGAGCCAGACCGAGGTGCAGTGATGCAGCATCAGATTGAAATTGGCCGGATCGGACACAATGCCCCCGGGCGTTGCCAGCACCGCCTCGGGCTGGGACTGGATGGCTTCTTCCAGCGCACGCCGCTCATAGCGGCGATAGGCCGATTGCCCATAGAGAGCCTGGATCTCGCCGATCGAGCAGCCGGCGAATTTTTCGATTTCCCGGCTCAGCTCCAGAAAAGGAAAGCCCAGGTCCTCGGCAAGCAGACGACCCAAGGTGCTCTTGCCCGCACCGCGCAAGCCCACCAGGGCCACACAGCGCGAATGCGCGGTGCCGCGGGCCGGCGAGCCCAGGGTCTCCCGGATGGCCAGGCGCACCTGTTTCAGCGTGGCCTCGTCCTGGCCCTGCAGCAGCTCACGGATCAGCAGCCACTCCGGGCTGGCAGTGCTGAAATCGCCCAGCAGCTCAGCCAGCGAGCACTGCAGGGCACGCGCCACATCCAGCAAGACCAGGATGGAGGCATTGCCCACCCCATACTCCATATTGGCCAGATGGCGCTCGGACACCCCGGCAGTCTGCGCCAGCACCTTGCGGGTCAGGCCGCGCCTGAGCCGTTGCGACTTGACCCGTTCGCCCAGGGCCACCAGAAAGGGGTGGCGGGCTGCATCATGCGCCTGGGCTGGCTCGGTTGCCTTGGATTCAATCTCGACCATGATCTTGGATTTCCGTTTTATGCAATATAATGCTTGACAGGATCTTATTATCGCTTTAAAGTGCCTGTCAGCACAATACTGCATCTTTTAAACCATGGCAAGAGAACACACGCCCGAAACATTTCGCGCCCAGATCGCCGAGCTGTGCCAGCAGATCGGCAGCCGAGCGCTTGACCAGCAACTCGAGCAGTGGCTGGAGCAGCACCATGGCGCCCAGACCGCCAGCTATCAGGGCTTGCGCGCAGCCTGCATCGCGGGCACCAAGGCGGGCTGGCTGTGCCAGCGCGAGGGCGGCGGCATCCGCTATGGTCGCATCTTCAAGCCTGCACCTGAGCTGCGGGGCTTTTCGGTGGATGTGGTGGATATGCACAATGTCGTGGGCCCGCACCACCGCCACCCGCACGGTGAGATCGACCTGGTGATGCCGCTGGATGAAGGCGCCTTGTTTGACCAGCATGCAGCCGGCTGGCTGGTGCTGCCCCCCGGCAGTGCCCATCGGCCCACGGTCAGTCAGGGCCGGGCCCTGGTGCTGTACCTGTTGCCGCAAGGGGCCATCGAGTTCACTGGCGAGTAAAAATCCGCTGATTCCCCCACACGCCCCGCACCAAAACCACAGCACACCTGGCAGGAGACACACCGTGAACCCACCCGCCCCCCTTCCTGAGAAATTCAATTTCGCGGCCCATCTGCTCGAACTCAATCGCGCCCGCCCCGACAAGACGGCTTTTATCGATGATGCCGGCAGCCTGAGCTACGGTCAGCTCGAGGAGCAGGTACGTCGCATGGCCAGTACACTGAAAAGCCTGGGCATCAAGCGCGAAGAACGGGTGCTGCTGGCCATGCTCGATGTCAATGACTGGCCGGTGGCCTTTCTGGGCGCCCTGTACGCCGGCGTCGTGCCGGTGGCGGTCAACACCCTGCTCACCGCCGAGGACTATGCCTACATGCTGGCGCACTCACGCGCGCAGGCCCTGCTGGTCTCGGGCGCGCTGCTGCCCACCCTGCGCAATGCGATCAGCCAAAGCGCCCATGAGCTGGGCGCGGTGCTGGTGTCGCGCCCAGCGGGTCCGCTCAACCCGGGCGAGCAGGCCTTGGACGCCTTGCTCGCAAGCCATGCACCGGCCACAGACCCAGCCGCCACCGGCGCGGACGACCCGGGCTTCTGGCTCTATTCCTCGGGTTCCACCGGCCGACCCAAGGGCACGGTACATACCCATGCCAACCCTTACTGGACCAGCGAGCTCTATGGCCGCAAGCTGCTGCAGCTGCGTGAAGACGATGTCTGTTTTTCAGCCGCCAAGCTGTTCTTTGCCTATGGCCTGGGCAACGCCCTGACCTTCCCCCTGAGCGTGGGCGCCACCACCTTGCTGATGCCTGAGCGCCCCACGCCCGATGCGGTGTTCAAGCGCTGGCGGGGCGAGGTCGGTGGCATCAAGCCCACCATCTTTTTCGGCGCACCCACTGGTTATGCCGGCATGCTGGCCCACCCGGCCTTGCCAGGTGCCAGCGAGGTGGGCTTGCGCATGTGCTCCTCTGCGGGCGAAGCCTTGCCCTCGGAGCTGGGTGAACGCTTCACCGCCCACTATGGGGTGCATATTGTTGACGGCATCGGCTCGACTGAAATGCTGCACATCTACCTGTCCAACCAGCCCGATCGGGTGCGCTACGGCTCCACCGGCTGGCCGGTGCCAGGCTACGAGATCAAGCTGATGGCCGAAGACGGTCAGCCGGTGCCCGATGGCGAGCCGGGTGACCTCTACATCCAGGGCCCGTCTTCGGCCATGATGTACTGGGGCAACCGCGTCAAATCCCGCGAGACCTTCCAGGGCGGCTGGACCAAGAGCGGCGACAAATATGTGCGCAATCCCGATGGCAGCTACACCTACGCGGGCCGTAGCGACGACATGCTCAAGGTCAGCGGCATCTATGTCAGCCCCTTCGAGGTCGAGGCCAC
>JBMSMG010000123.1:0-3330 GCA_049421025.1 Prochlorococcaceae cyanobacterium | reverse complement strand
GTTGCTTCCGCTGCAGACCCCCCATGTCGAAAAGGGAGTCAGATCAGAAAACTGTAGAAGGCAGTCACCAACACAGCAGTTCGCAGAAACTGTAAGCGCATTAAGCGGCAGGCGGCAGGGGCCAGATCTGCCGCACCTGCTCAAGACGCTGCATCGCCTCGGCCAGTCGGAGCTGTGGATCGCTGGTCTGCAGGCTCAGGGTCAGATGACCGAGCTTGCGGCCCAGCCCTCCGCCCTGCTTGCCATACCAGTGCAGTGCGGCGCCGGGCAGCGCTGAGAGCGCCTGCCGCTGGGCGCTGTAGTCGGCATCTGGGCTGCCAAAGCCCAGCAGGTTCACCATCAGCGCGCCGGGCACGTGAAGCGACACATCGCCCATGGGCAAGCCGGCGACGATGCGCAACTGCTGCTCAAACTGACTGGTGTGGCAGGCCTCAATCGAAAAATGGCCGGCATTGTGGGTGCGAGGGGCAATCTCATTGACCTGCAGGCCAGCAGGTCCATAGAAGAGCTCAAGCGAGACCATGCCCACGTAGCCGATCGCCGTCAGCAGTGAGGCCGCCAGGTTGCGCGCATGGGCCTGCACCGCGTGGGACACCGGTGCAGGAGCCAGCACCCAGTCGCACACCTGCTGGTGCTGATGGGTCTGCACCAACGGGTAACACTGAACCCTGCCGTGGCGGTCGCGGCAGGCCAGTTGGGCGAGCTCCAGGTCAAAGCTGACCAGCTCCTCAAGGATCCAGCCATGGGGGTCCACCTCAGCCAGCAGAGCCTCGAGATCAGCCTGCTGATGCAGCACCCGCGTGCCCTTGCCGTCGTAGCCGCCGGTGGCTGCCTTGGCCATCACCGGAAAACCAAGGCCCTCGGGCAAGCGCGGCAGCTCTGGGCCGGGATGATCGGCGGCATCGCTCACGGCATGCTCGCCACCGGTCGCCCCATCGCCAGCCGCTGCTGGCCGCTTGGGTGGTTGCAGCACGGCCTCGAGTCCGCACCAGATCGGCGAAGGCAGATCGAGCCGATTGAGCAGTTCGCGCTGGCGCCGCTTGCTGACCAGCAGCTCGAGGCAGGGCAGATCAGGAACGAACTGCACCCCTTCTTCCGCCAATTGCGAGAGGGCCGCGATGTCGAGCCATTCGTTCTCAAAACTGATCGCCGCGCAGCGGCGTGCCAAGCGCCGGGTGGCCTGCAGGTCATCCAGCGCTGAGAGCTCGAGGCTGCTGGCCAGAGCCGCTGCCGGATCGGCAGCGCTGGGGGTCTGCACATGCAACGCCACGCCCAGCTGAGCAGCCGCCTCGGCCAGCATCAGAGCCAGCTGCCCGCCACCGACGATGCCGATCGCATCGGCGACCGCAGGGGCAGGGGTGGAATCAAGCAACACCAACGGTTCAAGAGCCCAGCCACCACTGTGCCAGTTGCGGGGCGTTGGCTTCAGGTGAGTCCGCGATCGCCGGCAAAGGCGTAGCGCACCAGAGACAGCAGCAGCACCGCCAAAAACAGCGCCAGGCCCACCGTGCAGGCGTAGCTGATCTCGAGCTCGGCAAAGGCCTGGTCGTAGACGTAATAGACGATGGTGCGGGTGGCATCGGCCGGCCCGCCCTGGGTCATCAAGAAGACCTCTTCAAACACCTTGGTGGCGGCGATCGCCGAGATCACGGCCACCAGGGTCACGTAGGGACGCAGCAGCGGCAGGGTGATGTCGAAGTGCTTGCGAAAGCCCTCACTGCCATCGAGAGCGGCAGCCTCATAGAGCTCTGGCGAAATGCCCTGCAGGCCCGCCAGAAAAATCACCATGTAGTAGCCAAGGCCCTTCCACAGGGTCACGAGCATCACCGCCGGCAGGGCCAGCTGCGGTGAGCTCAAAAAAGCGATCGGACTGAAGCGATCACCCAGCCACACCCCCAGCCAGCCATTGATCAGCCCGTTCTCGGCGTAGAGCCAGCGAAAGGCGATCGCCGCCACCACGATCGACACCAGCACCGGTGTGTAGAAGGCCCCTCGAAACCA
Source organism: Prochlorococcaceae cyanobacterium (assembly GCA_049421025.1). Lineage (GTDB taxonomy): Bacteria > Cyanobacteriota > Cyanobacteriia > PCC-6307 > Cyanobiaceae > RGUW01. Next base: position 1,329 of record JBMSMG010000123.1, on the reverse strand, counting down.
GTGCATGCCCGGCAACTGGCGGTTGACCAGCACCGCCAGCGCCAGCGCCCCCAGCACGATCGGCGGCACGATGCCAACCAAATAGAGCGCCGTGGTGGTTGCCACCCGCAGCAGCATCGGATCGGCCAGCAGCCGCCTGAAATTGGCCAGACCCACAAAGCGCAGCGGCTCGCTGACATCGAGCCCGCTCTGGGTGAAGCTCATCAGCAGGGCCATAGCCGCCGGGATCAACACCGAGATCCCCAGCAGCACGAGCGCCGGCAGCAGAAAGGCCCAGGCGGTGGCGGTGCGGGGGGCTGAGGCAGACATCAGGGCACACCGGTGTGGCGCCATTGTGGGGCGCTGATCCACCCGGTGCCGCCCCTTGGCCTCCCCGACGCGCGATCCCGTGCAGGTGCTGCAGCAGGTGTGGGGGTACCCCGCCTTTCGCGGGCCGCAGGAGGCGATCGTGCGCCATGTGATGGCCGGTGGCTCAGGGTTGGTGCTGATGCCCACCGGCGGCGGCAAATCGCTCTGCTACCAGGTACCGGCCCTGTGCCGGCCTGGGCTGGCGGTGGTGATCTCACCGCTGATCGCGCTCATGCAGGACCAGGTGGCCGCGCTGCAGCAGCTGGGGGTGGCAGCAGCGGCGCTGCATTCGGCGCTCGAGGCCGATCAGGCCAGCGCCATCTGGCGGCAGCTGCAGGCCGGCAGCCTCGAGCTGCTGTACGTATCGCCGGAGCGACTGCTGGGCGGCGATCTGCTGGATCGCCTCGCTGCGCTGCCGTCAACACGCCCCGATGCAGCGCCGATCAGCCTGTTTGCGATTGACGAGGCCCATTGCGTCTCGCAGTGGGGGCACGACTTCAGACCCGAGTACATCGAGCTGGGCGTGCTGGCCCAGCGCTTCAAGCAGGTGCCGCGGCTGGCGCTGACGGCCACGGCCGATCCGCGCACCCGCGCCGAAATCATCGAGCGGCTGCAACTGCAAAACGGACAGGTGTTTCTGGCCAGCTTTGATCGGCCCAACATCACCTACCTGCTGAGGGGCAAAGACCAACCGCAGCAGCAGCTGCTGCAGTTTCTGAGCCAGCACCGTGGAGAGGCCGGCATCGTCTACGCGCGATCGCGCAGCCGGGTCGATGCCATCGCCGCCCAGTTGCGCAGCGCTGGGGTTGATGCTGTGGCTTATCACGCCGGGCTCAGCACTGAGGTCCGCAGCGCCGCGCTGACGCGCTTTCGCAATGAGGCCGCGGTGGTGGTGGTGGCGACGATCGCCTTTGGTATGGGCATCGACAAACCCGACGTGCGCTTTGTGGCCCACGTCGATCTGCCCAAAAGCCTGGAGGC
>JBMSMG010000122.1:0-3484 GCA_049421025.1 Prochlorococcaceae cyanobacterium | reverse complement strand
GCCTGCTCGGGCCGAACCTCACCCTGCTCCACAGCCGGCTCGTGGCTGGCAGCCTTGGCGGTCTTGGCAGATCCGTTGCTGGCAGAGCGTCTGACGGCCATGAGGGTGATTGCAGCGTTGGCCGGACGGTACCGGTTGCTGCCGCTTGCGCAAGGCCCTCGGCTCCGCAATCAGCTGACGTCGTTTTGCTTCAGCGTGATGCGAGGTCACGGCCCTAGCCGCTGCGTAGACACGTAGAGTCATGCCGCTTCTTTGCTCTGGCTGCAGCAGAAGCACTGCTTCCATTTGGCACAGTCCAACCCCAGACGACGGTCGTCTCCGGTGGTCATCACCGGCACCGATGTTGGTGTGGGCGCCGGTTCAGACGCGACGGGCAAGGCCCAGTCAGCAGCCAGCTGCGTGATCACCACCGACAGCGAGACCTCGCGGCTGGCACGCGAGTCGAGCCACGTCGAATCGATCGAGCTGCGCACCTACGTGTTTCTCGACAGCTTGCAGCCCCAGTTGGCGGCCTACATGGGCACCGTCAGCCAGGGCTTTTTGCCGATCCCTGGTGACGCCTGCCTCTGGCTTGAGGTGTCGCCCGGTATGGCGGTGCACCGGGTCACCGACATCGCCCTCAAGGCCAGCACAGTGCGGCTGGGGCAAATGATCGTCGAGCGGGCCTTTGGCTCGCTGGCCCTCTACCACCGCGACCAGAGCAATGTGCTGCATTCGGGCGATGTGGTGCTCGAGGCGATCGGCAGCAGCATCGAAAAGCGCAGCCGCTGCGAGGTCAGCTGGACCGAGATCATTCGCGCGATCACCCCTGACCACGCGGTGCTGATCAACCGTCAGAACCGCCGCGGTTCGATGATCCAGGCGGGCATGAGCATGTTCATTCTCGAGACCGAGCCCGCCGGCTACGTGCTGATTGCTGCCAACGAGGCCGAAAAGGCTTCCAACATCACGGTGGTCGATGTCAAGGCGGTGGGTGCCTTTGGCCGTCTGACCCTGGCCGGCCGCGAGGGTGATGTTGAAGAAGCCGCCGCTGCTGCCATGCGCGCGGTCAACCTCGTCAACCGCAACGCCCAGGGCTAGAGCAGAGCGCGCAGCTCTGCCGCCATGTGGCGGGCGGCGCGGCCCCTGCTGCCAAATCGCAAGCGTTGGTAAGGGTTGAGCTCGGCGTAGCTGCAGCCCGTCTCGCGCAGCCAAAAGATCGGGTCGTAGCCGCCGCCGTGGCCGCGTGGGGTGGTCAAAATTTCACCGCGAACCTGGCCCTGCGCCTCGAGCACAATTCGACCCTGTGGATCGGCCAGCGCCATCGCGCTGTTGAAGCTGGCGCTGCGGTAGGGCGTCTCGCCCAGGGCCTTGAGCAACCGATGAATGCGTTCGTGATCGGTGGGGGCGTAACGGGCTGAAAACAACCCCGGCTCGCCGCCCAGGGCATCAACCTCAAGACCCGAATCGTCGGCCAGGGCCCAGTGCCCGGTGGCCAGCGCCACTCCTTCGGCTTTAAGGCGTGCGTTGGCTAGGTAGGTGTCTCCTGTCTCTTCGATGTCGAGTCCCTGCGGTTGGGCTTCAAAGCTCAGAGGCAGCTCTTCAAGCATTGAGGCGATCTCGGCGACCTTGTGAGGGTTGCCGCTAGCAATCACCACATGCCTGATCGGGCCATGAGCGCGCAGCGCCGTGGGGGCAGATTGATCAGTTGGCCGCAGCACGCTGGCTGAAGAGGCAGGCCAGTCATTGTCTCTCAGCGGCCGGCCCATCTCGCAGAGGGTGGAACCGGCCGGGTTGAACAGTCCACCCCCCGAACAGGCTCGGAGGTACCGGTTCCGCCGCAACGCTAAGGAGGCTTGCAGGTGCTGACGCGTGTGGCGCTGGCCTCGATCAGCACCCCCTGACAGCAGCCCGCTGCGGCCGTCATGCTTAGCGTGAGGGCTGGGTGCGCTTGGTCTGCAGCCGATGAATGCATCGCTGGTGCTGCAGAACTTGCTTTCGCCGCCGGTGCTGTTTTTTGCACTGGGGCTGCTGTCGGTGGCGCTGCGCTCCGATCTGGAGATCCCGGCACCGTTGCCCAAGCTGTTTTCGCTCTATTTGTTGTTGGCGATCGGCATCAAGGGCGGCATGGAACTGCACGCCAGTGGTCTGGGCGGGGCTGTGCTGTTGACCCTTCTGGCCTCACTGGCGATGGCGGTGCTGGTGCCGATTAGCAGCTTTGCCGTGCTGCGCACGCGCTTTGACACCTACAACGCCGCTGCTGTGGCAGCGGCCTATGGCTCGATCAGTGCGGTCACCTTCATCACAGCTGAAACCTTTTTGGGCGCCCTGGGACTTGAGTTCGATGGCTTCATGGTCGCCGCCTTGGCGTTGATGGAGTCGCCGGCGATCATCATTGGCCTGTTGCTGGTGCGGCTGAGCGCGCCCCAGCAGCCTGGACGCGCTGAAGGCATGCGTTGGGGTGCGCTGTTGCATGAGGCCTTTCTCAACAGTTCGGTCCTGCTGTTGGTGGGATCGTTGCTAATTGGGTATTTGAGTGCAGCGTTCAGCCCTGCAGGTTTGAGCAAGCTGCTGCCATTCACAGAACAGCTGTTTTATGGCGCCCTCAGTTTCTTTCTGCTGGACATGGGCATCGTTGCGGCACAGCGGCTGCGTGAACTCAAAGAGACCGGTGCCTTTCTGATTGGTTTTGCCCTGCTGGCTCCCCTGCTGCATGGGGCCCTGGGCCTGGGCGTGTCGGTGCTACTGCAGTTGCCCCAGGGCGATGCGCTGTTGTTCATGGTGCTGTGTGCCAGCGCCAGCTACATCGCCGTGCCTGCAGCGATGCGCATGACCGTGCCGCAGGCCAATCCGAGCCTCTACATCACCTCATCACTTGGGCTCACCTTCCCGTTCAACATTGTTGTGGGGATCCCGCTGTACATGGCTGCCGTGCAGCGCTTCATTCCGCCTGGCTGATCCGCATCAACCCGATGAAACGCCTTGATTTGATCGTCAGCGAACGCGAGCTTGATCGCCTGTGTGAGGCCTTGCTCAAGGCAGGTGCACCTGGTTATTCGGTGCTGCGTCACGTGACCGGGCGCGGGCATGCCGGCATGGTCTCCGAAGGCATGGAGTTCAGTGGCTTCGGTGCCAACGCCCACGTGATCGTGTTCTGCCAGAGCAACGAACTCGAGTCGATTCGCGCCGCGATCAACCCCCTGCTCGAGTACTACGGCGGTGTCGGCTTTGTCTCAGAGGCGAATGCACTGTGACGACTGCAGCAAGCGACACCGTCAGAGCCATTGCAGCGGCTTGATTGCCAAGCGTTCCCTAACGTTTTGTAATGCACTGATGAGCTGCGCTTATCAGTGGCACTGGAAACGGTGATCGTCACAGTGCCCCAAATCTCTTGACGGCGGGTTTCACCACAGACCATGGTGATTGGCGAACATTCCACCCCCCTCCTCAAGGAGCAGGTAATGGCAAACGAAACCATGGGCATCGCCCTCGGCATGATCGAGAC
>JBMSMG010000121.1:0-3497 GCA_049421025.1 Prochlorococcaceae cyanobacterium | reverse complement strand
TGGTGCAGATGCCGATTCTGTTTGCCCTGTTCGCCACCCTGCGGGGCTCACCGTTTGCCGATGTCCCTTACACGATCAACCTGAAGGTCTTGCCGGCCGAGCAGATCGCTGCGGTTGAGTCCAAACCCTTCAACAGCCCCAGCCATTCGATCTTCATTACCGAAACCAACCACGTGCCCGTGATCGCCAGCCTCGAGGGCGGCACCAAGCTCGGGGTGGGTGATGCAACGCAGGTCAACCTGCACACCAAAGATGGTGAGAGCTTTGCGGCGGTGCTCAAGGGCATTGACCACGGCGATGCCTTTACTCCCTCTTGGAGCGTCACCAAAGGTGAGGGTGTGGTGAGCGTCGATGCCAACGGCTCTATCAAGGCGCTCAGCACCGGTGATGCCACCGTTGAGGGCAAAATTCCAGGCCTTGCTGCCCGCAGCGGCTTCCTGTTCATCAAGGCCCTCGGTCAGGTGGGCTTCATGACCGACGGTCAGGTCAATTGGGATATCGCGATTCTGGTGGCGGGCTTTGGCCTGAGCCTGTTTGTCAGCCAGATCCTCTCGGGCATCGGCATGCCCCCCAATCCGCAGCAGTCGACCGCGAACAAGATCACGCCGGTGATGATCACGGCCATGTTCCTGTTCTTCCCCCTGCCGGCTGGTGTGTTGCTGTACATGGTGGTGGCCAACATCTTTCAGGCGCTGCAGACGTTCCTGCTGGGCCGTGAGGCCCTGCCAGAGAACCTGCAGAAGATCCTTGATCAGCAGCTCGCCCAGCAGAACCTCGCCACGGCCAATGGGGCTCCTTTGAGTGGTGATCGCCTGCCTTTTGAGCCCAAGAGCAACAAGTGATCCTGCGCTGAGCTGCCATGGCCGATCTGCTCAGACCCGTACCCATTCAAGAGTTGCTGGCGGCCGATTCCGGCCGTCAGTGGCACGTTGATCAGCCCATCAGCGGCTTCGACAGCAGCACCGTTGTGCGCGGTGTGCTGCAGCTTGAGATCGAGGGGCCCCTGTTGCGTGTCACAGGCCATGCCGAAACGACCGTGGCGCTGCGCTGTGATCGCTGTCTGCAGACCTTTGAGCATCGGCTTGTGGCCGATGCCAGTGAGCGCATTGCCCTGGGCATCGGCCAGTCCGATCTGGCTGAGGCGCTCGACTTTGATGCCGAAGGCGTCAGCGAGCAGATCGACCCATCGGGCAGTTTTGACCCCCAGCAATGGATCTACGAGCAGCTCAGCCTGCAGCTGCCGCTGGTCAACCGCTGCGGCGCCCAGTGCCCTGGCCCAGCGCGCTGGGGCACCGCTGAGCCGCCGGGTGATCCGCGTTGGGCTGCGCTCAACAAGCTGCGCCCTTGATCCAGCAGCAGCCGTGAGCAGGCTTACCCCATGAACCAGAGCTGGATTGATCAGCTGGATCTGCTGATCCGTTCGCGCACACCGATCATTTGGATCCGCAGCTTCGAAGAGCAGCGGATCGAAGCGCTGCTGAAACAGGCCGCCTCCAGGCTCGATGGACGCACCCTGCTGCGTTGGGATTTCATTGAAGGTCTGGTGGGTGCTCCCAACCGTGAGGGTGAAGCAGCCCGCAATCCGATGGCTGCGCTGGCGCTGCTCGAGGCTTTGCCCTCTGGCAGCGGCGCGATTTTGCTGTTGCGTGACTTTCACCGCTACTGCGAGGACGCCGGCATCTGCCGCCGCTTGCGCAACCTGGCGGTGAGCCTCAGGCAGGAACCGCGCACGATCGTGATCACCGCGCCCGAGTGGCAGCTGCCGCTTGAGCTCGACGACTGCATCACGGTGCTTGATCTGCCCCTGCCAGAGGCTGCCGAGATCAGTGCGCTGCTGCGCAGCATTGCCGAGGCTGTGGGCCAGCCCCTGGAGCCGGCGGTGCTCGAGCAGCTCACCGCCGCCTGCCACGGACTCAGCGAGCAACGCGTGCGTCAGATCGCCGCCCGTGCGCTGGCCCGCCGCGGGCAGCTGGGTGAGGCCGATCTGGCCGATGTGCTCGAAGAAAAGCGCCAGGTCATCGCCCGCAGCGCCCTGCTTGAGTACTGCCCAAGTGAGGCCACCACCGCCGATATCGGTGGCCTTGAGGCACTCAAGCACTGGTTGGCGCAGCGCCATATGGCCTTCAGCGACGAGGCCCAGGCCTATGGCCTGCCGTTGCCGCGGGGTGTTCTGCTGGTAGGGCCCCAGGGCACCGGCAAGTCGCTCACCGCCAAGGCGATTGCCCACACCTGGGGCATGCCGCTGCTGCGCCTCGATGTGGGCCGGCTGTTCGCCGGACTGGTAGGCGCCAGCGAAGCGCGCACCCGCGACATGATTCAGCGCGCCGAGGCGATGGCTCCCTGCGTGCTGTGGATCGATGAGATCGACAAGGGTTTCGGCGGCAATGTGCGCAGCGATGGCGGCACCAGCCAGCGGGTGCTGGCCACGGTGCTCACCTGGATGGCTGAGAAGACCAGCGCCGTGTTTGTGGTGGCCACCGCCAACGGCGTTGAAAGCCTGCCTCCAGAACTGCTTCGCAAGGGCCGTTTTGATGAGATTTTTCTGCTCGATCTGCCCAGCGGCTCCGAGCGCGCCGCGATCTTGGATCTGCAGCTGCGCCGCCGCCGGCCTGAGCACAGCATTCCGCTGCAGGTCCTGGTGGATCGCACCGAAGGCTTTTCGGGCGCCGAGCTCGAGCAGACCGTGATCGAGGCCATGCACCTGGCCTTTGCCGAAGGTCGCGATTTTGGTGAGGCCGACCTGATCGCTGCCGCTAGCCAGGTGGTGCCGCTCTCGCGCACAGCCCGTGAGCAGCTTGAGCAGCTCAAGCAGTGGGCCAGCAGCGGCCGCGCCAGGCCGGCATCGCGCCTGTAACGCAATCCTCTACAGCCATCCTGTAACGCCAGGTGAAGAACTCCCACCGCAGGTAACGACTTGCCGCTTCTCGCAAGCGCTCACCCATGGGGCCCCATAGCGTCGCGGCAATCGCCTTTGTGCCGTGCTGCCCAATCCGCAACAGCGCTCTGAAGTGGTCAGCCAGCTTGCCGTGGCCGCGCTTGGCGCCGGTGTGGTGACCACCATCGCCGTGGCCCAGGGCCAGAACCCCATGACCGCTCTTGGCATCACGCTGTTTTCAGCTGTTGCCGCGGTGATGGTCGGTCAAATCGTCTGAGCAGCCGGTACTTCTGCTCATCGCTTCAACAGCCGCTTTGGCTAAGCCAGAGCTAGATGCTTGTGATGCGATGAGGTGCCAGTCTTGTGTGTTGATGCTGGCCATGGTGTTGGGTAGTGGCGCGGCGGCCCAGGCTGAATCGCTGCCCCCGCCCCTGGCTCTGTCTGAGGTCCAGACCAGTGCAGCGCCGCCGGTAGAGCCCAGCTTCAACTCCGATGTGGAGCGCAGCCTGGCCGATCTCACCCAACTGCAGTGCTCGATGCTGAGCTTGCTGTTGCTCAATCCCAAGCCCTGCGCCATGCCTTGAGCGCCAAGCGAGCGGTGCGCGAGCTGATGCCCGCTCTG
>JBMSMG010000120.1:0-3529 GCA_049421025.1 Prochlorococcaceae cyanobacterium | reverse complement strand
CACGAGCACGAGCACCATGACCATGCTCACGTTGCGATCGAGAGCCTGGCGTTTGATCTTGGTGGCAACTGGCAGCAGAGCGACATCGAGAACAGGCTCCAGGCTCTGCTGAGTCAGCAGACCGTGGTTCGTCTCAAGGGATGGTTGGCGATGGCTGGAAAGCAGCGCCTCTTGCAGATTCAGGCTGTGGGCCCGAGGCTCAACTGCTGGTACGAAGGTGAGGCTGAAGATCTCCTCGATGCTGCCTGCAGCTCTCGACTCAAGCTCGTTGTTCTGGGCTTTGGCCTAGATCGGGTACGCATTGCGGAGGTGCTGCAACAGCCAGTGGGCACACCCACACCGTTTCAAACTGCCCCCCTCAGTCCAGCGGAATAGCTCCCCTGGCGCAGACGCCATCCCAACAGAGGCTGGCGTCGGCTAACCAGCGCGGCTGCACGTGTCTGCCGCGTTGATCCTGACGCTCCATGCTCACCATGCCGCGGCCATCGTGGCGAAAATGAATCGACTCGCCTGCCAGTTCAAGGGTCCAGGCCAAGCCATCGGCAGCCACGATCATGCGGCACCGCTGCCAAGGGCCATCCGCCAGCCGGCACTGCAGCTTTGCAGGAATTGCGGCGGCAGAACCGAGCGCACAATTGAGCACAGAACTGAGCACGACGAGAAAGAGCGCTCCGCCACCTCCAGCGGCGGCCCGATGTACCGGCATGGGCAGAGCCCCCAAGGGTCTGTCTTCACCGTGACCACAGCCGCTGCTGATGGATGGGGCTGCTGGCAAGATTTAACAACTGTCTCAACAGGCTGCTGTGGCCATCTACCGCGCGAACGTTCAGGTTTCCTTGCGTCCATCGGTGCTCGATCCCGCTGGTGAGGCCACCCGTGCTGCTGCGTCAAGACTTGGGGTCACTGGACTGGTCAAGCTTCGAATCGGTCGCTCAGTCGAGGTGGAGCTGGAGGCTCCTGATGCAGAAACAGCCCGCAGCCAGCTCGAGCTCTTGAGTGATCGCCTTTTGGCCAATCCAGTCATCGAGGACTGGCAGCTGACCCTGGCTACAGGGGAGCAACAGCCATGACCATTGGCATCATCGTTTTTCCAGGTTCGAACTGCGACCGCGACATGCGTTGGGCCCTGGAAGGCTGCTTGGGGCTTTCAACGCGATTTCTGTGGCATGAAGACACAGATCTGAGCGGCATTTCCGCTGTGGTTCTGCCCGGTGGCTTCAGCTACGGCGATTACCTGCGGTGCGGAGCCATCGCCCGGTTCGCTCCAGTGCTGGAACAAGTGCACGCCTTCGCCGAGCGTGGCGGACCTGTGCTCGGGATCTGCAACGGATTTCAGGTGTTGACTGAAATGGGCCTGCTTCCGGGGGCCCTGACACGCAATCAACATCTCCATTTCATCTGTGAACCATGCGAGCTGATCGTGCAACCAGGCTCGTGCAGCTGGCTGCAGGGCTACAACAACCATGAACGCGTCACATTCCCCATCGCTCATGGTGAGGGCCGCTACCAAGCCGACGCTGACACGCTCAAGCAGCTGCAGGATCAAGGGCAGATCGTGCTTCGCTACGCCAGCAACCCAAATGGCTCGGCCCATGACATCGCTGGCATCTGCAGCAAAGCCGGCAACGTCCTGGGGCTCATGCCCCATCCCGAGAGGGCCTGCGATCCGGCTTTGGGCGGCAGTGACGGGCGCAGGCTGCTAAGCAGCCTGTTAGCACTGGCATGAAAAAAGGGGGGCATGGCCCCCCAACAAATCCGTAGAACGCTTCAACAAGGCGTTGAGCTGATCAGTTAACCGCAGCAAAGAAGTCCTTGGACTTCACTGGATCAGGGTTCATGGTCTTGTCACCAGGAGTCCAGTTGGCGGGGCACACCTCATCGGGATGCGACTGCACATACTGGAAGGCCTGCAGCAGACGCAGGGTCTCATCGACACTGCGGCCCACAGGCAGGTTGTTGATGGTGGCCTGCATGATCACGCCCTGGGGATCGATGATGAACAGACCGCGCAGGGCCACACCGGCGTCTTCGTCGAGCACTTCATAGGCGCGGGCGATCTCTTTCTTGAGGTCGGCCACCAAGGGGTAGGCAATGTCGCCAATACCGCCGTTCTTGCGATCGGTCTGGATCCAGGCCAGGTGGCTGAACTCGCTGTCGACCGAAACACCGAGAACCTCACAGTTGCGGCTCGAAAACTCGCTGTAACGGTCGGAGAACGCCGTGATCTCAGTTGGGCAAACGAAGGTGAAGTCCAGGGGGTAGAAGAACAGCACCACGTACTTGCCGCGGTACTGAGACAGGGAGACCGTTTTGAATTCCTGGTCCACCACGGCAGTGGCGGTGAAGTCGGGAGCTGGCAGACCGACAAGCCTGGACATGGCGCAGTTGATAAAGGTCAGTTGGTGAGAGGCCCTAATGCGTGTGGCGTTGATCCGTCATGACAGACCATCGCGCGCTGTGTCGTTCAACACGACTAGGCGTAGTCGGAATGACTACGACCTAGGGCTGTTACAACCTATCACGATTCGGGCATCGATGGGCTGCGCCTTAGGCTGATCCAATCAGGGATTGGCCATGACTTGGGATCCGTCAGTGCTGCGGAAATACAACACAACAGGGCATTTCCGTTTGCTGAGTCAGCTTCGCGGAGAGCTCAAGAGCAACCCCCTGCTCAGGCCCAAAGAAGGCCAAACCGTGGCTGAAGCGAACCGTAGCCGCGCCCTGCAACGGGCAACAGAGGGTCGCAGCAGTAGCTCACGCACAAGGCCAAGCAGGCGCAGCAGCTCCACTGCTGCAGGGCCTCAGACCACTGAACTGATCGCTGCTGCGGACCGGCATTCCGATGAGTCATCGATGCACGGACCCTTCACCGTTGTTCCCTTGCTCACGGCTGACAGCGAGGCTGAGCACGACTCTGCTGGGTTTCGGGATCGCCTCAACGCGATTGAACTGCGCTGATTCCTGATGCTGCACAGATGCTGCGCAGTTCGCTTGAGAACAGCTCAAGATTGAGCTGCGCCGCAACAGCGACACGGCATGGCTCGGGGGAGACTTGAACTCCCGACCTTGGGGTTATGAATCCCACGCTCTAACCAGCTGAGCTACCGAGCCGCGGTTTAGAGAGTGTAGACGATGGGCTTGTTGGCCCAAGGTTCACTCCAAGAGCTCGATCAGGCGCGCTGGGGCAGGAATTGCAAGGGGTTCACGGCACCGCGCCCTGGTGGATGAATTTCAAAGTGCAGGTGGGGGCCAGTGCTGCGCCCGGTGCTGCCCATCAAGGAAATCTGCTGGCCCTGTTCGACCTGCTGTCCTTCTTGGACCAGCAGTCGACTGTTGTGGGCGTATAGGGAGCGACTGCCATCGCTGTGGCTGATCGTCACCAGGTAACCGTACCCACCGCCATGCCAGCCAGAAAAGCTGACGACGCCATCTTTGGCGGCAACAATTTGGGTGCCGACGTTGTTGGCAATGTCGATGCCCTTGTGCATGCGGCCCCAGCGCCAGCCGAAGCCAGAGCTGAACATCCCAC
>JBMSMG010000119.1:0-3576 GCA_049421025.1 Prochlorococcaceae cyanobacterium | reverse complement strand
GCCCTGCTGCGCCGACCTGCCCCAACCCTCGCCGCGACAGCAGGTATTGGCACCACCTTGGTGATGGTTGCCAAGCTGCGGGGACAGGAGGCGGACCTCGCATGAAACATCTAGCGCTGTTCTTTGCTGTTGCCTGCCTCAGCTCCGCCGTGGCTTACAAGTCGATCGGGCAGCGCATCGATGAACGGGGGATGCTGCAAGAACCCTTTGCGTTGATTCCACTTGGCTATCTGACGGGAGCGGCTGCACTCGTGACCGGCTCGGCTGCACTCATCACCAGCCGTAGGCGAAGGGATAGCTAATCAGATGACCCTGTTCACCGCGTCGGAGCTGATCGCCTGAACCCTTGCAGAGATCGACGCGGGAGATTGGAAGAGTGGCTTGGTGTTGTTGGGTGCTTGTGGAGCCAGTCATGGTGTCTGAACGTCTGATCTCATGGGCGTGCAGGCCCGTTCCACCTCCTGTAAGTAAGCGTTGACCCTCAAGCTCGCGATGACTCGAGCCTCCGCTTCACGCCACCAGCGATCCGGGGCAACCAGGGCCTGAAGTTCGGCACGGTCGTTGCGGCTGAGGCGTTGTTCGACGATCTCGCGACTGAGCCAGGGACGATGACCCAGGCATAGGCTCTGCACTGCATGCCAGCCCTCGTGACGAAGAGTGCTGCTCTGATCGCCGCGAGGGCAGACCACGACTTGGCGGCTGCCACGAACGTAGAGGCCATACAGGTTTGGCTCGCGGCAGCGGGGATGGCCGCTCAGCACAGCTACATCCATAGCCTCGAAGGCCATCCGCAGCTGCTTCAAGGCCGCTTCATCCGTGCGTTCACCACCCCTCCGGCCGAACAGGGGGATTGGCAGCACAAACGCGAACGCGAGAAGCGCAGGAATCATTCAACAGATGCCATGCAGATCTGAACCTCTCGGGATCGAACTTCTCATGTAGTGCGCCTGCAGCCATCCGGATCATCGCTGCCCTGGATGGCTGCTCCAGTACAGCCGTCAGAAGCGGCGGCTCACTCACCGTCGCCGATAAAGATCAGCGAGTCGCGGTGCACCCAAAGCACACGTCCGCTCTGCCCTGGATAGCCCACGCGGCACCACGTTCCCATGCTGTTCTCGGTGCACTTCAGCTTGTCGAGGGTTTCACCTGAGACGCCCATGCCAGCAATGGCGGCTCCGAAGCTTGGCTTGGCATAGAGCGTGACCGTGTTCTGGCCATGACCATTCAGCTTCACCTTGCTGTGGGTGCTGTGATCCACAACGGGTGCGGGCTGGCTGCGCACACTGGAGACGGAAATCCGGGTGCGATAACCACGCTGCTCCTCCAGCTCAAAGCTGTGGTGACCACTCATCAGCCACTTGTGGCCGCTTTCATCGCGCATCACCCGCTGGTCTGTGGTCGGCGGCCCAGCCGGAACGAAGCGATAGATCGCACCGCCGCTGAAGCTGATCTCCATGCCGCCCTTGCGCCAGGGCTGGATCGTGCAGGTCTGCTTCTTGTCGTTCAGCCAACAATCCACCGACTGCTGCGCACTAGCGGGATACAGCGAGTTCAACCCGGCGATACAGGCGGCAGATAGAACAGAAAATGAGAGGGCGCGACGGAGGGCCATGTGGTGCTGGCTGAACCTGGATGGTTGGCGTTGATACTGAGTCGGATGAGCCGCCTTGCCTGCCTGCTGTTGCCAATCAATACCGATTAGGCCACGACCTCTGCCTGGTCACAATCGGGCTGGGCATGAGCCTGCTGCACCTCCAGCACTGGCTGCTGCGGGAACTGTGGCGTCAGGAGAATTGAGCGCAAACCGCAATTTCGCCTGAGATTTTGCGCTGACTTTTGCACTAACACCCTGATCACTGGCAACAAAAAAGGGGCTCATCGGCCCCGAGATCCTTTGCGGTAACTAAGTGGAGCCAAGCGGACTCGAACCGCTGACCCCCTGCATGCCATGCAGGTGCTCTACCAGCTGAGCTATGGCCCCGTGGGTGACGCGTGGCGGCGGGAACGCTGGTCGTTCTGCCTGGCCCGCGTGGGGCCTTGCCTGGCGTGAGGAGAGCTTACAACGCCAGGGTCTGGGCTCAGACCTGGCGCCAAACCGCGACCAGCTTGCCCTGAACAGCCACCTGCTCGGCTGGCAGCACGATCGGCTGGTAGGCGGGGTTGGCCGCCTCCAAGGTGACGGTGCCGCCTTGGCGGTGAAAGTGCTTGAGCGTGGTGCCGCTGCCGGCGACCTGTGCGCTGACGATGGTGCCGTTGCGCAGGCGGGCGGGGTCGTTCACCGGCTCCATCAGCACCACATCGCCGTCGGCAATGTGGGCATCGACCATCGAATCACCATTAACGGTGAGGGCAAACAGCCCCTTGGTCTGCAGCACCGGCTCGAGTTCGAGTCGCTCGCTGACATCGTCAAAGGTTTCGACCAGCCCGCCGGCGGCAACGGCCCCCAGCACCGGGATGCCGGCCGCCATGTGGCCCAGCAGCTGCAGGGTGCGGGCTTGCCCCTCCTGCCAGGTGATCCAGCCTTTTTGCTGCAGGTGTTTGAGGCGGCTTTGGATCGGCGCCGGTGAGCGCAGGCCCATGGCTTCCATCATTTGGCGGATCGAGGGGCTGTGGCGATGCACGCCGATGTAGTCGGCCAGCCAGTCGTACAGCTCCTGCTGCGCTGTGGTCAGGGGCTCGGTGGGACCGGCAGGCATGGGCAGGGTTCACGCGTTAATACAGATGTACCGCTTTGCGGGCGGTTTGTCGAGTGTTGGGGTTTGATCGATGTGCTGTCTACGTTGCGGCTAGACCCTCGCCGTTTTGGTTCATGGCGACCTCTGCCCCCGCTGTTTGCCCGCCCGAAGTGCTGCAGCAGATCCGCCGCACGCTCTCTGATCACCCTGTGGCTGAGCTGGGTGAGTTACGACCCTCTGAGCTCAATTCGCTTGCCGAGTTGATTTGCGCGCTCAATGAGCCCGGGGGCCACTTTCGCGCCCAGTTCGAGCGGCTCAGCAGCCGTGCCGATTTGGTGGCGCTGGCGGCCAGTCGGGGCATACCGGTGGAGCCGTCGCTGCTCGAGCGCTTTGAGCGCCTGGTGGGTGAGCGCGTTCCTCTTGACGATGCCCAGTTGACGGCGGTGTCGGCGGGCAGCGCCTCCGATGCAGCTCTTCAAGGGCTGCAGCTGCTCTGCTTGATGTTGCCGCTGGAGCCGCGCTTTTAGGCGCCCGCCACCAACATGGGAGCAGCTGCGATCGCGTCATGCTTCTCAACCCGTTGTGCCCGTTCAGCGCCGCCAAGGTGCTGGCCCTCAAGGCCACGGTGCTGCTGCTGCTGACCCTGCTGATCAAGGCGAAGATCCGCATCACAGCCTTCTCGGCACTGGGTTTGACCCTGTTGCTGCTGCAGACCCTTGTGTTTCTGGCGCTCAGCGGCGGCCTGGTTGTGGCCGCTGGTGGTGCTGCCGTCTATTACGCCAATCAGCAGCGCAAAGCTGCTGCGGCCTGAGTCAACGGCGTTGGGCGTGACTGGACTCCGGTGACCAGCGTTGTGTTCGTGACCATGGTCATGACCATGGTCAACCGCAGAAGGCTCGCC
>JBMSMG010000118.1:0-3611 GCA_049421025.1 Prochlorococcaceae cyanobacterium | reverse complement strand
TTCTGATCGCATGCCTCAACTGAGCCGGCGCGCACGCAACCTGCTGCTGCGGCTGGCGCCCTATGGCCTTGCTGCGCTGGTGCTGCGGGGGCTTGAGCTCACCCAGGTGCTCGAAGGGGTCAACCTGCTGGCCTACGACCTGATCACCACGGTGCGCCCTGCACCGAGCGCCGCCGGCTTGCCGATCGCCATCATCGGCATCGGCGAAAGCGACATACAGGCCTACGGCTGGCCGATCGATGATCGGCTCTTGTGTGACGCCATCGATCGCCTGAGCGCCGATGGGGCCAGCGCCATCGGCCTGGATCTTTACCGCGACAAGGGGGTTGGTCCCGGCCAGGCTTGCCTGCGCCAGCGCATCGGCAGCAACCCGCGGTTGATCTCGATCTTCAACCTGGCCGATGGCATTGGGCCGATCCCGGGCACCCCAACGCAGCAACGTGCCTACAACGACCTGATCGTCGACGTTGACGGTGTGGTGCGCCGAGATCTGGTGCATGTGGGCGGCCAGGACGCCGCCACCGTGGGCTTGCCGCTGCGGCTGTACGAGGTGGCAGCAGGCACCAGCAACCGCCGCCAGCAGATCGAAGCGGGACATCGACCCGAGCAGTGGCTGGGCGCTGACTCGGGCGGCTACTACAGCCTCGATGCCAGCGGCTACCAGCAAATGCTGCCGTATCACCAGCCCGGCAGCTTTAGGCAGTGGACCCTGCAGCAGCTGCTGACGGGGCAGGTTCCAAAGGCCGATGTGCGCGGCAGAGTGGCGCTGATCGGCAGCACGGCACCATCGCTGCGCGATCAGTTTGAAACCCCGCACACCCGCTTTCACAACGGCGCTGCCCAAAAACTGATGCCAGGGGTTGAGGTGCACGCCCAGCGCCTAGCGGCGCTGAGCAGCAGCCCCGAGCAGGCCGGTCACGCCCAAAAAATCTGGGCAGCCAGCGTTGAGCTGACCAATGCCTTTGTGCTGTTGGCCTGCCTGCTGGGTGCTCTGGTGGCCGAGCGGATCTCACCGATTCGCCGCGGCCTGCTGGTGCTGGCGCTGCTGCTGCTGGCCTGGAGCAGCGCCGCCATTGGCCTGCTGCTGCTGGCCCACAGCTGGCTCGAGATGAGCGAACCGCTGGTGGCACTGCTGCTGTTTGGCGGCACTGGCCTGCTGCGCCGCGGTGCCCTGGCCCAACAACAACGCCAGCAGGTGCAGCGCCTGCTGGGCCAGACCACCTCGCCCGCTGTGGCCCAAGAGCTGTGGAGCCAGCGCGAGCGCCTGCTCAGCGACGGGCGATTTGAAGGCAAACAACTGCCGGTGACGGTGCTGTTCTCAGACACCGCCAGCTTCACCAGCGTCTCAGAGCGGCTTGAACCAGCAGCTCTGTTGGACTGGCTCAACCGCGGCATGGCCTGCTGCGTGCCGGCCATCACCAGCCGCGGCGGCATGGTCAACAAATTCACAGGCGATGGCTTTTTAGGGGTCTTCGGCGCCCCGATCAGCCCAGGCACCGGCGCTGATGCCCGCGCCGCGCTCGCCACGGCGCTGGCGATTCAGCACGGCATGGCCGAGCTCAACGACACGCTGGAGCGCGAGGGCGCCCCAGCGATGCGCATGCGCATTGGCATTCACTCGGGGCCGGTGCTGGCGGGGTCGATGGGCAGCAGCGAGCGGCTCGAGTACGCCGTCATTGGCGACACCGTCAATTGCGCCTCACGGCTGGAGAGCCTCGACAAAGAGCATCACGATGGCGTGGTGCGCGTGCTGGTCTCGGGCAGCACCCGAGAGCTGCTGCACCACGACGCCTCAGCAGAAGAGACGAACTGGTGCGAACAACTGATCTGGCAAGCCTGGGGCACCCTGCCGGTCAAGGGCCGGCGCGAACCGCTGGAGATCTGGGAGCTCAGGGGCATCGCACCGGCAGCTGCTGGGGCCACTCAGGGCTGATCACATCGGCAAGGCCAAAGGCCTTGGCTACCTCAGCGGTGGCAACGGTTGAGCCGCAGGCGGCGCGCAATCGCACGAGCGCGGCTTCGATGCGGGTGTCATCACCCTGGGCATCGGCGACAAGCAGGCTCACCGCAGGCGGCGATGCACTCTGCACAAAATCGAGCGGATCACTGCCAGATGAGCTTCCCTCATCGCAGCGGTACGCCGACTCCCAGATGGTGGCGGTCTTGATGGGCTGCACGGCCAACAGCACCACACCGGCCTGGCCGGCAGGCAACTCGCGCATGCTGGTGCGCGCCTGAGCCGCCTCAGCAGTACCGGCACTGTTCAACGGCCGAAACGCAATCTGCAATGGCCTGGGCTGGGCCGTGGGGCCCTCGAGCAGCCCGATCGTGACGCCGCGGCCAGGGGCAAAAACACTGCTCGATGGCACCAAATGGGCCAGCAGCCGGGCGCTGCATTCGCCGCGGGTGCCGCCGCCAATGCGCCGCCCCGGAAAGGTGTTGCGCAGATTCGTCTGCGCCAACGCATCGCTCCCCGTGAGGCACAGCATCAACGCGGCAATCCCCAGCAACCTGCTGCGCATGACACAAGAACGGGGCAGCATGGTGAACGTTGCCATCTATATCCAGCTTGGATTGGCAGATCGGAACTGACAAGCTCGCCATGACTGCCGGATCGACACATCACCAGATGCCCTTCAGCAGTGCTGATGCCGTCAGGCTGGGTTTCATTGCTGAAGCTGAGGCACAAACGCTGGAGCCGCTGCTGCGTCAATGCCGGCAACTGCAGGTTGAAGCAGGCAAGGTGGTGCTCGAAGGCAACGCCAACAACAACTCAGCCTTTGTGCTGCTCGAAGGAGAGCTGGCGGTCAAGCTGCAACCCAGCGACGCGCAAAGCATCGGTGCGGTGCAGGTGGGCGAACTGGTGGGCGAGGGATCGGCCCTGACGGGCAACCTCACCTCGGCCTGGGTGATCGCCACCACCCCAGCGCGCCTGCTGCTGCTTGAGCGGCAGGTGCTGCTCGAGCTGGCGAGCAGTTCCCATCACTTCGCCTACCGGTTGTTGGTGACGGTGTGCGAGCGGCTCTACAGCTCGAACCAAAAAGCCCAGAGCAGCGATGCCGAGTCAAAGGACTACAGGCAAAAGGCCTTCTTTGATCAGCTCACAGGGCTGAAGAACCGCGCCTGGCTCAATCACCACCTGGGTGAGTTGCTCGAAGCCCAACAGCAACGCGACAGCGGGCTCCACTTCTTCATGGTCGACATCGATCACTTCAAACGTTTCAACGACACCTGGGGGCACGCCCTCGGCGACCAGGTGCTGATCGCGGTTGGACAGGCGCTGGAGGCGGCCACCCGCCCGGGTGATCACGTGATCCGGCTGGGCGGTGAAGAGATCCTGGTGCTGGCTGATCACCTCAGCACCAACAGCGATGCTGCAGGCCTTGGCGAACGGCTGCGCCAGGCGGTCGAACGCTGCAAGGTCACGGTCGAGCAACACAGCGAACCACTGCAGGTGACGATCTCGATTGGCGCCGCGCGCTTCACCCCCGGCGAAGCCAGTGACGCCACCCTCGAGCGTGCCGACCAGGCGCTCTACCGCGCCAAAGAGGGCGGACGCAACCGCGTCGAACTTGCCTAAGGCCGCAGCCCGATCAGGGCGTGGCGCAAAA
>JBMSMG010000117.1:0-3638 GCA_049421025.1 Prochlorococcaceae cyanobacterium | reverse complement strand
ACGTTTTCGATGTCGTTGGTGCGGATGCATTTCTGGGAGCTGGTGGCCCGCGGCGCAGGGCGCTGCTGCTGGCCCAGAAACACCGGCTTGAACGGCAGCATGCCGGCGATGGTCAGCAGCACCGTGGGGTCGTCTGGCACCAGCGAGGCGCTGGCCATGGGCTTGTGGCCGCGCTGCTCGTAAAAAGCCAGAAAGGCCGCGCGAATCTCTGCGCCGGTCTTCGGGGTGGCGGCCATGGCTGCGCGAACAAAACCTAAGCAAGGCATGATCGCCCAGCACAGGTCAGCCCTGAGCCTTTGAGCAGCGCGCCCACCAACCTGGCCCCGCAGCGCGCCGCCCTGCGGCTGCAATCAATCAGCTGGGCGCTGGGCGGCGGAGCGTGCGCGCTGCTGCTGGCGTTGCTGCTGCAGCTGAGCACTCCATTGGGGCAATCCGAGAGTCTGGGCGCAGCGTTTGAAACCGCCTTGCGCGCTGGCGGTTGCGGCTTTTTCTATGGGCTATTGGCCTTTCATCTGCAGCGGGTCGACCCTGACGACAGCCATCTGCAG
This sequence comes from Prochlorococcaceae cyanobacterium, assembly GCA_049421025.1. Lineage (GTDB taxonomy): Bacteria > Cyanobacteriota > Cyanobacteriia > PCC-6307 > Cyanobiaceae > RGUW01. Next base: position 3,090 of record JBMSMG010000117.1, on the reverse strand, counting down.
GCGGGTCTGGTCGGTGCTGTGTGCGGCATCTGCAGCCTGGCGAGCCCGATTGACGTGACAGAGAGCCTCTCAACAGTGATGATGGGAGTGCTTCGCGGGTGGCTGCCGCTTTGGCTCCCCCTGGTTGGCAGTGCCTTGCTGCTCACCCAGCTCAACCGCGTTGTCTGCCGTCTGAGGCGCCCTTGATGGGGCCCGAACCCACCGGTTCATGAGCCTGCTGCATGCCACCTGGCTGTTTCCGCCCGAAGGCTCGGGCGGGCGGCTGTTGCTGTGGGCTGACACCTGGCGCGTAGCAGAACCCATCAGCCCCGCCAAAACAGCCAGCGATCACCCCTTCAGCCTGGTGGTTGATGACCTGGCCGCCTGGCTCGACGACAACGACCTGTGGTCTGAGGCGCTGCGCCCGGCCAGCGCCACCCTCACCCTGCCCAGCCGCGGGCAGGCGGCCAAGGGCAAAACGGCCGGCGAGGGTCCTTGGAGCGGCTTGCCGCTGCAGGCCGGTCAGCCGCTACCCAAAACCGTGGAATGGTGGCCGTGGCGGATCGAGGGACTGGCCCTCAAACCCGCCGCCGCCGCCGAATGGCTCAGCCGGTTGCCGCTCTCAGGAGGCAACCCCGAGCTCGCCGATGACCTGCGCTGGTGGAGCCACTTGCAGCGCTGGGCGCTGAGCCTGATCGCCCGCGGGCGTTACCTGCCGCTGGTTGAAGAGGGCCGCGCGCGCTGGCTGCCGCTGCTCAACCGCGAGGACGACCGCCACCGCCTTGAAGAGTTCGCCACACGGCTGCCCCAGGTGGCCACCTGCGCCACGGCCGAAGGCAGCAGCGGCGAGCTCGCCCTGGCCTGCCGCAGACCAGGCAGCGGGCGGCTGCGGGTGGCCAGTTTTCTAGAGGCCCTGCTCGATGGGCAGCTGCGCGACGGCTTTGCCGCCGACCCCCAGGGGCTTGATCCCTTGCTTGGGGCCTGGCAGAAAGCCCTGGGGCCGGGCCATGGGCAGCTAGGCCTCGACGAGGAGGAAACCGAACGCCTCGAGGTGGCGACCCACCACTGGCGCGAAGCAGTGGCCGGCCGCGTCGCACCAGCCCGCACGGCCCTGGAGCTCGACACCCCGGCCGAGGGCGACGAGCTGTGGAACCTGAGCTTTGCGCTGCAAGCCGAAGCTGATCCCAGCCTCAAGCTGCCGGCGGCTGAGGTGTGGGCCCTGGGCGATCGCGACATTTACCTGGGCGAAATCGCCGTACCCCAACCCAGCCAGCTGCTGCTGGAGGGCCTGGGCCGGGCGCTGACGGTGTTTGAACCGATCGAGCGGGGCCTCGATTCGGCCACCCCTGAGCGCATGCAGCTCACACCCGCCGAAGCGTTTGTGCTGGTGCGCACCGCTGCTGCCCAACTGCGCGATGTGGGCGTCGGCGTGCTGCTGCCCCCCAGCCTCAGCGGGGGCCTGGCCAGCCGTCTGGGTCTGGCGATCAAAGCGGAGCTGCCGGCCAAATCGCGGGGCTTCACCTTGGGCGAAAGCCTTGAGTGGAGCTGGGAGCTCATGATCGGCGGCGTCACCTTGACGCTCAAGGATCTCGAGCGCCTGCAGGCCAAGCGCAGCCCCCTGGTGCAGCACAAGGGGGCCTGGATCGAGCTGCGCCCGAGCGATCTGCGCAACGCCGAGCGCTTCTGCGCAGCTGACCCCGGCCTGAGCCTCGATGACGCCCTGCGGCTGACAGCCAACGAGGGCGAAACGCTGATGCGTCTGCCGGTGCACCAGTTCGATGCGGGCCCGCGCCTGCAGGCGGTGCTGGAGCAGTACCACCAGCAAAAAGCCCCCGACCCGCTGCCGGCGCCTGAAGGCTTTGCCGGCCAGTTGCGGCCCTACCAGGAGCGCGGCCTGGGCTGGCTGGCCTTTTTGCATCGCTTTGACCAGGGGGCCTGCCTGGCCGACGACATGGGCCTGGGCAAAACGATCCAGCTGCTGGCTTTTTTGCAGCACCTCAAAGCCGAAAGCGAGCTCAAGCGACCCGTGCTGCTGGTGGCGCCGACCTCGGTGCTCACCAACTGGAAGCGCGAGGCCCACAGCTTCACCCCCAAGCTCAAGGTGCGCGAGCACTACGGCCCGCGCCGCCCCAGCAGCGAAGCCGCCCTGAAAAAAGCCCTCAAAGACGTGGACCTGGTGCTCACCAGCTACGGGCTGCTGCAACGCGACAGCGAGCTGCTCGAGGCGATCGACTGGCAGGGGGTCGTGATCGATGAAGCCCAGGCGATCAAGAACCCGGGCGCCAAGCAGTCGATGGCGGCCCGCGATCTGGGCCGCGCCGGCAAGAGCTCACGCTTCCGCATTGCCCTGACCGGCACCCCGGTTGAGAACCGCGTCAGCGAACTGTGGGCACTGATGGACTTCCTCAATCCCAAGGTGCTGGGCGATGAGCCGTTCTTCAGGCAGCGCTACCGGCTGCCGATCGAGCGCTACGGCGACATGGCCTCGCTGCGCGACCTCAAGGCGCGCGTCGGCCCGTTCATTTTGCGGCGCCTCAAAACCGACAAATCGATCATTTCGGACCTGCCCGAAAAGCTCGAACTGAGCGAATGGGTGGGCCTGGCCCCCGAGCAGAAAAAGCTCTACAACAAAACCGTCGAGGAGAGCCTCGATGCCATTGCCCGCGCGCCCCTGGGCCAGAAACACGGCCAGGTGCTGGCCCTGCTCACCAAGCTCAAGCAGATCTGCAACCACCCGGCCCTGGCGCTCAAAGAAGCGCCCGAAGCCGCCATCGGCGCCAACGGCAGCTTCACCAGCCGCAGCGCCAAGGTGCAGCGGCTCGAGGAGATCCTCGAAGAGGTGATTGAGGCCGGCGATCGGGCCTTGCTGTTCACCCAATTCGCCGAATGGGGCCACCTGCTCAAAGCCCACTTGGAGCGCAAATGGCGCGCCGAGGTGCCTTTTCTGCACGGCGGCACCTCCAAAAACGAGCGCCAGGCCATGGTCGATCGGTTCCAGGACGACCCCAGGGGGCCGCAGCTGTTCCTGCTCTCACTCAAGGCAGGCGGCGTGGGCCTCAACCTCACCCGAGCCAGCCACGTGTTCCACATCGACCGCTGGTGGAACCCCGC
>JBMSMG010000116.1:0-3731 GCA_049421025.1 Prochlorococcaceae cyanobacterium | reverse complement strand
AATCCAGCTACGGAATCCCCAAGGCCCCCTGCTCCGGCAGGGGGCTTTTTGGTGTTGGCGCGCAGCACAAAGCTTGACCTGTGTGATGAGACATCAAGCCGAGGCATTAAGGCTTGCGCCAAATCACGGGCTTGCGGCGGCGAGGGTAGAGCTCACGGCAGAGCGGACAGACCGTGCCATCGCAACCGCGGGCCGTGCAGAACTCGCGCCCATAAAAAATGATCTGCAGGTGCAGCCGGTTCCAGGCGTCTTTGGGGAACAGGCGCTTGAGATCATGCTCGGTCTGCTCGACGTTGATGCCGCTGCTCAGGCCCCAGCGCTGCGCCAGGCGGTGAATGTGGGTGTCGACCGGAAACGCCGGCACGCCAAACGCCTGGGCCATCACCACGCTGGCAGTCTTGTGACCAACCCCCGGCAGCGCTTCAAGCGCTTCAAAGCTGCAGGGAACCGCGCCGCCATGGCGCTCAAGCAACAACTCGGCCAAGCGTTTGACGTTACGGGCTTTGGTTTTGGCCAGTCCCAGCTGGCGAATGTGCCCGAGGATCTCGGCCTCGCTCAAGGCGGCCATGGCGGCAGGAGTGGGTCCAGCTGCAAACAACGCCGGCGTCACCTCATTGACCTTCTTGTCGGTGCACTGGGCGCTGAGCAGCACCGCAATCAGCAGGGTGAACGGATCGCTGTGGTCAAGCGGCACCGGCGTTTCGGGGTAGTGCGCCTGCAGCCGCTGCATGATCAGGCTCACTCGCTCAGCTTGACGCACCAGAGATCGGCCGAAACCACCATGACGCTACGAAAGCAGCTTTGTAGGCTCACACCAGCGCACAACGCCCATGGGCAGCAGCTTCGGCCAGCTCTTTCGCATCAGCACCTTTGGTGAATCCCACGGCGGCGGGGTGGGGGTGATCGTCGATGGTTGCCCGCCGCGGCTGCCACTCGATCTGGCCGCGATCCAAAGCGAACTCGATCGGCGCAAACCGGGTCAGAGCAAGATCACCACCCCACGCAAAGAAGACGATCAAGTCGAGATTCTCAGCGGGCTGCTCGATGGCATGACCCTGGGCACCCCGATTGCCATGGTGGTGCGCAACAAGGATCAGCGACCCGGCGACTACAAAGAAATGCAGGTGGCCTTTCGGCCCTCCCATGCCGATGCCACCTACCAAGCCAAATACGGCATTCAGGCCCGCAGCGGCGGAGGCCGCGCCTCGGCCCGCGAGACGATTGGCCGTGTCGCCGCCGGCGCAATCGCCAAACAACTGCTCGCCAAGGCCCATGGCACCGAAGTGATCGCCTGGGTCAAACGCATCCACACGATCGAAGCGACCATCGACCCAGCTGCTGTGAGCACAGCTGCGGTGGAAGCCAACATCGTGCGTTGCCCCGATGCGGCTGTGGCCGAACACATGATTGAACGCATCGAATCGATCGGACGCGAAGGCGATTCGTGCGGCGGTGTGATCGAGTGCGTGGTGCGGCGGCCGCCGGTAGCTCTGGGCTCGCCTGTGTTTGACAAGCTCGAGGCCGAGCTGGCAAAAGCTGTCATGTCGCTGCCAGCGACCAAAGGCTTTGAAATCGGTTCAGGCTTTGGCGGCACCCTGTTGTTGGGGAGCGAGCACAACGACGCCTTTGTGCCCAGCAGCGACGGTCGTCTGCACACAGCCACCAACAATTCAGGCGGCATTCAAGGCGGCATCAGCAACGGTGAGCCGATCGTGATCCGGGTGGCGTTCAAGCCCACCGCCACGATCCGCAAAGCCCAGCAAACCATTGATGCCTCCGGGGCAGCCACAACCCTCGAAGCCAAAGGACGGCACGACCCGTGCGTGCTGCCGCGGGCCGTGCCGATGGTGGAAGCGATGGTGGCCCTGGTGCTGGCTGATCACCTGCTGTTGCACCAGGGCCAGTGCAGCCTCTGGTAGGCCTCAGACGCTCAGCGGCTGCTTCACGGCTCCATTGGAGCTGGCTGCAGCTGCGCTTGCGCCACTGCTCAAACGGCTGACCGCCTTGGCCATGCGCCTTGCCACCGATGAAGTGGCGCGCTTGGTCGAGACGCTGGTTGAGCTAGCGGCCTTGCTGAGGGGCTTGCGCGCCGCTGTCTTGCGCGCAGCAGGCTTAGCAGCCACTGTTTTGCGGGTGGCCCGCTTGGCGGGTCTGGCCTTGGCTGCAACCGGCTTGCTCACTGCGGCCGCCGCTGCCGGCTTGGCCTTAGCAGGCCTTGCTTTGGCTGCCTTGCGTGCAGCGGGCTTGGCCTTGGGTGCTGCAGCCTTGCTTGCAGCCGGCTTACGGACAGCGGCTTTACGGGCAGCCGGTTTGCGCGCGGCGGGCTTTTTGGCAGCAGCCACCCGCGGGGTGCGCGTGCGATGGCTCAAGACCAGAGCCCATTCCTCATCGCTGAGGTTGGCGGGCTTGGCTCCATGGGCATCGGCGACTTTGGCCGCCTTTTCGATATCGGAGACAAGGTTTTTCCAGGAGGTGGCAAAACGCTTGTCCGATTGGGATTTGGCACCGCTTTCAACCAAGGTCTCAATGACCCCGGCTGCTGAGACCTTCTTGCGGCGGCGGTTGAAAATTTCCTTCTGAAGCTGAGCGATCAGGGCATCAGCGCGATCGCTGAGCTTGACGGTGAGTTGAGACATAGGGGAGAAACACCTCTGTCTCATCAATAGCACTAGAGACTCCTATTGGCGACAACAGGGTTGCCCAAGCAGACCTCAACCTCTCGGTGACGTCAGCCATTGGGCGAGCTCCTGCCAGGCCTGATCACCGCTGAGCGCACCGCCAATGGCTACAGCATCGACGCCTGAGCTGAGCCATTGAGCCACCTGGGCTGGGGCCAAACCTCCCGCGGCAATACAGAACGGCAACCCTCCTAAAGGGCCTGCCAGCGATCGCCAATAGCCAGGGCCCACAGCGCTGGCGGGGTACAACTTCACCAGCGAGCAACCCAAGACCTTGGCCTGATGCACCTCGGTTGGCGACAACACCCCTGGCACCAGCGTCAGCTCCAACTGCTGCGCCCTTGCCAGCAGGGCAGGATCCAACACCGGCGATACCGCAAACGAAAGGCCCGCCGCCTGCACATCGCTCAAAGCCCGATCGGTGGTGATCGATGCAGCCCCAAAGCAAACCTCTGGGCTGCGCAGGGCCAAAGCGCGGGTCTGCTCGATCCAGGCGGGGTGATCGCTCCAGGCGATTTCGATGTGCCTGAGCCCCAACGCAGCCAGCCTGTCGATTTGCGGTGTCAGCGCCGAGGGCTGCTCAGCACGCAGCACCACCAGCAGTGGCTGGTGATGCAACGAGGCGATCAGCTCTGAGGAGCAGGCTTCAGACGTATTCGGCAACGCGCACGTCGCTGTTGATCAGCAGCTCCTGCAGTTCTTCGGCATCGACAGTTTCTTTTTCGACCAGCAGATCGGCCAGCTGATCGAGCACAGCACGGTTGCTGGTGAGCACGCCGGTGGCACGCCGGTGGGCTTCGGCCACCAGCTGGCTGACCTCCTCGTCGATGGCGGCGGCGGTGTCTTCGGAGAAATCGCGCTCGGCTGCAATGTCGCGGCCCAAGAACATGCCGCCCTGGCTGCGCCCAAGCGCAATCGGGCCGAGACGATCGCTCATGCCAAAGCGGGTGATCATCTGACGGGCGACACGGGCCACCTGCTGCAGGTCGTTGGAGGCACCGGTGGTGACTTCGTCATCGCCGTAGACGATCTCTTCGGCAACGCGGCCGCCAA
>JBMSMG010000115.1:0-3746 GCA_049421025.1 Prochlorococcaceae cyanobacterium | reverse complement strand
ATGAAGCGCTGAGCCTTGGGCGGATGCCAGCCAGGCGAGGCGCCAGTCAGCAGGCTCTTGGTGCCGGCGGGCTGCACGGTGGTGCAGCGGTTGGGTCGCCGCAGGTTGTGACGGTCGCAGTAATCCCAGACCGCTTCGTTGACGATCTGCTTCCAACGGCTCAGATAGGCAGCCTCTTGAGCCTTGAAGGCACGGCCCTCGGTGGTGTCGGGGCGGCCTGCTTCCCACCACTTGAGCCAGGGCGTGCCAAAGGCGTGCACGAAGAAATCGAACAAGCCGGTGAAGCTCACGCCCACGATCGGATCCCAGGCGCGGCTTTGGCGGTAGCGCTCCACCTCGAAGCGATGGTTCAGCAGGCAGGCGACGGCAAGGCCACCCGCCTTGAACGCGTCCTCCTGGGCTTTGTGATCGGCTGGATCGATCTGGTTGAGATGGATCTCAGCGAGGTTGCAGTGGAAGTCGGCGCCCAGAATTTCGCCGCAGGGGTTGAGGCCGTAGCGGCCCAGGCGGTGCTCAAGCTCGTCTGCTGTGATCTCACTGTGGTGCAGGGTGAGCCAACGGCCCGCCTCATCACGGCCCTGGTCGCAGTAGATGTCAACAAACTCGGCGCGCAGCTCCGGGGTGGGCAAAAGGTCGGCGTTGGAGCGAGCGATCGCCTCGGGGGCGAACTGGATCGCACCTTCACCGCTCTGGAACTGCTTGGTGACCGCTTCGTGCACCACCTCGCGGCTGGGCTTGGTGTGGAACACGCGGGTGTGGTTGGCCATGCGCAGGGCATCGCGCTCAGGGTCGATGCGCCAGTTGCCGTCGCTGTCCTGCTGCCAGAGGTTGTCCTTGGCGCTCGCGGCTGCAAGGTCATCGGCTGCGAACTGACGCATGCCAGCGCTGCGGCGAATGTTGCCGGCGACGATCGTGACGGCGGCTTCATCGATCAGCAGGCAGCATTCGACCGAGGTGAGCTGACGGCCGATCGCCTTGCCCAAAATCTGGGCCACACGGGGGTAGAGGTCTTTGAGCTTGACCGGGTTGGCCATGCCGCCGAAGCCCTTGAGGGTTTCGCCGACGGGGCGCACATCAGAGAGATCCACACTGATGTGAATGTCGCCGCTGAAGCGCTCATCGCTGCACAGGTAGAGCAGCTGCTGGTAGCTGTCGACCCAGCCGCGGCGGGTGTCGCCCACCTTGATGGTGACGCTGTTGCCGTCAACGGTGGTGGTGGTGTGCTGCTGCCGGGCGCCAGCAGGGGTTGAGCCGATGTCGGTGACGCCGTCGATGACCAGCCGGTTGCGCACCGCTGGCAACTTGTTGATCAGGCGCGGCTCGATGATCGCGCCGGTGCCGCATCCCATCATCGCCAGGTCCATCATCAGACCGAAGGCGTCCCAGTCGACCAGGTTGGTTGAGGTGCAGTTGTACGCACCCGAGAAGTTTTCAGAGCGTTCGATCCACTCGGTGCCGCCGATCCACAGCCAGCGTCCCGAAGGAAGTGCTTTTTGCTGCTGTTGCATGCGCCGCAGCAGGCTGACCTCCTCGTCGTTGAGCTGGCCAAGCTTGCGCAGGCCCTCGAGGTTGCGCTCAGCCACCTGATGCCAGCTTTCGCGTCCTTGCTCGGTCTTGCGGCTGTAGGTGCGGTAGAAGACCGGGTTGGCTGCCGGCGCAGTGGCCGGAAAATCCTGCGGGCTCACCTGGACTCCGGCAGTCGCGGCTGGACCCTCAAGGGCCCGAGCGGTGCGATTGGTCTCAGTGCTGCCGGGGCGGGAGGGCGTCAGGGTCACAGGGCGGCGCGGGATCGGTGCCGGAACCATAACGCCACTGATGGGGTGTGCAAGTTGTCGTTGCCACCAGCCACAGTGTCAGTTGGTTGTTCGTTGGCTGGTAGATGCAGCGCACCTGTGAACCCGAGCTCATGGACGACGGCTTGCAGGCTTCTGCCTATGCCGCCGCCGATTTCAGTGCCGGCGATCAGGCGGTTCTGGAGCGCTGTGTTGCGGTGCTGGGCGAGCGCCCCTTGGCCAGCCGCCAACGCCTGCTCGATCTGGGTTGCGGTCCAGGCAACATCACGTTTTTGCTGGCTGAGCGCTTCCCCTCGGCTCAGGTGATCGGAGTCGACGGTGCAGCGGCGATGCTGCAGATCGCCCGCACCCGTCAGGCACAAGACCCCTACCGCTGGGGCGCCCTGTCGTTTGTGCAGGGGCTGCTGTGTGCCGATGGACTGCAGAGCGACTCCAGAGGAGCTGCTGCGCTGGCGGCTGGTTTTGATGCCGTGGTGAGCAACAGCCTGCTGCACCATCTGCATGAGCCCCAGGTGTTGTGGCAAGCCCTGCCGGCGCTCGCCGCTCCTGGGGCAGCGGTCTACATCAAGGATCTGCGCCGTCCGCTCAGTGAGCAGGCGGCCCTGGCGTTACGCGAGCGCTATCTGGCCGGCGCGCCTGAGGTCTTGCAGCGCGACTATTTGGCCTCGCTGCATGCGGCCTTCACCACTGCTGAGGTGCGCTTGCAGCTGCACCATGCCGGGCTGGATCAGTCCTTGCAGGTCAAGGAGCTTGATGACCGTTACCTCGAGGTATGGGGGCATCTGGGCTGAGCCCTCGCCTGGCAGGCTGGCCCCATGAGCAGCAGCACTCCAGAACTGGTGGCGTTGGCCGAGGCGGTGGCCCGGCGCCGCAACTTTGCGATCATTTCGCACCCTGACGCGGGCAAGACCACCCTGACCGAAAAGCTGCTGCTCTACGGCGGTGCCATCCAGCAAGCAGGCGCGGTCAAGGCCAAGGGCGAGCAGCGCAAGGTGACCTCCGACTGGATGGAGCTCGAGAAGCAGCGCGGTATCTCGATCACCTCGACCGTGCTGCAGTTCGACTACTCAGGCAGCACGATCAACCTGCTGGATACCCCAGGCCACCAGGACTTCTCAGAGGACACCTACCGGACCTTGGCCGCCGCCGACAACGCGGTGATGCTCGAGGACGCGGCCAAGGGACTTGAGCCTCAAACCCGCAAGCTGTTTGAGGTCTGCCGCATGCGGCAGATCCCGATCTTCACCTTCATCAACAAGATGGACCGGCCCGGGCGTGAGCCGCTCGAGCTGATCGATGAGATCGAGCAGGAGCTCGGCCTTACCTGCTGGCCGGTCAACTGGCCGATCGGCAGTGGCGAGCGCTTCCGGGGGGTGATCGATCGCCGCACCCACGACGTGATCCTGTTTGGCCGCGCCGAGCGCGGCAAGGCGAGCGAAGAGCAGGTGCTCTCGGTGGCAGGGGCCCGCGAGACAGGTGCTGTGGAGCCGGAACTCTTGGATCAGGCGCTTGAAGAGCTGGAGCTGCTCGAAGGCGCTGGTGCCGACCTCGATCTGGAGCTGGTGCACGGCGGTCAGCTCAGTCCGGTCTTTTTTGGTTCAGCCATGACCAACTTCGGGGTGCGGCCGTTTCTTGATGCCTTTCTGGAGCTGGCCCAGAAACCCACCCCAAGAGCAAGCAGCGCTGGGTTGATCGAGCCGGTGGCGCCTGGGTTCAGCGGTTTTGTGTTCAAACTGCAGGCCAACATGGACCCGCGCCATCGCGACCGGGTGGCGTTTGTGCGGGTCTGCAGCGGCCAGTTCGAGAAGGACATGACCGTGCAGCACGCCCGCACCGGCAAGACGATTCGCCTCTCAAGGCCGCAGAAGTTGTTCGGCCAGGACCGCGAAGTCGTCGAGGACGCCTACCCCGGCGATGTGATCGGCCTCAACAACCCGGGCATGTTCGCCATCG
>JBMSMG010000114.1:0-3757 GCA_049421025.1 Prochlorococcaceae cyanobacterium | reverse complement strand
GAGCTGCGGGTCGACACCGGCAGCCAGAGCCTCGAGCAGAGCGTTGAACAGGTGCTCAGCTATCTGGCAGCTGGCGGGATCATTCCGCAGGGCTAGGGCTGCTGCAGTTGGGGCACCTCGCCCTGGCGCAACTGGCTCGCCCAGGCGTCGAGAAAGGTCTTGCCACAGCTGGCGACCGGCACCGCCAGCAGCAAGCCCAGCAGATCGCCCAGCCCCAGCAGGCTGCCCAGACGTGCTCCAACCGGCAGGCAGATCAACAGCCAGGCCGGCTGCAGGCCGACGATGCTGCCCATGAGCCGGGGCTGGATCACCTGATCCACCACCTGCCCCACCGCGATCGCCGCAGCCAACACCTCAAGGCCGGTGCGCAGATCATCGAGCGCCAGCAGGGCGCTCACCAGCGTGATCGTGACGGCACTGGCATAGGGCACCAAGGTGGTGAAGCCGATCGCCACGGCAAACAGCACCCCATAGGGAATCGCCAGAGCCGTGAACACCACGATCTGCGCACCGCTAAGAATCAACGCCAGCAGCACCTGTCCTGCGAAGTAGCCGCGAAAGGTGCGGTTGAGCGTGCCGCCCGCCAGCGCGCGGACGCTGGGGGGGAGCCATTGCAGCAAGCCCTGGCTGATCGATTCGCCGCTGAGCAGCAAAAAAACAGCCAGCACCACCACGATCAAGGTGTTGACCGTGAGGCTGACCGTGGCTCCAAGCAGGCCCAGCAACCGTTGGCTGAGCTGGCTCGCCAGCTGGCTGGTGCGCGAGAGCAGGTCACTGCTGATGTCGCCAAAGTCGGTGGGCAGGCCGCGCTCAGCAGCAAACGCCTGCACCTGGTTGAGCAGCACCTCGCCTTCTTCAAGCCAGCCAGGCAGCGCCGTGATCAGCTCACCGAGCTGCTGGATCAACCGCGGCACCAGCCATAGGCCCGCCAGGGCCAGACCGGCGAGCGTCAGACCAATCACCGCCAGCAGCGTCAGCGGCCGCGGCAGGCCCAGGCGCACCAGGGCGCGGCTGGGAATGTCGAGCAGAAAGGCGATCAGCGCCGCCGCCACAAACAGCGCCGGAAACGGCGCCAAGGGCAGCAGCAGCTGGCGCAGCACCCACAGGTTGAGCACCAGCAGCGGCAGGACCAAGCCTGCCTTGAGCCAGGGGGGCAGCACCAGACGCTCAAGCATCGTTCTGCGTCCTCAACCCATGTGCTGCAGGTAAGCGGCGCTGCCCAGCTGCTGCAGGCGCGCGTCCTTGGCCACCACCTGATCGTGCAGCTCGGCGCGGTAGGCGACCACCCGCTGCGCCAGGGCCGGATCGCTGGTCGCCAAGATCTGGGCAGCCAGCAGAGCGGCATTGGTGCCATTGCCAATGGCCACCGTCGCCACCGGAATGCCTGCTGGCATCTGCACAATGCTGTGCAGCGAGTCGACCCCGCTGAGGGCACGGGTCTGTACCGGCACGCCAATCACCGGCAGGTGGGTCAATGAAGCCACCATGCCCGGCAGGTGAGCCGCCCCGCCCGCACCGGCAATGATCACCTTGAAGCCCCGCCCAGCCGCCTGCTGGGCAAAGGCGACCATTTCAAGCGGGGTGCGGTGGGCCGAGAGCACGCGCACCTCGGCTGTCACACCAAAGCGTTCCAGCATCTCGAGTGCTGGCTGCATGGTGGGCAAATCAGAGTCGCTGCCCATCACCACGGCCACCAGCGGCCCTGCATTGGCAGCGATTGCGGCCGAGGAATCAACCACTGGAGCCAAGCGCAGCAAGACTTGCATTGTCTCCTGTTTGCCATGCGCTGGCTCACCAACGTTCGTTTGCCCCAGGCCAGCCGCTGCCGCCATGGCGCCTCAACGCTCTGGCGGGTGGGTCTTGAAGGCGAGCTGATCACCCGCCTCGAGGCGATCGCACCAGGCGCGACCGCCGCCGGCGATGACTGGGGCGGCGATTGGCTCAGCCCCATGGGCGTTGATCTGCAGATCAACGGCGGGCTGGGGCTGGCCTTTCCTGAATTAACCGAATCCGACCTGCCTCGGCTGGCCGAGCTGCAGGCGCTGCTATGGCGCGATGGGGTCGAGGCGATCTGCCCCACCCTGGTGACCTGCGGCATTGAACCGTTGCGCCAGGCGCTGACCGTGTTGGCCCAGGCCCGCCGGCAGACCGCGCCCGGCCAATGCCGTTTGCTGGGCGCCCACTTAGAGGGGCCATTTCTGGCGCCAGAGCGGCGCGGCGCCCACCCCAAGCAACACTTAGCTGCCCCCAGCGCGGCAGCACTGGCCGAGCGCATCGATGGCTTTGGCGGCGGACCCAATGGCGACATCGCCCTGGTGACCCTGGCTCCTGAGCTCGAGGGAGCCGCAGACGTGATTGCCGCGCTCAGACGCGAAGGCGTGGTGGTAAGCCTGGGCCACAGCGCCGCCACTGAACACCAGGCCACCGATGCCTTTGCGGCCGGCGTCAGCATGCTCACCCACACCTTCAACGCCATGGGCGGGCTGCAGCACCGCGCCCCCGGCCCGGTGGCCGCAGCCGTGCTGAACGGCGAGGTGGCCCTAGGGCTGATCGCCGACGGCGTGCACGTGGCGCCCACCATGGCGGTGCTGCTGCAGCGGCTGGCACCCGAGCAGGTGGTGCTGGTCAGCGATGCGCTGGCCCCCTATGGCCTTGGGGAAGGCCAGCACCGCTGGGACGAGCGCCTGCTGATCGTCGAAGACGGCAGCTGCCGCCTAGCCGATGGCACCCTGGCAGGCGTCACGCTGCCGTTGCTCGAGGGGGCGGTGCGCCTGGCGGCCTGGAGCGGCGAACCCGGCCGGGCGATCGCCGCTGCCACCGTGTTGCCGCGGCGGGTGCTGGGCGATGGGCGCAGTACACGCGAGCTGCTGCTGGGGCGCTCCTTGGCTGAAACCCTGCGCTGGCATGAACAGGACGCGGGCCAGCTGCGGTGGCAGGCCGCGGCCTAAATGGGTGCTCAAGCGAGCTGGATCGCTCCTTAGGATCCGCGCCACAGATCAGGCGCCCGCGATTCCCATGCCCTCCAGCGACGTGCTCACCCCAGCAGGCGATGCGCTGGAGTCCGCCAAAGCAGCCGAAAAATCAGAAGTCAAGGGCTACTTCGAGACCACGGGCTTTGATCGCTGGAACCGGATCTACAGCGACAGCCCCGAGGTCAACCGGGTGCAGCGCAACATTCGCATTGGCCACCAAAAGACCGTCGACAACGTGCTCGCCTGGCTGAGCGAGCAGGGCAACCTGGGTAGCCGCAGCTTCTGCGATGCAGGCTGCGGCGTGGGCAGCCTGAGCTTGCCGCTGGCCCAGCTGGGCGCCGGCTCGATTGCCGCCAGCGACCTTTCTGAGGCGATGGCGAACGAGGCCGCGCGCCGCGCCGAGGCCGCTGGACTCTCCACAAGCCAACTCAGCTTCAGCGCCTCCGATCTGGAGAGCCTGCAGGGCCGCTACGACACGGTGATCTGTCTGGATGTGTTCATCCACTACCCCCAGGCCGCCGCCGAAGAGATGGTGCGCCACCTGGCCGGCATGGCCGAACACCACCTGATCGTGAGCTTTGCCCCCTACACCCCCCTGCTGGCGCTGCTCAAGGGCATCGGCCAACTGTTCCCAGGGCCGAGCAAAACCACCCGCGCCTACACCCTGCGCGAGAAGGGCATCGTGGCGGCAGCCGCCGCCTGCGGCTTCAAGCCGGTGCGCCGCAGTCTCAACAAAGCCCCCTTCTACTTTTCAAGACTGATCGCCTTTGAGCGGGGCTGAGCCA
>JBMSMG010000113.1:0-3810 GCA_049421025.1 Prochlorococcaceae cyanobacterium | reverse complement strand
TGGATGTCGCGGGCATCGACAATCAGTTCGGCGCTCATGGCTGCTCTTCACCCAGGTAGGCGGTCTGCACATCTGCATTGGAGCGGATCGACTCGGGCGTGTCCGAAGCGATCACCGTGCCGTTGACCATGACCGTGATGCGGTCGGCGATGCGAAACACCGCGTCCATATCGTGCTCGACCAGCAGGATGGCGTGGCCGGGCCTGAGCTCGGCCAGCAGCTCCAGCATGCGATCAGTTTCCTCCGGGCCGATGCCAGCCAGGGGTTCGTCCAACAGCAGGACCTGGGGGTCGGTGGCCAGGCACATGGCGATCTCCAGCTGGCGCTTCTGGCCATGTGAAAGCAGGCCGGCCTGTCGGTCACGCATCGGGTACAAGCCGGTGCGCTGCAAAACCGCCTCGGCTTTTTCCCGGCTGGCCGGGCAACGCTGAGCGCTTTCCCACCAGGCCCAGGGCCGCTGCAGTCGGGCCTGGGCGGCCAGCCGGCAGTTCTCGAAGACGCTGAAGTTGGCATAGATGGTGTTGCGCTGATAGCTGCGCCCCAGGCCGGCCTGGGCCCGCCTGGGTTGTGACCAGTTGCTGACATCCTGACCCAGCAGCTCGACCCGGCCCGAGGAGGGCGGGTATTCGCCCGACAGCAGGTTGATCAGGGTGGACTTGCCGGCACCGTTGGTGCCGATCACTGCATGCACGCTGCCACGCGCGAGCTCGAGCGAAACCCGGTCGACCGCCACCAAGCCACCCCAGCGGCGGGTGAGCTCGATGCCACGCAAGAGTACTTCAGGCGGGCTCATCGGGGCTGTCTCCATCGCGTAGGCTGCGCGTTCCACTCAGTCTTTGGGAAATCAGTTGCGGCAGTCCGACCAGACCGCGCGGCAGCAGGGCCACACAGGCGATGATGGTCAGGCCCAGCCCGAGGTGCCAGTGCTTGGCAAAGTTGCCAAAGATGGCCTCCGACTTGAACAGCTCCTGCAGCAGCACAAAGGCAAAGGCGCCAATCAGGGCCCCGCGCAGATGACCCAGCCCGCCCAGGATGATCATGATCAGCACCGACCCCGACAGGTGCCAGCTCAGCAGTTCAGGATTGACGACACCGTCCTTGACCGCAAACAGGAAGCCGGCCAGCCCGGCAATGCCGCCGGAGATGACAAAAGCGGCCAGCTTGTAGGGGTAGGTGGAAAAGCCGGTGGCGCGCATGCGCTGCTCGTTGTCCTTGATGCCCGCCAGGGCGCGGCCAAAGCGCGAGCGCAGCAGCAGCGCCAGAAAGCAAAACACCAGCACCAGGGTAGCCAGGGTGAAGCCGTAGAAGGTCTCGGGCAGGTCCAGGTTCAGCAAAGTGGTGCCGCCCAGGGTCAGCACTGGCTTGAAGTTGAGGTAGATGCCGTCGGTGCCACCGCCAAGGGGTGTGTCGTGGATCACGTAATAGGCCATCTGGGCAAAGGCCAGGGTCACCATGATGAAGTAAACCCCCTTGGTGCGCAGCGACAGCGCGCCCATGAACAGGGCATAGGCGGCAGCCGCCAGCACAGAGGCCGGCAGCAGCCAGTGCAGGGCGGCAGCCTCGTTCTGCGGCGAGAGCAGCACCGCGGCATAGGCCCCGATGCCAAACAGGGCCGCGTGGCCAAAGCAGACCAGCCCGGTGGAGCCAGCCAGCAATTCCAGGCTGAGCGCAAAGATCGCATAGATCATGATCTTGGCTACCAGATCAACGCCGAACTCGCCCGCCACCAGCGGATAGGCTGCCAGCAGCGCAAAGGCGGCAGTGACAAAGAGCAGGGGGGCGCGGGCTATCATGGTCAGCCGGCTCGAAACAGGCCATCGGGCTTCCACAGCAGGATCAGCGCCATCAGCACATAGACCAGCACGCCTGCGGCCTGGGGAAACACCACCTTGCCAAAGGTATCGACAATCCCGATCAGCAAGGCAGCGAGCAGGGCGCCGCGAATCGAGCCGATGCCGCCGATCACCACCACCACAAAGCAGATGATCAGCACCTGGTTGCCCATGCCCGGATAGACGCTGGACACCGGGGCAGCCACCATGCCGGCAAAGACGGCAATCGCTACCCCGGCGGCGAACACCACACGGTAGAGGAACTTGATGTCCACCCCCAGCGCCTGCACCATCTCGCGGTTGGTCGCGCCGGCGCGGATCATCATGCCCAGCCGGGTGCGGGTGAAAACCAGCCACATGCCTATGGCCAGCAGCAGGCAGGCAACACTGATGAAGATGCGATAGACCGGGTAGGTCATCACATCGCCCAGCGGAATGGTGCCGGCCAGCCACGGCGGCGCCTGGACGCCATAGACATCATCGCCCACGATCAGGCTGCGCAGTTCCTCGAACACCAGGATCAGGCCGTAGGTCATCAGCACCTGTTGCAGATGCTCACGCTCGTAGAGGAAGCTGAAAAAGGCCCACTCCAGCACATAACCGAGCAGCACCGCCAGCACCATGCCGACAAACAGGGTGGCGAAGAAGCCGCCGCCAAAGGTGGATGCCACCAGCGGCGCCAGTGCATAGGCCATGTAAGCGCCGATCATGTAGAAGCTGCCGTGCGCCAGGTTGATCACCCCCATGATGCCGAAGATCAGGGTCAGGCCAGAAGCAACCAAGAACAGCAGCAGCCCGTATTGCAGCGAGTTCAAGCACTGGATGAAGAAAGTGGCGAGGTCCATTCGGTCTCACAAAGTGGGAGATCAGAAGTGCCCCCAGGCCAGGAAAGCCTTGGTGCCGGCTGTGCCGGGCCGCTGGCATTGCTCCCTGCAAGGGGGTGGCCAAGCACACGCAGTACGCTTGGCCTGGGGTTGTGCCTCGCTCACATCTTGCAGCCGCGCGCCGGATCGGGCAGGACCTTGACTGCAATACCGGTCATGACATTTTCGCGGCCCTTGGCTTCGCGGACATAGAAGTCCTGAACTGGGTTATGCGCCGCGCTCAGCGTGTACTTGCCGCGTGGGCTGTCGATGGTGGTCTTGCGGATGGCCGCCACCATGGCATCGCGCTTGCTGAAGTCGCCCTTGACCGCATTGAGGCCAGCGGCCAGGATCTGCGCTGCATCGTAGCCCTGCACCGCATAGACATCGGGCTGCATCTTGTAGGTCACGGCGTACTTGTTGCGAAATGCATTGTCGCGCGGGGTGTTCAGGCCATCGGCATAGTGCAGCGAGGTGAGCAGGCCCTGGGCCGATTCGCCCTGGGCGTCCAGCGTGCCGTCGGTCAGGAAGCCTGAGCCCATCAGCGGAATGGTTTTCTTCAGACCGGCCGCGTCGTAGTCCTTGACAAACTTGACCGCGCCGCCGCCAGCGAAGAAGGCAAAGACCACATCGGGCTTCTGCGCGGCGATCTCGGTCAGCAGCGCCTGGAACTCGACATTGGGAAAGGGCAGGGTGAGGTTCTTCATGATCTTGCCGCCGCCCTTCTCAAAGGCCTCGCTGAAGCCTTTGACGGTCTCGTTGCCCGCCGCATAGCCCCAGGTGATGGTCATGGCGCGCTTGTAGCCCTTCTGCGCAGCCAGTACCCCCGTGGCATAGCCAGGCTGCCAGTTGCTGAAGCTCGAGCGGATGATGTGCGGCGCACACAGGGCGCCGGTGATCTCGTCGGCGCCGGCATTGGGCACGATCAGCATGGTCTTGCCGTCGCGCACCGCACGCGCCATGGCCAGGGCCACGCCGGAGTGGACTGTGCCGACCACGACATCGACATTGTCACGCTTGATCAGCTTGTTGATGTTGTCGGTCGCCTTGGCCGGGTCGCTCTCGTCATCGACCTTGAAATACTGGATCTCGCGGCCGCCAAGCTTGCCGCCGTT
>JBMSMG010000112.1:0-3874 GCA_049421025.1 Prochlorococcaceae cyanobacterium | reverse complement strand
GACCCTGGCCCTGGTGGGCGCCGCCCTGGAGCGCTTCTCCACCGAGATCCGCAACATGCAGCGCACCGATGTGCTCGAGGTGGAGGAGAACTTCGCCAAGGGCCAGAAGGGCAGCTCGGCCATGCCCCACAAGCGCAACCCGATCCGCAGCGAGCGCATCAGCGGCCTGGCCCGCGTGCTGCGCAGCTACGTGGTGGCGGCGCTGGAAAACTGCGCCCTCTGGCACGAGCGCGACATCAGCCACAGCTCCGTGGAGCGGATGATGCTGCCCGACTGCTCCGTCACCCTGCATTTCATGCTGCGGGAGATGACCTCCGTGGTGCAGGGCCTGGGGGTCTACCCGGACAACATGGCCCGCAACATGAACGTCTACGGCGGCGTGGTGTTCAGCCAACGGGTGCTGCTGGCCCTGGTCGAAGCCGGCATCAGCCGCGAAGACGCCTATCGGATCGTGCAGCGCAACGCCCACACCGCGTGGAACACAACAGGCGGCAACTTCAGAGCCAACCTTGAGGCTGATGCCGAGGTCACCAGTCGCCTGAGCCCCGAGCAACTGGCGGCCTGCTTTGCCACCGAGCTGCATCAGGCCAACCTGGGCGTGATCTGGGAGCGCTTGGGGATCTGACGTTCAGCTCCAGTGCAGCTGCATGGGCACCGCGCCCTCCAGGCTCAATTTGACGGGGCACTGTTCGGCAGCACGCTTGAGCACCGAGCGCTGTTGATCACCGAGGCCCTCCGGCAGCGTGATCCACACCTCGAGCAGGGCGATGCGCCGCGGCGGCTCGGCGCTCATCGTCTTTTGAACGCGCGCGCTGGCCCCCTCCAGTGACCAGCCGTGCCGCTCGGCCACGATCCCCATGATCGTCAAGATGCAGGTGCTCAGTGCCGTTGCCACCAGGTCAGTGGGTGAAAAGCGCTCCCCTTGGCCCTGGTTGTCGGTGGGGGCATCGGTCTCGAGGGTGCTGCCCGAAGGGCCATGGCTGGCGTGGCAACGCAGGGCGCCGTCATAACGGCTGGTGATGGTGGTCATCAGGTTCGGCCCCTGAGCTCAGAGATCCACCCAGCCTGGCTGAGCCGGCGCCGCCTCACAGCGCAGCAAGCCCACGCAGCCCCAGCAGCAGGGCAAAACCTGCCGCCACCGAGGCATCGATCGCCCTGCGGTGCCTGGCGACCCAGGCGCCCAGGCGCTCAAGCAGGCGTGCACCCGAGCGGCCGCTGAGCACCACCAGCAGCGGCGGCAGCCAGATCGGCAGCAGGGTGATCAGATCCAAGCCGATCCAGGCCCCAAGCCGCTCGCTCCAGGGCAAGCCGGAGCGTCCCACATCTTGGGCGGCTGGCAAAAACAGCACCAGCGAGGTGACGTTCACCGCCATCAGCGCCAGACCCTGGCACCAGGACGCCCATAGCCCAGCCGGCTGATCCGCCGCAACCGCAGCTGGAGCTGATGGCTGGGGCCGTCTCAGAGTCTGCAGCGCCAGAGACAGCAGCGCCAGTGCCAACAAAAGCTGCACGGCTGCGGCCACCGGATCCGCACCGGGCTGATGGGGCGGCAAGCGGTGGGCAATCCAGCCGGCGGCGACGCTCCAGGCGAGCACGACGACCGCCGTGCCCAGCAAATAGGCCAGGCTGCGGCGCAGGGCCACGCCGCGACGGCCGCTGCCGGTCAACTGGGACAGCTGACCGAGCAACAGCAGGGGGCTCAGGGCAGCGCCGAGAGCCAGCGGCAGCATGCGTTGCCAAAGCTCAAGGCTGCTCATGACTTAGGCACGGTGATAGGGACCACCTTGCTGGATCGACAGCGCCCGGTAGAGCTGCTCAAGTAGCAACAGCCGCGCCAGCTCGTGGGGGAAGGTCATCGGCGAGAGGCTGAGCCGCCATGTCGCTTGGGCCTTGATGGCTGGATCGAGGCCATCGGCGCCGCCGATCACAAAGGCGAGGCGCTCTGACCCCGACCCCTCCAGGCGTCTGGCAAACGCCAATGAGTCGTAGGTCTGCCCGTCCTCGCACAGCGCCACCAGCTGCTCGCCAGGCCTGAGCTCGCCTCTGATCGCTTCAGCGTCGCGCGCCATGCCGCCATCGCGCAGCTCCACCAACTCAAGGCCCGGTAGGCGCTTGCGGTAGAGGCTCACCCCCTCAGCGACCCAATCCTTGCGGACCTTGCCCACCGCCAGAATGCGCATGCGGGAGGGGTTGATCACTGCTGCAACGGCGTTGCTGGCAGGCTAGATCCATGCCCTGGACGCCCTATGCCGACTGGATCTACACCGTGGTCAGCACAGCTGGACTGCTGCTGATCATCTGGTTGGTGCTGCGGCCGCGTGGGTAGGGCTCAACCTTCCAGATCGCTGTGGGGGCTGGCAAAGTCACCGGGCATTGGCAGCTCAGACAGGGGCTCAGGTTGTGACTCGGCGGGCACCTCAGGCTTGGGCCGCTCCACCGCCGCAGGCGGCTTGGGCAGCAGGTCGTCCAGCTCGCACACCGGGAACCGGTTGATGGCGCGCAGGGCCGCTCTGGCGTTGTCGCGCAGCTGCTGGCTGACGGCTTCGCAGTAGGGCACCTGGGCCAGCAGATCGACGGTACGGCGCAGCACCCGCACCACATCACCCTCATCGAGAGAGGTGTTGGCGATCACATCGCTCCAGCTGGCGCCGCGTGCCCAGGCCTCGACCAGGCCGGTGAGCTCGGGCTCCCACCAGATCGGGAAGGCGACCTTGGCGCGCTCCTGCTGGCGGCCCAGCTCGCGCCTGAGCCCGCGCAGATCGTGCAGAGCCTCATCGACCGCCGGCGGCGGCGGGTAGCCGCACCACAGGTCAGGGCGGTTGACCTCGGTCGAGATCGCCTCGAGCACCGCCGCCAGTTCGGCGGGCGGCAGCTCGTCGAGATGGCCGCTCATCAGCGCCAGGCCGAGCCAGAGCTCGTTGTCGCCGCGCAGGGCCGCCACGGTACGGCCGATCTCGGTGGGCTCAAGGCCCTCGTCGCCGGCCATGGCACCGAAATGGCGCAGCACCTCGATCAACGCCAAAAACGTGTCCCAGTGGCGATTCGACCTGAAGTGCAGCAACCGCTGACGCTCGTCGAGCTCGAGAGCCAGCTCCTCCATGCGGCGGCGATGTTTCTTGAGCTGCTTGCGATCGCCCCAGCGGTGGGCCGGATGCAACTCCAGCTCCTCATCGAGGGCCTGCACCAGCTGGGCCTGCGCCTGAACCTCAGCCGCCAGGTCGTACTGGGGCGTGTGCATGTCGTGGCGGCGGGCCATCGAGGCCACCGCCAGGGCCAGGCCACCACTGGCCTGATCGCCATGGCGCAGCTCGCCGGCATGACGCAGCTCCGGCACCTCAAGCTGCTTGACCTGCAGGCAGCTCAGCTCGGCATGCAGGCTCACCACTGCTGAGCAGGGCAGCAGAATCCAGATGTTGTCGTCGGTCAGGCACAGCAGCAGCGGAAACTGACCGGGCCCACTGACTTTCTCCACGATCACAGCTGGCGAGACCCTGCCTTTGAGCTGGGGCGCCTTAACGCTCACCAGTGAACCCTCACTGGCGAACTGCAACGCCAAGGTCAGCTCATGGGCCAGGGTCTCCTCGGCCTGGTTCTGCAAAATGCGCAGCAGGCGGCGCTCTTCGCGCAGGCGGCCGCGCTGCTTTTCATAGTCTTCAAAGTCTTCCCAGGGCACATCGCCCGAGCCGTCCTCAAGCTGCTCGAGCCGCTCACGCAGCTCGGCAATGGCGGCCTCGTCATCGGCCAGATCGAGGGTCGCCAGATAGCGGCCGAAGCTGCGCTCGACCAGCTCTTTGGCCTTGGCCAGGTCGTAGCGCTGCAGCAGGTTCAGCACCATGCCGTAGCTGGGGGTGAACTGGCTCACCAGCGGATCGGC
>JBMSMG010000111.1:0-3879 GCA_049421025.1 Prochlorococcaceae cyanobacterium | reverse complement strand
GCCTGCTGACTGGCGCCTCGCCTGGCTGGCATCCGCCCAAGGCTCAGCGCTTCATTCGCCGCATCACCTTCCGCAAGAACGATCCGGTGGCGCTGGCCTGCATGGACTACGGCTACACGATCGTGCCGTCGCAGAGCGACAAAGACGAGCAGGGCCGCCTGCTGGATGATCCGTTCGATCCACGCTGCACCGAATGGCTGGTGGAAATCCCCACCGAGGTGAGCTGGGCCAACATTCCTGGTGCAGATGCCGTGGAAATCAACAATTTCTCGGCCATGGCCCAGTTCGACTTCTACATGCAGGTGCAGAAGCACTACACGGCCCACAACACCAGTGCCACGGTCGAGTTCCGTGAACACGAGATCGAGCCGCTGGCCGATGCCATCCACCAGGCGATCAGCGAGGGCGAGGGCTACATCTCGGCAGCGCTGCTGGCCCGCTTCGATGCCAACGCCACCTTCCCGAGGCTGCCGTTTGAACCCATCGATGCGGCCACCTATCAGCGCCTCAATGCTGAAGTCGACGCCCGCCGGCGCACCGACTGCTTCTTTGAAGCCCTGCAGCGCTACGACCGCGGCGAGCTGGTCGAAGCCGGTCCGGCTGGTTGCGACTCAGACAAGTGCCTGTTGCCGCTGGCCAAGCCCAGCAACAACTAGGTGCGCGTTCAGCGCTGCAATGGCTGATCAGCCGTGGCGATGAAGCTCAACCCCAAGGCACTGCTGTTGAGCGCTGCTGTGATGGTGCTGCTGGCAGGCTGCACCACCTGGTGGCAGCAGCAGCAGGCCTGGCAGCGTCGCCAGGCCATGCAGCGCTGTCAGCAACGGCGTGCCGCGATCGAGCAGCAACTCGGCCGCTACGAGGTGGCGCAGCAAACCCTGCGCCAGATCGACGCCGCGCTCTACCGGCCAAGCACCGCTCCTGAACCGATCGATCCTGAACTGGCCAGCCGCTTTAGCCAGCTCGATCGCCAGCTCGATGAAGAGCGTTACAACGCCGCCTACAGCGCTTGGCAACAAGAGGAGCAACAGCGGCGTGAGCTCTGGCTCCGTGAGCAACAGCAGCGGCGCCGGCAGGCCACGCTCCGGCGCAGTGAGGCGATCGAGAAGCTGGCCCAAATTGAACCCAGCCTGGTGAGCGCCGGGGCGCCCGCAGAGGCTCAGGTGGCCAACCTCAGCCATTGCGGCACCCCTGAGGGCTGAGCAGCCGGCTTCAGCCCAACGCTGCAGCAGGCAGCGCGCTGAGGGCTCGCTCGAGCTGGGCCAGCAGATCGCGGCAGCGCGCGTGCTGATCGACGGGCGCCAGGCTTACCGGCAGGGTTTCGATCATGTCGGCCAACAGGCGCGCCTGACTGGCAAGCAGATCGGTACTGACAACGGCCATGGCACTCCAACAACGGAAGGGGACCCCTTCCACACCTTGCCTCACAGTCTTAAGCGCGTCTCACAAGACCCGCAAGCGGGGTGCTCAGGCGCTCCGCGCGGTGAGATTATGGGCGCTGCTGGAGCTGCTCCAGCAACCACCTGGAGGGGTGGTCGAGTGGTTGATGGCTCCGGTCTTGAAAACCGGCGAGGTGAAAGCCTCCGTGGGTTCGAATCCCACCCCCTCCGTTCTGGACTCAGTTGATCGGCGTCTGCTCAGACGCATCGGTACAACGACTCATCGCCAATGCATCCTGCGAGCGCCAGGCTGAAGGCAGATGCGACAAAACCTAGTGAGCGCGAACATTCACCGCAGCCAACAACCCACCATGCGGCTGAGCGACAAGCTCAGGCAGCTGGGCCATTGGCTACTCGATGCCGCCGGCACCAGCCTTGGCTTTGATGGCCCGGCTGATCACCCATCGCCGCCACTGGTGGGAGTGCAGCCCTACAGCGGCGGCGATAGCCGCGCGCGGCAGCGCCGCCGGCAGCGAGCCTATTAAGACACGGCGCTGGCCGTCACGAGCTCAGCTGTGGAAGAGCAGCACCAGGCCTGAGCTGATCTGGTGAAATTCGCGTTCTTCGCGGCTCAGATCGAGGCCCACCTGTAGGCCCTCCTGCAGGGCAGCTTCAAACGGCGGCGGCACAGGCGGAGCCTCGGCACACCACAGGGCGGCGATGCCCACGGGCGTGGCATGCCAGCGAAAACAGGGAGTGCTGCCGATCGATGGCTCCTTGAGCGCATCTTCGAGTAGCTCGCGAATCGCCATACCGCGTTGAACCTGACAACAGCTTTGGCAGCTTCAACGCCGGCGGCAATCAACTGAGAGTTTTCGTGATGAAGGCGGCGAGCACGGCCGCCAGTAGCAACCAAAGCAGCTGCACGCGCCGGCTCAGCTCAAGCATGCGCAACACCGATGCGGCATTAGGAGCCGGGCATCCGGCCGCCAACAGAGGTTTGCGGCGCTGCTGAGCGCCGTACTGGTTGAGGCCGCCGAGCTGCACACCAACGGCGCGGGCATAGGCCGCCTGCGACACCCCGGCATTGGGTGAAGGGTCGCTCGCCCCATCGCGCAATGCTGGATGCAGCTGCCCCAGGCTCAGGGCCACCAAGCGGCTTGGCAGCCACACCAGCAGATCGTCGAGCCTCGCACCGGCCGTGCCCAGCCAGCGCAGGCGGCCGTGGCGGTAGCCCAGCATTGAATCGAGGGTGCTGGTCGCCTTGAAGCCCCACGCAAAAGCCAGCGGCTGGCCAAAACAAGCCCCAACCAGCATCCAGAACAGGGGTGCAAACAGGCCGTCGACAGCGTTCTCACTGGCGGTTTCGGCCAGAGCCCGCAGGACTTCGGCCGCATCGAGGGTGTCGGTGTCGCGTCCCACAATCCAGCCAAGGCGCTCCCGCGCCAGGGGCAGATCACCCTGCTGCAGAGCCGCCAGCACGGCCTGAACAGCCTGCTCAAGGCTGCGGCCCGCCAGGGCACTGGTCAGGGCGATCACCACCAGCACCTGGGCAGCCCATTGGACAACGGATCCAGATGGCACCTGCTGCGCCAGGGCAACAACAGCCCACCCCGCCGCGGAGCTGCCGCCCACCAGCAGCAGGGTGATCACCACACCGGCGAGGCGCAGCCGTGCTGGATCATCCTGAGCCCAGCGCTCAGCCAGGCCCCTGAGCCGCGCAATCCACCAGCCCATGAGCACCACAGGATGGGGGCACCAACGTGGATCGCCGATCACCCGGTCGAGCACGCAGGCGATCAGCACCCACGCAAAAGGGTGGATCCCACTGGAACCCACCCCCTGTGTTGCGGCCAAGGCCGCGGCCAAGACGGGATCGCTCAGAGCGCTCAGGCAGCCTTGAGCCAGCTGAACATCGAACGCAGGCCCTTGCCCACCTGCTCAATGGGGTGCTGGGAGTCGCGCTCACGGATCTTGGCCATCTCAGGCTTGCCGGCTTCGCACTCCGCCACAAAGTTCTTGGCGAAGGTGCCGTCCTGAATGTCGGCCAGGATGCGCTTCATCTCGGCCTTGGTGTCGGCGGTGATCAGGCGCGGGCCGCTCACGTAGTCGCCGTATTCAGCGGTGTTGGAGATCGAATCGCGCATGGCGGTGAGGCCGCCCTTCACCATCAGATCCACGATCAGCTTCACCTCGTGCAGGCACTCGAAGTAGGCCAGCTCGGGCTGATAGCCGGCCTCGACCAGGGTTTCAAAGCCAGCCTTGACGAGTTCGGAAAGGCCGCCGCAAAGCACGGCCTGTTCGCCGAACAGGTCGGTCTCGGTCTCCTCTTTGAAATTGGTCTCAAGAATGCCGGCACGGGTACCGCCAATGCCCTTGGCATAGGCCATGGCCAGATCACGGGCCTGGCCGCTGGCGTCCTGCTCAATGGCAAACAGCGCGGGCACACCCATGCCGTTCTGGTATTCCCAGCGCACGGTGTGGCCGGGGCCCTTGGGGGCGA
>JBMSMG010000110.1:0-4085 GCA_049421025.1 Prochlorococcaceae cyanobacterium | reverse complement strand
TTGCGCGGCGTGGTGGGGGCGGGAGTCTGGGTCATGGCTGGTTCTTATTGCAGGCGCAGATCAAGCGACGACTTGGCGTCGTAGCGCTGGCTCACCACCGGGGCCTTGCTTTCGCTGGCCTGGAAGTAAGCATCCGGGCGCGGCGTGCCGAAGGCGTCGTAGGCCAGGCCCGTTGAAACGAACAGGAACCCAGCCAGGAAGATCGCCGGCAGGGTCACGGCGTGGATCACCCAGTAGCGGATGCTCGTGATGATTTCGAAGAACGGACGTTCCCCAGTTGAGCCGGCAGCCATGGCACCAAGCGTTCAGCTCGGTGATCCTAGGGGTCAGGGATCAGCTGGCGGGAGCCTTTGAGCCCCTTGGTTACAGAAGTTGGTGCTCAGCCCACCCAGCGCAGCAGCGAGCCCCGCTCGCCCAGCACAAACCCCTTGCCGTCGTCGGTGAAAACGATGCGGTTGAAGTTCGTCGGTTGCTTGCTGCCGGTTGCGTCCTTCTGCCAGCTCTTGCCGCCATCGCTGCTGCTCAGCAGCGTGCCGCTGCCGCCGCCAGCCCAGATGCCGCCTGCCGGATCCCAGGCCATGTCGAGGTAGCCGTAGCCGTTGGTGATCGGAATGATCGCCTTGCCCCAGGCCTCTGGATCGGCGGTGTCGGTGCCAAAGCGGATCTGGGCGCCACGGGCCACCATCCACAGGCCGCCATCGGGCTGATAGCCGATCGACTGCAGCCGTTGGCTGCTCACGCGCTGGTGCACCTGCCAGGTGTCCTGGCCAGGCTCCCAGGTGGCAAAAAAGTTGCCCAGGCTGCTGACGCTCACGTAGCGGCCATCGCCATCACGGCGCAGGTCGCGTACGGACCCAGCCGCATCGCTCACCTTGGCCTGCCAGCTGCTGCCGCCATCGCTGCTCTGGTAAACCGCGCCCACGTTGGTGGCCAGCTCAGCTGTGCCTGTTCCAAGGGCGGTGATCAGATACGGCTCGCCGGGCAGCTTGGTGTCGAGCAGCAGGCGGTCCCAGTTCTGCCCACCATCGGTGCTGTGCAGCAGCAGGCCCGGTTGGCCGGCAATCCAGCCCTCGTTGCCGTTGAAGTCGATGCTGATCAGACGGAAGTTTTCTTCTTCTGGCAGTGCCAGGGCCCGCGGAGCCCAGCTGGCGCCACCGTCTTCGGTTTCCTCGATCAGACGGTTGCTGCCCACCAGGAAGCCGTGCTGGCTGTCGGTGAAGGCCACATCCAGCGGGTTGGCCTGGGTGTCCAGTGGCACGGCCTGCCAGGGGCTGCTCGCGGCGACCGGTAGGCCGGTGGTGACGCAGCCGCTGAGCCCAAAGCCCAGCACGACGCACAGCACAAGGCTCAGCAGGGGGCGCAGTGCAGCAGCAATGGCTCGCAGCAGGGGGTTGGGCTCAGACATGGTTTTGGAGTGGGGCAGCGGCTGGGCAGGGCACACGCTCAAGGCAATCTCACCGCAGTGAGTAAAGCGAGAGGAAGAAGGCGATCGCCAGGGCGAAGCCTCCAAAGATCAAGACATTCTTCTGGCCGGGCGTCAGCCGGTTGACCCCCAGCCCGAAGTTCAGGTTCTCCTCAAAGCCGCTGGGTTTGTTGCGCGGGCCGATGTCCTTGAAGGCCCCGACCTTGCTGCGGCACACCGGGCAGCGGAAAGTGGCTGCATCAAGCTCAAAAAAGGCTGTTCCAGGCTCGATGCCCAGCTTTTTGACCCCTTCGCCCGGGTCATAGACGTAGCCGCAGCTGCGGCACTCAAAGCGGTGGCTGCTGAGATCGGGTTCCTCGAGCTCAAGCGCTGGTGGCTCGCTTGGCGTGCCTTCAGGAGCTTCGCCGGCTTGATCAGCGGCTTCTAATGGTTGTTCGGCTTGGGTGTCGTCGCTCATCCCTGCCGGGTCTGTGGTGGCCAGAACTCTATCCAGCAGAAGCCGCCGACCCACGGGGAGGCGTGAGGGTGCCAGACTGCCTGCCACGCGGGCCTAAGCCGGATGTTTGCGCTTTCGGGGTACGACGCCTTTCTCGGCTTTCTGCTGATCTCAGCAGCGGTGCCGGTGTTGGCGCTGGTCACCAACAAAGTGCTCTCGCCCAAGAGCAGGGCTGGTGAGCGCCAGCTCACCTATGAATCGGGCATGGAGCCGATTGGCGGCGCCTGGATTCAGTTCAACATCCGCTACTACATGTTTGCGCTGGTGTTCGTCATCTTCGATGTCGAGACCGTGTTTCTCTATCCCTGGGCTGTGGCGTTCCACCGCCTGGGATTGCTGGCCTTCATCGAGGCCTTGATTTTCATCGCCATCCTGGTGGTGGCCCTCGCCTACGCCTGGCGCAAGGGCGCCCTCGAGTGGAGCTGACGCCTGCCATGACGCCAACCTCGACCAACGCTGCTGATCCTGCTGCCGCCAGCCAGGCCCCCAGCATCAACGCCCTGCGTGACATGCGTGAGGCCAGCTGCAGCCCCGTGGGCTCGCCCCAGGTCACCTCGGATCTCTCCGAGAACGTGATCCTCACCACCCTCGATGATCTGCACAACTGGGCCCGCCTCAGCAGCCTGTGGCCACTGCTCTATGGCACCGCCTGCTGTTTCATCGAATTTGCGGCGCTGATCGGCTCGCGCTTTGACTTTGACCGCTTTGGCCTGGTGCCGCGCTCGAGCCCCAGGCAGGCCGATCTGTTGATCGTGGCCGGCACCGTGACCATGAAGATGGCTCCGGCGCTGGTGCGGCTCTATGAGCAGATGCCCGAGCCCAAATACGTCATTGCCATGGGCGCCTGCACGATCACAGGGGGCATGTTCAGCGCTGACTCGACCACCGCTGTGCGCGGTGTCGACAAGCTGATCCCTGTGGATCTGTACCTGCCCGGTTGCCCGCCCCGGCCTGAGGCGATTTTTGATGCGGTGATCAAGCTGCGCAAAAAGGTTGGCAATGAGGCCCTGGCTGAGCGCGGCAACCTGCTGCCCACCCACCGCTACTGCACGGTTCCCCACCAGATGAAGGCGGTCGAGCCGATCGTCACCGGGGCCTACCTGCAGGCCGAAACCCAGCGCAAAGCCCTGGCGGCCGCTGCCGAGCTGCCCTTTGAGCCTGCAACACAACCTCTGGCAACCTCTGAACAAGCCAAGGCCTGATCCATGCCCGACGAGACGATCCAACCAGCAGCTGCAGAGGCTGTGGTCACGGCCGCAGGCCCTGTGAGCCAATGGCTCACCAGCCAGGGTTTTGAGCACCAGGTGCTGCCGGCCGATCACCTGGGCGTTGAGGTGCTGGGTGTTGAGCCAGCGTTTTTGCCTTTGATCGCTACAGCGCTCAAGGCCTATGGCTTTGATTACCTGCAATGCCAGGGCGGCTATGACGAAGGCCCGGGCGGGCGCCTGGTGAGCTTTTACCACCTGGTGAAGCTGGCGGCGCTGGCTGATCAGTCAGCGGCCAGCCAGCATCTGCCGGCTGAGGTGAAGCCCGAAGAGGTGCGCCTCAAGGTGTTTCTGGCCCGTGACGGTGATCTCACGATTCCGACGCTTTACGGCCTGTTTCGCGGCGC
The DNA here is from genome assembly GCA_049421025.1 of Prochlorococcaceae cyanobacterium. Classification (GTDB taxonomy): domain Bacteria; phylum Cyanobacteriota; class Cyanobacteriia; order PCC-6307; family Cyanobiaceae; genus RGUW01. The sequence goes on along the minus strand of JBMSMG010000110.1, from coordinate 554 downwards.
CGACTGGCAAGAGCGCGAAACCTTCGACATGTATGGCATCCAGTTCGAAGGCCACCCCCATCCCAAGCGCCTGCTGATGCCCGAAGACTGGAAGGGCTGGCCGCTGCGCAAGGACTACGTGCAGCCCGACTTTTACGAAATGCAGGACGCCTATTGATGGCCTGAGCGGCCAGAGCGTCACTGGTTCCTGAGCGTTTTTTTGTAGAAGCGCAGCACCGCGATCGCCAGGCTGCGGGGGTCGTGGCGCAATGTCGCTGTTGGCCGTGCGCCTTGCAAGGGCGCCAGCATCACCTCATAGCCCTGGCGGCGCAGCTCGCGCACATCGCAGCTCACCGGTTCAGCCCCGCTTTGGCGGTAGCGCTCGAGCAGGGGCGTGTCGCTTGCGCCCATGGGTTCTTGGGCCAGCACCGCATCGAACAGCCGCTGCTGCACCCCAAGCGTGGCCAGCTGGGCTTCGATGGCCCGCAGATGCCCGGCCACATCGAGCCCGTCGGTTTCGCCGGGCTGGGTCATCAGGTTGCAGATGTAGAGCCGCGGCGCCTTGCTGCGGCTGA
>JBMSMG010000109.1:0-4099 GCA_049421025.1 Prochlorococcaceae cyanobacterium | reverse complement strand
TTGCACGGAGGCCTTCACGCTATGCCTTAGGCCTCGGGCACTGTTGAAGCGCCAGGGGTCTGGCCAGAGCGAAACAGACCCCCGATCAGCTCTTCGATCGGCGGATCGCTCACCTCAAGATCGCGCACCTCAAAGCGGGCCAATAGCTCGGCCACCACACGGGTGAGTCGATCGCGCGGCACCAGCAGGGTTGCCGCCCGGCCCTCGAGCACCTCGAGCTCGCCATAGACGCTGAGTGCTTCAGGGCTGGGGGGCTCGGCCAGCTCCAGCCGCACCTGACGGCAAGGGGCCAGTTGACTCGCCAGCTGCTCCAGCGGCCCGTCATGAAACAGCGCTCCCTGATGGATCAGCAGCACCCGCGGGCACAGGGCCGTGATGTCGGCCATGTAATGGCTGGTCAGCAGCACGGTGGCGCCGGTGCGGCGGTTGTACTCGGCCAGAAAGCTGCGCACCCGCGCCTGGGCGTTGACATCGAGGCCCAGCGTCGGTTCATCCAGAAACAGCACCGAGGGCTGGTGCAACAGTGCCGCCAGCAGCTCGGCCTTCATGCGCTGGCCCAGCGACAGCTTGCGCACCGGGCGGGTGAGTTCCTCACCCAGCTCGAGCAGCTCAGCCAGCTCGCCGATGCGGCGGTTGGCCTCGAGGTCCGTCAGGCCATACACCGCTGCGTTGACCCGCAGCGAATCCATGGGCGGCAGATCCCAGATCAACTGCTGCTTCTGGCCCATCACCAGGGTGATCTGCTGCAAAAAGGCCCGCTGCCGGCGGCGCGGTTCAAACCCCGCCACCCGCACCAGCCCACTTGTGGGGTGAATCAGCCCGCACAGCATCTTGAGCGTGGTGGTCTTGCCGGCGCCATTGGCGCCGAGAAAACCGACCATCTCGCCGGGCTCGATCGCAAAGCTCACATCGCGCACCGCATCGACATTGCGGGTGCGGCGGTTCACAAAATGGCGCAGGGTGCCAAGCAGCCCAGGCTGCTTGGCCGCAACCCGGTAGCGCTTGCTGAGGCCTTCGACCTGAATCACACCGCCAGATCGGCGAGCCGTTGCCGTGCCAGCTGAGCCTGAGCTTGGGCTTCAGCCAGGTTGGCGCGGCACTCGGCCACCACCTCGGGCGGAGCTTTTCCGGCAAAGTTGGGATTGGCCAGCCGGCCCGACAGACCGGCGATCTCCTTGTCGGCCTTGGCGATGTCTTTTTCAAGGCGCGCGCGCAGGGCCTCAAGGTCCACCAGGCCCTCGACCTGCAGCAGCACCTGCAGCTCGCCGCTGACCCCGGCAAGGGCCCGCTGCGCGCTGCCGGCCGCACGCTCGGCATCGGCCTGAGCTGGGGTTAGCACGGTCACCGCAGCAGCACGGGTGAGGGCAGTGATGTCGGCCGTTGCAGCGCTCAGCAAAGCGGCCAGCTCAGGGCGCCCGGTCACAAACTGCACCGGCGCACTCTGCGAGGGCTTGAGCCCGGCCACAGCGCGCAGGTTGCGCACCACCCGAATCGCCTCAATCAGCTCGGCAAACGACGACTCAAGGTTGTCGTCGAGGGCGGCAACGTCGAGCTGAGGCCAGCTCTGCAGCGCCAAAAACGTCTTGGCGGGCTGAGCCGTCAGGCCATGCCAGAGCTCTTCACTGAGGTGCGGCATCAGCGGATGCAGCATCACCAGCAGCTCATGGAGCACCTTGGCCAGCACCTGCCGGGCGGTGCGCTGATCAGCCAGCGCCTCGGCACTGGGATGTTCACCCGGGTTGAGCCGCCGCTTGATCAGCTCCACATACCAGTCGCAGACCTCGTTCCAGGCAAATTCGTAGAGCCCTTTGGCGGCCTCACCGAGGCCGTAGCTGCCGTAGCGCTCGGCTGTTTCGCGGTTGACGCGGGCCAGACGCGAGAGGATCCAGCGGTCGGCCAGCTGCAGGGCGCCGGTCTCAGGTGCGGCCAACGTCTCAGGGGTTTCGCCATCCAGGTTCATCAGCGCGAAGCGCGTGACGTTCCAGAGCTTGTTGGCGAAGTTGCGCGAGGCTTCGACCGTGGCCGAGGTGTCGGACTTGCGGTCGTAGTCGAGGCGAATGTCCTGCCCCGCACCAGCCACCTCGCGCACCAGGGCAAAGCGCAGGGCGTCGGCGCCATAGCGCTCGATCAGCAGCAGCGGGTCGATGCCATTGCCCGCTGATTTGCTCATCTTGCGGTTGTTTTCATCGCGCACCAGGCCGTGGATGTAGACGTCCTTGAACGGGATCCATGCCGCTGGGTCAGTGCCGCGACCACCGCCTGCTGGGTCAGTGCTCATCAGAGCACCAGCCATCATCGTCATGCGGGCCACCCAGAAAAAGATGATGTCGAAGCCCGTCACCAGCACGCTGGTCGGATACCAGCGCTCCAGATCGGCGGCATCGGCCTCGGGCCAGCCCAGGGTCGAAAACGGCCACAGCCCACTGGAGAACCAGGTGTCGAGCGCGTCAGGGTCCTGCTCGAGCACCAGCGGGTGGGCATGGGTGCCGCCGCCAAACTGTTTTTCAGCTTTGGCGCGGGCCTCAGCCTCATCGCGGGCCACCACGTAGGGCGTGTTGTCGGTGATCACGCCGCCGGTTTCGCTCACCACAAACCAGGCCGGTATGCGGTGCCCCCACCACAGCTGGCGGCTGATGCACCAGTCGCGAATGCCGGTGAGCCAGTCGCGATACACCTTGGACCAGCGCTCGGGCACAAAACGAGGATTCGCGCCAGCAGCAGCATCCAGCGCGTCGCGGCAGCGGGCCGCCAAAGGCTCGGTCTTCACAAACCACTGGGTCGAGAGCAGAGGCTCGACCGGCACCTTGCCCCGATCCGAATAGGGCACGCTGTGGCGGTAGGCCTCCACCTTCACCAGACAGCCCTCGGCCTCCATGGCCGCCACCACCGCCTGGCGGGCGTCGAAGCGATCAAGCCCTGCAAAGCGGCCGGCGGCCTCGTTCATGGTGCCGTCCTTGGCCATCACCGTGATCAACGGCAGGTTGTGGCGCTGGCCGATCGCAAAGTCATTGGGGTCGTGGGCGGGGGTGACCTTGACGCACCCCGTTCCGAACGCGGCATCGACATGCTCATCAGCCACGATCGGGATCTGCCTACCCACCAGCGGCAGGGTCAGGGTCTGTCCCACCAGGTGCGCGTAGCGCGCGTCCTTGGGATTGACCGCCACCGCCGTGTCGCCAAGCAGGGTCTCGGGGCGGGTGGTGGCCACCTCCAGGTGGGTGCGGCCATCAGCGGCGGGGCCGCCGCTCAGGGGATAGCGGAAATGCCAGAGGTGGCCGTCCACCTCCTTCATCTCCACCTCCAGATCGCTCACCGCCGAGCCCGAGGCGGGGCACCAGTTGACCAGGTACTCGCCGCGGTAGATCAGCCCCTGCTCATGCAACCGGTTAAAGGCCTCGATCACCGCCTTGCTGCAGCCGGCATCGAGGGTGAAGCGCTCGCGCTGCCAGTCGACCGAGTAGCCCAGCCGCCGCAGCTGGCCCACGATCGTGCCGCCGCTTTGCGCCTTCCAGGCCCAGGCCTTTTCAAGAAACGCCTCGCGGCCCAGGTCCTCCTTGCGCAGCCCCTCGCTCTTGAGCTGCTTTTCAAGGATGGTCTGTACCGCGATCGAGGCGTGGTCAGTGCCGGGCAGGCACAGCACGTTCTTGCCCGCCAGGCGCTGATAGCGCACGATCGTGTCGATCAAGGCGGTGTTGAAGGCATGGCCCATGTGCAGGCTGCCGGTGACGTTCGGCGGCGGAATCACCACCGCAAACGGCTCACCGGTCGCGCCCGGGTCGGGGTGAAAGGCACCGCTGGTTTCCCAGGCCTGCTGCCAGCGCGCTTCGGTGCCCGCTGGGTCGTAGGTCTTGGGCAGGGCGTCGGCAGCAGCAGGGGCGGTCACGGCCTCAGTCACCAGCTTCACAACAGGCAGTGAGGCCATGGTCGCAAAGCGTTGCCGCTGCCTCGATGATGGGCGCGCAGGCAAGCGCCATGGCCCCACCCTTCAAGCCACGACGATGGAGCGCTGCAGCAACAGCGGCGATCAGCGCTCTGCTGCTCTCGGGGTGCAACCTGATGGAGCGACTGCCAGATGTGCTGTATCTGGCCATTGCCACCA
>JBMSMG010000108.1:0-4100 GCA_049421025.1 Prochlorococcaceae cyanobacterium | reverse complement strand
CGGCCACCTGATCGGCGAACTTGTCGTCCTCCATGGCGCCGATCTTGATGAACGGTGCCAACGACTCCCAGATCTCGGCGTAGCGCTTGGGATCATCGCGATGCAGCTCCTTGAGTCGATCGCCCACCTTTTTGGCCACAAAGCCGCCGATCGAGCGCACGCGGCGGTCGGTCTGCAGGGCCGAGCGGCTCACGTTGAGCGGAATATCAGGTGAATCGATCACCCCGCGCAGGGGCAGCAGGTAGCGCGGCACCACCTCCTTGATCGAGTCACTGACAAAGACGTTGTTGCAGTAGAGGCGGATCTCGCCTTTCTCCCAGTCGGCGCGGCCGGTGAATTTGGGGAAATAGAGGATTCCCTGCAGGTTGTAGGGGTAGTCGGTGTTGAGGTGCACCCACAGCAGCGGGTCGCCCTGGAAGGGGTACAGGTAGCGGTAGAGCTCGATGTAGTCCTCGTCCTTGAGATCGCGGGAGCTCTTGCGCCAAGGGGCCTCGCGCTTGTTGACCGTTTCGCCTTCCAGCTGCACCTCCACCGGCATGAAGTCGCAGTAGGTGGTGATCAGCGTTTTGATGCGGGCGGGCTCGATGTACTCGAGCTCCTCCTCCATCAGATGCAGGATCACATCGGTGCCGGGCTCGCTGCGCTCGGCTCCTTCGAGGTTGAAGCTGGGTGAGCCGTCACAGCTCCAGCGCACCGCCTCGCTGCCTTCGCGTGCACTGAGGGTGACCAGCTCCACCTGCTTGGCCACCATGAAGCTGGAGTAGAAGCCCAGGCCGAAGTGGCCAATGATGGCGTCGCTTTCGCTTTTGTATTTCTCGAGGAAGTCCTCGGCGCTCGAGAAGGCCACTTGGTTGATGTAGCGCTTGACCTCATCGGCGCTCATGCCAATGCCGTTGTCGCTGATCGTGAGGGTCTTGGCCTCGCGGTCGATGCGGATTTCGATCTTGCCCTCGGGGCCTTCACTGCAATCGCCTGCCATGGCGGCCATGCGCCGCTTGCTGATGGCATCAACGCCGTTGCTCACCAGTTCCCTAAGGAACACCTCATGGCCGCTGTAGACGGCCTTTTTGATGATCGGGAAGATGTTTTCGGTATGGATCTGGATCTGGCCCTGTTCGGCTTGCAGCACCACGGATCTCAAAGCAGCACGGTTATCAGCCTCACCTGCACCGGGCACTGACGCCAAGGGGGTGCGGTGGGCAGGAAACCGTCCAGTGCCTGGGGTTGGTAGCTTCCACGGCTCTACTGCCATCGCCCTGATGGCGCGTTCTGTCTTGCGCCATGGCCAGCCAATGGGACAACTTTTTAAAAAACCTGGGCGAGTGGCACGGCAGCTTTGATGCCCTCGATGCCAGTGGTGCAGTGCTGAGCAGCACCCCATCGGTGTTGAAGCTCGAGGCTGCTGACAACAACACGCTGGTGCACTTCAGCCTCAGCCGCTTTGGGCCTGAAGGCCGAAGCGGCGCGCCGATCAGCGACACCCAGCAGGACTACCGCACGCTGGGGCGGCAGGTGGTGTTTTTTGACTCAGGCAGCTTCTGCAAGGGCAGCTTGCAAGTTGCCCCAGGAACACCGTTTGGTGCGGAGTTCGGTTTCATCCATGGCGACAGACGCCACCGCCTGGTGCAGCTCCACGACAGCGACGGTCAGGCTGAGCGGTTGGTGCTGATCCGTGAGCACCGCGCTGGCACGCCCGAGGCCGATTGTCCGGCCCTGACGCCGGATCAACTGCAGGGCAACTGGCGCGGCACCGCGGCCACGATCACGGCTGATTGGCCTGAGCCCGACTGCAACGAAGCTGCCCTTTGTGTGGATGCGGCTGGCCCCGGCCCCTGGGCGTTCGAGCTGAGCCATGGCACGGCGCCGCCGCAGAGTTTCAGCGCTCAGAGCGGCACGCTGAGCCTGCAGTGGTTGCCGGACGGCGGGTATCACCTGGCTCCCAGCTGCATCACCCACAGGCAGGCCTTCATGGTTCAGGCCGGTTGGTTGCGTGATTCCGGTCACCTCGATGTCCTGATTCGCCGTTACGACGCCACCGGGGCCTGGAACTCGGCCAGTTGGCTGGCGCTACGCAGGGATCAGGCCAGCTGAAACAGCTCGCCTTGAACCATGCCATGGCCAGCCTTCAGGGCGCTGGCGGGGCGCTTCCTGCGCCCGCTTTGCCGCCCCACTGCGCTGCCCGCGCCAAGCCTCCACAGGCTTGCCGGGCTCTGAGCTGCTGGCGGGCCGAACCAGCTCAGATCTGTTGCCTTGAAAACGGCATAGGGCGAGGCGACGGCCATGACGAGAAGACTTCAGTACACCTGTACTAATCGCTCTGCGTCTTGCTGTCAACCTCCTGGCTGTGCTGCCGGCTGCTGGCCCAGTCTCTCGGGGTAGAGCTGCGCCCAGAAGCCGCACTGGTGGTGGTGGCTGGCGTTGTACACCCGCGGACCATCAACATCCCAGAGCATCACCGTGCTCTGGCCCGCATAGGCCGGCCAATAGCTATTGCCACTGCCACCAGGGCTTCCGCTGCGTGCGAAGGCCGCCAGGCTGGCCACCATCGCATCGGCCAGTTGCTGTGAGGCCGGGCTGAGATCGGCGGCGTCGATGCGGCTGGTGTTGGAGTACTTGGGAAAGAAATAATTCAGTGCTGCAGAGTGAACAGCCCCCAGCTCGATGCCAGGGTCTGGCGGTGCGATGCCCACACCAAGCACGGGAGCGTTGTTGTCTGCAAACTCAAAGGCGTACACAGGCATGCGCGTTTTGAACCAGTCGGCTGCGTTCAGGAACGCGCAGTTGTTGATGTAGAGGTCTGGGTTGTAGCTCGAGATCACAGCGCCCAATGCGGCAGCGGGTGATGCACCTGGCGGATACCGCTTGGCCACCTGCCCGGCCTTGTCGCCATAGAACAGCTCAAGCGCTTTGGCGTAGTTGGCGGCCGTGATGGTTTGGCCTGCCTGTATCGCGTACGCCACATACAGGCGCAGTTCATGGCGGGCCCCGCCCATCATCAGCGGGATCTCAAGCATCGATCCCCCGCGGCGGGCGGCCTGCCGCGGGTAATGCGGCAGGGCCCGATCGCCAACGCTGGGGCTGATGGCGATCAAATCGTTCGGATTGCGCTTTGCCCACTCACCCTGAACCCGCAACCAGGTGCTCACGGGTTTGCTGCGCATGCAGCGCGCCGGCTCGCGCGCTGAGCCGCACCCGGCAAGGCGGGTCAGCTCGAGGCCCACCTTCTCAGCTGCCGCAGTGGACTTGAGCCTTGAGAAGCAGCCGGCACTGAGTATGAAGGCCCTGTGGAACAGTCCATGGCTGCGCTCTGGCGCAGCCAGATGCATGCAGATCGAACCAGCCCCAGCTGACTCGCCCCCGACCGTCACGTTGGCTGGATCACCACCGAAGGCGGCGATGTTGCGCTGCACCCATGCCAGTGCAAATCGCTGATCTTCAAGGCCGACGTTGCCATTGAACCCGTCATTCGCGAGTGCGGGGTGCGCCATGAATCCGAGGACGCCGACCCTGTAGTTCGGCGTCACAACCACCATGCGGCCCTCCCGTGCCAGCTTGTCGAGCCGATAGAGCCGGCTCGATCCCCCGATAAAGGCGCCGCCATGGATGAAGACGAACACGGGCAGACGCTCACCTGCCTTGCGATCGGCAGGCACACTCACGTTGAGGCTCAGGCAGTCTTCGCTTTCGCTGCGCTCGGTGATGCCATAACGGGCTTCCTGCGGACAGGCCGGCCCAAAGTTGGTGCCGTCGCGAATCCCCTGCCAAGGCGAAGGGGCACTAGGCAGTTGCCAGCGCCGCTCTCCTGTTGGTGCTGCGGCGTAGGGAATGCCGCGAAACTCAATGGCGCCATGGCGGCTCACCCCTTGGATCGACCCCTGTTCTGTCCTCACCACCAGTCCGCTCTGTGCTGGGGCGAGCGGTGCCGCAAACGCCGCGCCGCTCACCAGCCAGAGCGGCAGCACGGCAAGGCTGCAGCGATGGAGACTCGTCATGGCCGGCACGTCATGCTCTGATCTGCACCTAGCAATGCTGCGCGCAGCCTGTCCATGAAGCCATCACGCCACCAGCAGGAGCCTGTCGATGAGGATCTGCCCCTGGTC
>JBMSMG010000107.1:0-4130 GCA_049421025.1 Prochlorococcaceae cyanobacterium | reverse complement strand
TCGAGGCCGGCATGGCGATCGTGCTCTACATCGGCCTGGTGATCGCCGCCCAGGCATTTCAGGTCACCCCCCAGCGTCACGCGCCGGCGGTGGCCCTGGGCCTGATGCCAGGGCTGGCGGGCTGGGGATCGCTACTGATCAAAGCGGGCCTGCGCGCCGGCGGCGCCGGCACCGCCGAGCACCCATTCAGCGGTGCGCTGCTGGAGCCGCTGGCCCGGGCCGATGTGTGGGCCGCCGGCGCCTTTGCCTTGGAGCAGGGCCAGATCATCACGGCGATGCTGCTGGCGGCATTGCTTGTGTACGTGATCGAGGCGCGGCTGTTGGCGGCGGCCAGCTGCGCCGCCCTGGCTGCGGTGCTGTCGTGGTTCGGTGTGATCCACGGCTGGCAGTTCACCACGTCCGACACGGTGCTTGAGCTGGGCTGGGGCGCCGGCCGCAGCTGGGCCTTGGGCTACGGCGCCATGACGGCGGTGCTACTGGCAGCACGGCTCACTTACCGATGCAAAACCGCGAGAACACCCGATCGAGAACAGCCTCGCTGACCTCCTCGCCGGTGATCTCGCCCAGCGCGCGCACGGCGGCGCGCAGATCAATGGTCCAAAAGTCCCAGGGCAGCTGCTGATCGGCCGCCTCCAGGGCCCGGCCCAGGCTGGCGGCCGCTGCTGCCGCCAGATCGCGCTGGCGCACGTTGAGCGCCACCTGCAACCCCTCGCTGCCGCTGGCCCCGCAGCGCCGCAACAGCTCCTGCACCAGCGCGTCGGTGCCGGCCCCACTCAGGGCGCTGAGGCACACCAACGGCTCAGCCCCTGGCGGAGCGGCGGTTTCCAGCGCCGCTGGCTCAATCAGACCCACCGGACATGCGGCTGCATCGGCCTTGTTGCCAGCGATCAGCAGCGCTGCCCCGGCGGGCACCTGATCGAGCAAGGCCTGATCAGCGGCGCACCAACCAGCGCTCAGATCAAACAGCAGCAGCACCGCATCGGCAGCGGCGAGCGCCTCGCGCGAGCGCTCGATGCCGAGCTGCTCGATCGGATCGGCCGTCTCGCGAATGCCCGCGGTGTCAAGCAGGGTGAGTGGCACGCCATCGAGCACCAGCTCACTTTCGAGCAGATCGCGGGTGGTGCCAGGTAGATCGGTCACGATCGCCCGCTCGCGCTGACTGAGCCGGTTGAGCAGGCTCGATTTGCCCACGTTGGGCCGGCCGATGATCGCCACCCGCAGCCCCTCGCGCAGGAGCTGTCCTTGGCGCGATTCATCGACGAGCTGACCCAGTTCAGCGCGAACCACCTGCAAGGCCCGGGCCACGGCAGCCCCGTCGAGCGGCGGCAGATCGTCTTCAAAATCAACGCGCGCCTCCAGTTCGGCCAGTTGATCGAGCAGGCGCTCGCGCATAGCGCTGAGGCGTTGCTGCAGGCCGCCGTCGAGCCCGGCCATAGCCAGCTGGGCCGCCCGCTGGCTGCGGGCGCTCACCAGCTGCACCAGCGCCTCAGCACGGGTCAGATCGAGCCGGCCGTTCAAAAAGGCCCGCTGGCTGAACTCACCCGGCAAGGCCCGCCGCGCCCCGGCCGCCAGCACCAGCGCCAGCACCCGCTGCACGCAGGCCAGGCCGCCATGGCCATGCAGCTCCACCACGGTTTCACGGGTGAAGCTGCGGGGGGCGCGCATCAGCAGCAGCAAGGCCTCATCGACGTGCTCGCCCGTGGCTGGATCAACGACGTGGCCGTACAGCACCCGGTGGCTGTCCCAGATCTGCTGCCCTGGCGCCACAAACAGGCTGCGGCCGATGGCCTCGGCCTGGGGGCCCGAGATGCGTACGATCGCCACGCTGCCCTCGCCAGGCGCCACCGCTGTGGCGATGGCGGCAATGGTGTCGCTGCTGTTCACGCTCACGCGCCTCTTGCACCAGCCATGCTCCAGTCTCGACCTCTGAGCCAGCTGCTGCGACCCGTGCGGCGCGCCCTCACCTGGCTGTGGCAGCAGGAGGGCAGCGCTGGTCAGCGGGCACGGGGTCTGGCTGCGGGCGTGTTCTGTGGCTGCTACCCGTTTTTTGGCCTGCAAACCCTGCTGGGCATTGGCCTGGCCAGCCTGGTGCGCGGCAACCACCTGCTAGCGGCAGCTGGCACCTGGATCAGCAATCCATTCACCTATGTGCCGCTGTATTGGTTCAACTTTCAGCTGGGCTGCTTGCTGATCGGCCCTGGGCCGGCGTGGCCTGGGCTAGCAGCGCTGCAACAGGGCGAACTGGCGGGGCTGGGCTGGAGCTTTGCAACGCGCCTGCTGCTGGGCTCAACGGTGACAGGTGTTGCCTGCGCCAGCGCATTGGGGGTGGGGTACTGGCGCTGGTTGCAGCACCGCCACAGCACGTTGAGCTCCGCTCAAGATCCGGCCAACCCTGGAAACACCATCAAATCAATGTGACCACCGGCAGGGTGCCGCCACTCGCGAAACTCATCGGCCAAGGCTTGGTGCTCACCTTGAAGCGATAACGCCTGCAGATCCTGCAGCCGTTGATGGACCAGATCCAGGGTGTTGTCGATCAACTGGGCAGCCTGTTCGGAGGTCATGGCAGCTGAAAGCGAATGGCAATTTTGTAGCCATGCCACAGCGCTCAAGCCGTAACCATTGCGACGGCTCAGCGCCTCGATGCTCAGATCAAGACATCAACGCCACAAGCGCTCGCTTCAGCCGATCCCGGTGCGAGCGATGTCGAGCACATCGGCCATCGAGCGGATCTGGTTGAGGGTTCCGCTGAGCTGGGCCGCGCTCTGCAGCTCGACGCGCAGGTCGATGCGCGCCGGCTTGCCGGGGCTGGTGCGCACGCGTGCATCGCTGACGTTGATGCGGTGATCCGATAGCCGCATCAAGATGTCCTTGAGCACACCCACGCGGTCGAGCACTTCGATGCGCAGCTGCACGGGGTAGCGGCGCTGCTGAGCTTCGCTGGCAGGGTTCCAGCGCACCGGCAGGCGCCGAGCCGCAGGAATCGGCTCCACATTGCCGCAGTCCTGGCGGTGAATCGTGATGCCGTGATTGCCAAGGGACACCGATCCCACAATTGCCTCACCGGGCAGCGGGCTGCAGCAACCGCCCAGGCGGTAGTCAAGCCCTTCGAGCCCAAGGATCGGGCTGACCACACCGGAGCCGTGGGTGGGGACAACCACGGCCTGCTCGGCCTGGGCAACCACGCCAGCGGCGACGTCTTCGTTGCTCTGCAGCGGGGCCTCGGCGGCGCTGGCCAGGCGAATCTCCTCGCGCAGGCGGTTGAGCACCTGATGCAGGGTGACGCCCCCAAAGCCCAAAGACGCCAGCAAGTCTTCGGTGCCCACCAGGTTGCAGCGCTTGGCGACCTGGGCCATGGCGTCGCCATTGAGCAGGGCATCAAAGCCATCACGGCCAAGCTCACGCTCGAGCATCTCGGTGCCGCGAGCGATGTTCTCGTCTCTGTGGCTGTTCTTGTACCACTGGCGGATGCGATTGCGCGCCGTGGGCGTGGCCACGAAGTTGAGCCAATCGAGGCTGGGATGCGCCGTCTTGGCAGTGATCACCTGCACAAAGTCGCCGTTCTGCAGGGGCGTGGCGAGCGGGCAGAGACGATCGTTGATACGCACCCCCTGGCAGTGGTTGCCCACTTCAGAGTGAATGCGATAGGCAAAGTCGACCGCCGTTGAGCCTTTGCGCAGGCCAACCACGTCACCTTTAGGGGTGAACACAAACACCTCTTCGTCAAAGAGGTCCTCTTTGATCGAGCGCAGAAAATCGCCGCTGTCTTCGCCGCCGTCGTCTTTTTGCCAATCGACGAGTTGACGCAGCCAGTTGAAGCGCTCGGCATCGGCACCAGAGGCCGCTGGCGAGCCGCCTTCTTTGTATTTCCAGTGGGCAGCGATGCCGTACTCGGCGACCTGGTGCATGTCGCCGGTTCGGATCTGCACCTCGATCGGACGGTGGCGACCGATCACCGCGGTATGCAACGACTGGTAGCCGTTGGGCTTGGGCAGGCCGATGTAGTCCTTGAAACGACCCGGAATGGGCCGAAAGGTGTCATGCACCACCGCCAGCGCCCGGTAGCAGCTCTCGAGGTTGGGGCAAAGAATGCGCAGAGCCGCCACGTCGTAGATCTCGTGGAAGGCCTT
>JBMSMG010000106.1:0-4167 GCA_049421025.1 Prochlorococcaceae cyanobacterium | reverse complement strand
GGCGCCGGCAATTGCGGCAACGGCGTGGGCTGCTGCGCGCGGTCAGGTTCGACCCACAGCTGATCAAGGCGATCAACGTCGCGGGCATAGGCCGCAAAACTGCGCATCAGAGGTTTAAGCGCAGGAGGCGTTTGAGCCCTGGCTCCTGCGGAGACCCACAGCAGCGCAGTGATCGCGATGAGCAGGTGACGGCGAGCCATGCCCATCGATCAGATCGACAACATCATCCCTGCTTCAGCCAGGCAGCGGCGTCACAGGCGTGATACGTCAAGATCAGATCAGCCCCAGCCCGCCTGAAGCTCAGCAGGGTCTCGAGCACCACGGCGCGCTCGTCGATCCAGCCATTCTGGGCAGCGGCCTTGACCATGGCGTACTCGCCGCTGACGTTGTAGGCAGCGATCGGCAGCTCGGTCTCGCCCCGCAACCGGTGAATGATGTCGAGATAGGCGAGGCCTGGCTTGACCATCAAGATGTCGGAGCCTTCCTGCTCGTCGAGCTGGGCTTCGGTGATGGCTTCGCGGGCATTGGCCGGATCCATCTGATACGTGCTCTTGTCCTTGGGGATCGGCTTGCCTGCGGCCGCGCGGGGTGCCGAGTCGAGCGCCTCGCGGAAGGGGCCGTAGTAGGCGCTGGCGTACTTGGCCGTGTAGCTGATGATCCCGACGTGCTCGAAGCCCTCCTCATCGAGGGCTTCGCGAATCGCGCCGACGCGGCCGTCCATCATGTCGCTGGGACCGATCAGATCGGCGCCGGCCCGGGCCTGGGCCACCGCCTGTTTGCAGAGGATCGCCACGGTCTCATCGTTGAGCACGACACCCTCGTTGCTGACGATGCCGTCATGGCCATCGCAGCTGTAGGGATCAAGCGCCACATCGGTCATGATCGCCATGCCGGGGTGCACCTCTTTGAGCCGGCGAATGGCGCGTGGAATCAGACCGTGCTCGTTGAAGCACTCAGCGCCGTCTTCGGTTTTGAGGCCATCAGCCACCTTGGGGAAGAGCACCACGCAGCGGATGCCGAGATCCCAGGCGCGGCCGACTTCATCGATGAGCCCTTCGAGGCTCCAGCGCTGGGCACCGGGCATGGCGCCAATCGGCTCATTGCCAGCCCCCTCATGCACAAACAGGGGGTAAATGAAATCTGTCGGAGCCAGGCAGGTCTCGCGGACCAGCGCCCGCAGGGCAGGGGTGCGGCGCAGCCGGCGCGGGCGATAGGTGAGCTCCATGGGGCCCCAAAAGCTGGGCGGATCCTACGGAGTGCCGCGCTCAGCTTGGCTTAAAGGCGGGCTGCACTGAGCCACTCGGCTCGCGGGTCATGGCTGCGGCTCGCGCGCAACTGCTCAAGCAACTCGCGCTCGTTGTCGCTGAAGCGTTCAGGCAGCTTGAGCACAGGGGTGAGCAACAGATCGCCGCGCCCGCCCTTGATGGGCCAGCCTTTGCCCTTGAGCCGCAAGCTACGGCCGGGAGTCATGCCAGGCGGCACCTGCACCGATGCCACACCATCGGGCGTAGCCACCTGCACCTCCCCGCCCAGAGCGAGCTCATCAAGGCTCAAGGGCAGATCAGCCCGCAGCTGATCACCATCGAGCTTCCAGACGGCATGCTCCTGGAGCTGCAGGTTGAGGTAAAGATCGCCACGGCGGCCCGTACCGGGCTGCAGATTGCCCTTGTCTTTGAGGCGCAGCCTGCTGCCGCTTTTGACGCCTGGGGGAATACGCACCTGAACACGCTCATCATTGACCGCCAAGGTGCGCTCACAGCCATGAAAAGCTTCGGCAAAGGTCAGGCTGATCGTGGCCTCAGCATCAAGATTGATGGCTGCAGTGCGTCCCCCCTGAGCTGCTGCGCCAGGAAAGCCACCGCCAAAACCACCCGGGAAACCTGAGGCAAAGCCGAACCCACCGGGAGCAGCCCCGAAGCCAGCTCCAGCGGGACCGCCGGGGCCGCCAAAGCGGCCGAGCAGATCATTGATGAAGTCGTCGAAATTGCCATAACGGCCAAAATCGACGTCAAAACCTGCTGGGCCAGCCCCACCGCTCTGGTTCCAGTACTGGCCGAATTGCTCGTAGCGCTGACGCTTTTGAGGATCTGAGAGAACCTCGTAGGCCTCGCTGATTTCCTTGAACTTGGCTTCCGCGTTGTTGTCGTTGGGATTGACGTCAGGGTGGTACTGACGAGCCAGCTTGCGAAAAGCACGCTTGATGGTGTCGGCATCGGCACCGCGCTCGACCCCAAGCACCTGGAAATAATCGCGGTAGCCGTTGACTGCCATGGCGCCAGTGTCTCAGCAGAGCAGGGATGCTGGCAGCCGGGACCGTGGGCGGAAGCCCGAACGCTTGCCTTTCCTCACAAGCTGCTGCGCGCACCGCACATTGCCCGTATTTTGCGCTGCACCTTGAAGCGACGATGCAGCGCCCTGCCCAGAGCCGTTCTGTTGTTTTGATCGCGCTCACGCTGGTGGCGCTCGGGGCCATCGCTACCGCCAGTGCCAAAGATCAACGCGGCAAAACCCCAGACCTTGTTGCTGCTGCGCCAGATCCAGCACGTGCTCAACTCGATCTCAACAAGCTGCCGCCCTCCAGCGCTGAGCAGCTCGCGCTGAGCCGGCACCTCAAAGAGATTGGCGCCTTGTTTTATGGCGCCTGGTGGTGTCCCGCCTGCACCCGCCAAAAAGCCCTGTTCGGCCGGCAGGCCAGCCAGCAACTTCCCTATGTGGAATGCGACAGGCAACCCAGCGATCGCGACGTCTGCATCGCCGCACAGATCAAGGCCTTCCCCACCTGGGAGCTCAAGGGGAAAGAGCGCTTGGTCGGCGTGCAATCACTCGATGAGTTGAAGAGCTGGAGCGGTTACCCCGCCAAGCGCTGAGCCACTAGAGAAAACTCAACTCGAAACCATGCGATAACGGCATAAGCCAGTCAGGGCAAGGATTTCAAGCCAAAAAAGCGATCATCGATTCTTCAAAGCCTTCGAGCGCATGGTCTAATTGGCCAACTCAAATTGATCCCCCGTGCTCAAGCGCAATCTGCTGATCGCCGCGACGACTGCTGCAGCTGCAGCGCCGCAATTGTTTATGGCGGCCTCTGCAGTTGTGCTGGAGGGAACCTGCGATGGTCCCCAGCGCTGCATCGTCAATGTCGAAGGCGACACCATCTCCACAAGCCGGGGTCTACAGATCAAAAGTGATCACGTCATTGGCTGGAGCTTTGTCAATGACGCCAACCGCGGCGGCGTCTTGTTCCGCCCTCGCAACGAGGACTACCGGATCCTGATCAAATACTTCGACGACAACGGCAAGCGTCAGCTCAGCCAGATTGGTTTCTTCAATTTCAAGTCAGCCCAGGCCATGGTGAGCGCTCTGGAGCTGACCAGTGGTTTGGCGCCTAATCACGATCAGGCTGGTGCCACCACCAAGTGCACGGCCATTGGCAAAGATTCGGGCTCAGGCACAAGCGCTGGAACTGTGCCTGCAACCGAAGCTGCCGGGGCTCTCTGGGGCACTGGCATCGGCGCGCTGATCGGCGGCGGCCTAGGCAACGTGATTGCCCCAGGGGTGGGCGGCGCGCTGGGCGCCGGAATCGGCGCTGCAGCCGGTCAATCACTGGAAGGCAGCTCGGGCAACTTCAACCTCAAGCGCAACGTCATGAGCGAAGTCCGCATGACGCCAGCCACAGCGAAGCCCTTCTTCGACGGCTCTTTCGTCAAGCGCAATGAGTGCATCGATCAGCCGACCGCTCCGACCACCAATGTGTTTGTGACAGGGCCCTTGCCGCTCAAGACCAGCAAATAATCACAGCCAGACGGTTCATCAACACCTGAGGACTTCATGTGATTGCTACCAGGCCGCTTGTGGCTGGATTGCTGAGCCTTGCCTGCAGCGAACCCTGCTTGGCGCAATGGCAGACCCTGGCCCCTGTGCCCACGGGAAGCAGCTGGCTGCCCAGTGCTCTGCAGCCCTACAACCCAACCTCGGGGTTGAACAATCTGCTGCCCAGCCTCAAAGGCACGAAGCCAGGGGGCAAAGCTCAGCTACAACAACGCACCTATCCCTTTAGGCCAGGCAACAACCCAACTGCGGCAAACAAACCCAAACGCAACTTGAAGGTGGGGCCGTGCGCCCTTCCTTTTATGGAAAATTGCGTTGTGGGCCCGTATGTGAGCGCAGCAT
>JBMSMG010000105.1:0-4413 GCA_049421025.1 Prochlorococcaceae cyanobacterium | reverse complement strand
GCCCCCACCCGGGCGGCCTGCGACAGGCCGTGGGCCAGCGGTGAGCCGCCGCCGCAGGGCATCGATTCAAGCCGCCGCCGCGCAGCGGTGATCGAGCGGGTTGGCGGCAGCAGCACTTCGGCCGCTTCGCCCCTAAACGGGATCAGGGCCACCTCGTCGCGGTTTTCGTAGGCCTCGCTCAGCAGCCTGATCACAGCGCCCTTGGCGCTCTGCATGCGGTTGAGCGCCATCGAGCCGCTGGCATCGACCAAAAAGATCACCAGCGCGCCTGCCTTGCGCTGCAGCTGCTTGGCGCGCAGATCGCCATCTTCGACGATCACCTTGCGGTGCGGCTGACGCTCACGCCGGGTTTTCTGATACGGGGCCGCGGCGCGCAGGGTGGCATCGACAGCGATGCGCTTGACCGGCCCGCGGGGCAGCATCGGTTTGACGTAGCGCCCGCGCGAGTCGCTGAACACCACCGCCCGGCTGCCGCTGCCACCGGTCTTGGCCTTGGCGGCCCCGAACAGCAGCAGATCCGGGTCGATCGCCACCGCCTCAGGGTCGAGCATGAACTCTTCGGGCACCTGCGGAGGTGCTTGGTCTTCGGGGGTGTCGGGCTCCTCTTGGTCGTCTTCGGGTTCGTCGCTGTCGGGCTCGTCGGGTTCCTGCTCGTTGTCGGGCTGCTCGGGTTCCTCTGGCGGTTGCTCGCCCTGGGGCGGCGGTGGCGGCGGCGGGGGTTCGAGCGGCTGCTCTGGATCGGGCGGCGGCAGCTGCAGGGCTCGCGGGGCGATCACCAGGCGCACTGCGACCTGCAGATCGTCAGCTTCGACCGTGTCGCGCCCGCTCAGGGCGGCATGGGCGCGGGCCACCCGCACCGCATAGAGCTCGCTGCGGTGTCCTTCGACGCCGCCGCGCACTGCTTCAGTGACCAGATAGGTGATCTGCTCTCTGGAGATCTGCACATCCGGCAGCCATTGGCGCGCCAGCAGCAGCTGGGTGGCCAGGGCATCGGTTTCCTCCTGCCAGCGGGCGCCAAAGGCCTCGCTCGATTCGGCGTGGCCGATGGCGCTGCGGCTGATCTCGACCCGTTGCTCGAGCTCCAGCACCTGATTGGCGCTCAGGCAGATCGCAAAGCGATCCAGCAGGTGATCGCGCACCGCCCCCTCCTCGGGGTTGTAGGTGGCGATCAGCAGGCAGCGGCAGGGGTGGCTCAGGCTCAGGCCCTCGCGCTCGATGCGGTTTTCACCGCTGCCCACGGCGGCCAGCAGCAGGTTGGTGATGTTGTCGTCGAGCAGGTTGAGCTCATCGACATACAGCACGCCGCGGTGCGCCTCGGCCAACAGGCCCGGCTGAAACACCGCTTGGCCGCTGGCCAGCGAGGCGGTTACATCGACCGAGCCGATCAGGCGGTCTTCGGTGATGCCCAGGGGCACCTGCACAAAGGGTGCCGGGATCACCTTGGTGGGCATGAGCCCGCTGGCGCCGCCGCTAGCACCATCCGCTGAGCCACTGGGATCAGCCCCCAGGGCGATCAGCCGATCGCGGGTGGCGTCATCCCAGTCGTCGGGGCGTGTTGGATCAAGATTGAGCCCGGCTGGTGCGGCCTGGCCCGGTGTCGGTGCGCCCAGATCGAGCACATCGATCGGCGGCAGCAGGGCATGCAGGCCGCGGGCCAGCACCGATTTGCCGGTGCCGCGCCCACCGGCGATCACCACCCCACCCAGGCCCGGATCCACTGCCGCGAGCAGCAAGGCCAGCTTCAGCGTGCCGTGCCCGGTGATGGCGGCCAGTGGAAAGGCCCTGGCAGCTGATTCAGCGCGGGTTAATCCGTCGCTTGCAACCATGGAGTCAGTGGCCAGGGCCCGTCGCAGTGCGCGCCAGTCTCGCTGATCAAGACCACGGGCGGACCCGGCAGCTCGCTGCTGCCGTGAGCCAGGCCCTGGTGCGCCCAGACACCCTGGCGATTGCCCTGGGTGCCAATCTGCCCAGCCGCGCCGGCAGCCCCGCCGACACGCTGCTGACGCTCAGGCCGCTGCTGGAGCACGCGCTGCAGCAGTGGCAGCTCTGGCAGCTCTGGCAGCAGGCGCCGCTGCGCTTTCACTGGTCGCCCTTGCTCGAAACCGCCCCGGTGGGCGGGCCAGCCGGCCAGAGCAACTACGTCAATGGGGCGCTGCTGGTCGAGGGCTGCCGGCTTTTGTGTGAGCCGTCCTGCTCAGGTGCACCCCAAGCTCAGGCGGCTCTTGCCCTGTTGCAGGCGCTGCAGCAGCTGGAGGCGCAGTTCGGCCGCCCGCCCCAGTCCAAGCGTCAGCACTGGGGCCCCCGCAGCCTCGATCTCGATCTGCTGTGGTGGGGCGATCTGGAGCTTGATCTGCCGGCAACATCTGCAACCCCAGCCCTGCAGCTGCCTCACCCGCTCTGGCGCGAGCGCCTGTTTGTGCTGGAGCCACTGATGAGCCTCATCAGCGCGGGTTGAGCGTTGCTGTTCAAGCTGGCCTTTGTGCTGCGCGATGCTGGGGGCCTTGTCGAGGGTTGGCTGCGGGCCGACTGAGGTGATTCATGGCGCCATTGCCCGCCCCTGAGCCCGCGCGTCATCTCGAGACCACGGCCAGCCTCGATGCCCGCAAGCTGCGCTTTGAGATCAACCGCGTGCAGCTGCCCATGGGTGTGGAGGGCAGCTTTGGGCTGATCAAGCATCCCGGTGCCTCATTGGCCGTGCCGGTGCTCGAGGACGGCCGTGTCGTCATCCTGCGCCAGTACCGCTTTGCCGTGGCGGCGCGGCTGCTCGAGTTTCCGGCTGGAACGCTTGATCCAGGCGAAACGCCGCTCAGCACCATGCAGCGCGAGCTGCAGGAAGAGGCCGGCTACAGCGCTGCCCGCTGGGACAGCCTGGGGGCGATGCTGCCCTGCCCCGGCTACTCCGATGAAGTCATTCACCTGTTTTTGGCCCGCGAGCTCACGGCCCTGAGCGAGCGTCCCCCTGGCGATGACGACGAAGACCTGGAGGTGCTGCTGATGACCCCCGCCGAGCTCGACGCAGCTCTGGCCAGCGGCAACGAGTACCTCGATGGCAAGAGTCTGGCGGCCTGGTTCCGCGCCAAGCAGGTGCTGGGACTTTGAGCGTGCCGCTGCCGACCCTTGCCAACCCTTGGGCTGCTCCTCTGTGACCGCTGATCGCTGGCTCTTCTGGCACCGGCGCGACCTGCGGCTGGCCGACAACCTTGGCCTGGCCGCGGCGGCAGCGGCAACACCGGCCGTGACCGGGGTGTTTGTGCTGGATCCGGCGATTTTTGAGGCACAAGCGGGCCATCCGCCGATGGCACCTGCAAGGCGTTGGTTTTTGGCCGAGAGCCTGGCCGAGCTGGCGCACAGCTGGCGCGCGGCCGGTAGCCGGTTGCTGATCGTGCAGGGTGACCCGGTTGAGCTGCTGCCGCGGCTGGCTGTGCAGCTGGGGGCCTCGGTGGTGGCCTGGAACCGCGATGTTGAGCCGGCAGGGCGCGAGCGCGATCGCTGCGTGGCGCGGGCCTTGCAAGCCTCTGGCCGCAAGGTGCTGGCGGGCTGGGACCAGCTGCTGGTGCCGCCAGAGGCCCTCAAAACAGGTGCCGGCGAGCCCTACCGGGTGTATGGCCCCTACTGGCGCAGCTGGCGCCGGGCTGTGAGCGAGACCGCGGCTGCGATCGATCCGCGCGAGGCCCCAAGCTCCCTGATCGATCTGCCTGCAGAGCCGCTGGCCGCGCTTGAGCAGCACCAGGGCCTGAGCCCTGCAGCTGGCCTGCAAGCGCTCGAAACGCTGCGCCAGAGCCATGGCTTTGCCGGCACCGCTCGATGCCCCTGCAGACCTGGTGAGGCCGCGGCGGCAGAGCAGCTCTTGGCCTTTTGCTCTGGAAGCCGGCCACCGCTGTGGGGCTATGAGCCGGGCCGCAACCATCCCGCGGTGGCAGGGACCTCGTCCATGAGTGCCGCGCTCAAGTTCGGCACGCTCAGCCCGCGCCAGGCGTGGGCCGCGGCGCAGCAGGCCCGCCGTGAGGTTGACGCCCTCGGGGGCGCTTCCGAGGCACTCGAGAGCATCGGCGTCTGGGAGCAAGAGCTCGCTTGGCGCGAGTTTTACCAGCAGGCGCTGTTTCACTTTCCTGAGCTGGCCCAAGGCCCCTACCGGCCCCAGTGGCGCCAGTTCCCCTGGGAGAACGACCCTGTGCGGCTGGACGCCTGGCAGCAGGGCCTCACCGGCATGCCGATCATCGATGCGGCGATGCGCCAGCTCGCAGCCAGCGGCTGGATGCACAACCGCTGCCGCATGATCGTCGCCTCGTACCTCGTGAAGGACCTGATCTGCGACTGGCGCCTGGGTGAAGCGCACTTCATGCGCCACCTGGTGGATGGCGATCTGGCTGCCAACAACGGCGGCTGGCAGTGGAGCGCCAGCAGCGGCATGGA
>JBMSMG010000104.1:0-4418 GCA_049421025.1 Prochlorococcaceae cyanobacterium | reverse complement strand
CCCCAAGCGACGCTTAGAGGCGATGTCGCGCCGTCCGCCACGGGCCTTGGATGACGCTGCTTCGGCTCCAGGCCTTGCCCCTGAGGCTGCTGCTGCCAGCGATCAGCACCTCCAGGACTGGCCAAGCGACGAGCTCTTCACCGTGCCCCGCTGGCAGCGTCAACAGCCGGCGCCGCGCCAGCCGTTGCCGCAGTCAAGCGAGCCTGTCATGGAGAGGCCCGCTCGCAATCAGGACGGCAGGCCGCTGCCCCGCTCAAGCCGGCGCCGCTGAGTCGGCGCCGCTGAGCTGCAGCCCTGGGCAGGGCCGCGCGCGTTGGATTTAGGTCTCGATGCGAAAGCGGCAACCCCGCCGTGCCAGTTCGCTGTTCACCGCACCGCGAAGACCTGACGGCACGTCTTGGGCCATTTCGCTGGCGGTGGTGCTGATCGAGGGTTCGCCGTGATCAAGATCATCGAGCAGATCGGCCCAGAGGCTGACCTGGCGGCCTGCTTTGGTTGGTGTTCTGCGGCTCGGGGGGTGATGAGCAGCTGCGGCTCTGGTCATGGTCATGGCCTCAACTGCACCCAGCATGGCGCCAGCACATCACCAGTCAATCTGTCAATTCAAAACTGCATCGCTGCGTTACATCGTTTGCAAATTGTTGCAATTGCCAGGTTCGGCGGGGCCCAGCCAGCGCTCCAGTTCTGGTGAAAAGACCTCGCGGATCACCGTCAGCGGTTGGCCGCCGCGAAAGAAGCGGTAGTGCCGGCTCCAGAAGGGTCCGGCATGGCCGAAGCGCTCGGCCAGCCAGGGGGCTTCGACCTGGGCGAGCCCGTCGACCTCGCGAAACAGCTCGGCTCGGTGGGCCGTCAGGCTGCGCCAGATCGGCTGTTCTTTGTCTTTGAGATTGGTGCCAGCGGCCGTCAGATTCCACCAGCTTTCGGCCCAGGCCAGCGTCTGGCTGCCGCAGCGCAACCACACCTGCCGGCGCAGCAAGGGGGCCGGCAGCTCGTCGATTTCAAGCGGTGCATCGCGGCCGGGCTCCGGATCAGGTGCCATGGCGATGAGCTCGATCTCGACCGCTTGGCCGCTGAGCAGCTCGAGGTGCCGTGTTGGGCTGCCATCGCCTAGCAGCAGCAGGCGCCAGGCGCCACTGAGCATGCGGCCGGCGCTGCCGCTGACCACCGTTTGAAACGGGGCCTGCCAAAGCGCCTGGGGCGATGCATGCAGTGCTGTCGTCTGGGGCGATGCCAAAGGCTGAAGCCCTGTCAGTGGCTGCACCCTAAAGGGGCTACTTCAGAAACCGCTGCTGATGCTGATGCGGCGGACCTGCCCGCCGCGCTCGATCACAGCTGAATCTCCTGAGGCTGAGCGCAGCCGCCAGCCGCTGCCGCCGATGCTTTCGCCGA
The DNA here is from genome assembly GCA_049421025.1 of Prochlorococcaceae cyanobacterium. GTDB lineage: Bacteria > Cyanobacteriota > Cyanobacteriia > PCC-6307 > Cyanobiaceae > RGUW01. Next base: position 3,029 of record JBMSMG010000104.1, on the reverse strand, counting down.
CGGCGGCACTGGTGGAGCTGCCGCCCACCTGAAAGATGGCCGAACCGCTGCGGCCCGGTACCTGCACCACCCCGACCAGCAAGGGCACGCCATCGCCGCCTCCAGCGCTGCTGCCAGGCACCGGTGGTGGTGCTGAGGGAGCCCGATTGGTAATGCCTGCGCTGAAAGGCACCTTCAGCACCTCGGCCGCCGGGGCGCCACCCGCTGGCAGCTGGGCCAGCTCCTCCATCCAGGGTTCATCGGGCGGGGGCGGCAGTTCGCCGGCCGCATCGGCTGCGGCTGTTGGCCCTGGTTCTGATGCACCGTTACCGCTGGCCGGGCCCATGGCGCGCAGTCGCTCCAACAGCACCAGGTTGCGTTCCTGTCGCAGGGCCTGCTGCTGACTGCCCAGCAGCCCAGCGACCACCACGGTCACAACGGCCGTCAGTAGAGCGGCCCCGGCAATGCTGATGGGCACCAGCTCAGGGCGCCGTTGCAGCAGCTCAGCAATGGCGTGGGCCGAGCGTTTGCGGCCGCTCTGCTGCTGGTGCTGCTGCCGCCGCGGGGTCTCAAGCGGGGTTGCGGCGCTTGCAGGGGGTTCGGCCGTGGCGAGCGGGGTGGGTTCAACAATCTCGACTTCAATCGGGGTTTCGTTGCTGAACACCCGATTCAGCATCTGCTCAGCCTTGAGCTCCCAGTAGGCCCTGGAGGTCGGGATCCCGCGGGCAGAAGTCACCGTGACGCAGACGCTGTCGCTGGAACGGTACCGCGGTTGTGAAGCTCGAGCCACAGCAGCAGGGCATTGGCATCGGCCGGGCTCACCCCCGGAATGCGCGCGGCCTGCCCCAGGGTGAGCGGCTGCACCGCGTTCAATTTTTCGCGGGCTTCACGCGAGAGGGTGCCGATGCTGCTGTAGTCGATGCCTGCCGGGATGGTGCGACCCTCCTGGCGCTTGAGCTGGTTGATCTGCTGCTGCTGGCGCTCGAGATAGCCGCTGTATTTGATGTCGATCTCGGCGCCTTCGCGCACATCGCGGCCCAGCTCGGCTGCGGCCAGGCCGTGGCGCACCAGATCGTCGCTGCCAAAGCCCGGCCGGCGCAGCAGATCGGCCAGCAGGATTGAGCCCTTGATCGGGGCTCCGGTTTCAGCCTCGATCGCCGCTGCCACCGGCGCGCTCACCTTGAGCCGCACCGTCTCAAGTCGGCGCTTCTCGGCGGCGATGGCGGCTTGCTTCTGCTCATAGAGAGCCCAGCGGCGCTCGTCGATCAGCCCCAGCTCGCGGCCCAGGGGCGTCAGGCGCCGGTCGGCGTTGTCGCCGCGCAGCACCAGCCGGTACTCGCTGCGGCTGGTAAGCACCCGATACGGCTCGCGCAGGTCCTTGCTGATCAGATCGTCGACCATCGTGCCGATGTAGCTGCCGGCGCGCTCAAAGTGCACGGGCTCCTCGCCGCGGATCTGCCGCGCCGCATTGAGCCCGGCCACCAGACCCTGGGCGGCGGCCTCTTCGTAGCCGGTGGTGCCGTTGAGCTGGCCTGCTGTAAACAGTCCAGCCACCCGCTTGGTCTCGAGCGATGCCTTGAGCTGGGTGGCGGGCAGGTAGTCGTAATCGACCGCATAGGCGGGCCTGAGCATCACGCAGTGCTCCAGGCCCGGCAGGGTGCGTAGCAGCTGCAGTTGCAGCTGCTCGGGCAGCCCGGTCGAGAAGCCCTGCACATACAGCTCAGGGGTGTCACGGCCCTCAGGTTCGAGAAAGATCTGGTGGCTGTCCTTGTCGGCAAAGCGCACGATCTTGTCTTCGATCGAGGGGCAGTAGCGGGGCCCCTTGCTGTCGATGTGGCCCCCGTAGATGGGGGTCAGGTGCAGGTTGTCTGTGATCAGCTGGTGGGTGGCGGCGGTGGTGCGGGTGATGTGGCAGCTCATCGGCTCGCCGCTCACCCAGGCCGCCGGGTCAAACGAAAAAAAGCGGTCGTGGGCGTCGCTGGGCTGCTCTTCGAGTTGATCGAGCGCCACGCTGCGCCGGTCGACCCGCGCGGGGGTGCCGGTCTTGAGCCGGTCCAGCTGGAAGCCCAGTGCCGCCAGGGCTTCGGTGAGTCCCTCGGCAGCCTGCTCGCCGGCGCGGCCGGCGGCCATGCTCTGGCTGCCCACCCAGATGCGCCCCCCCAAAAAGGTGCCGGTGGTGAGAATCACAGCTTTGGCGCTGTAGCTGCTGCCGAAGTAGGTGCTCACCCCGCAGATGCGGGCGGCTGGACCCTGCGATGGCTGCCAGCCTGAGCCGCCGCCGCCTGGGTCACCTTCGACCAGCAGGCCGGTCACCATGGCCTCGCGCAACGCCAGATTGGGTGTGTGCTGCAGCAGCTGCAGCATCTGGCGGGCGTACTGGCGTTTGTCGGTTTGCGCGCGCAGGGCCCACACAGCCGGGCCGCGGCTGGCGTTGAGAATGCGTTTCTGCAGGGCGGTGGCATCGGCGAGCCGGCCGATCACCCCGCCCAGGGCATCGACCTCGTGCACCAGCTGGCTCTTGGCTGGCCCGCCCACCGCCGGGTTGCAGGGCTGCCAGGCAATGCGGTCGAGGTTGAGGCTGAACAGAGCTGTGTTCAGGCCTAACCGCGCCGCGGTGATCGCGGCCTCACAGCCCGCATGGCCGCCGCCCACGACGATCACGTCAAAGTGTTCGGTTGGTGCCTGCAGCGTCATGGCCTGACGCTAATCGGCCCCTGTTCTGGCAGGCCGCGCCTGCCCACCCTTGTGCACGTGACCATGGTCATGACCATGGTCAGTTGTGTAAGGCGCTCCGATGCTTCAGCCGCCGCCATCACGGTTGCTTCAGCCGCCGCCATCACGTCTGTGCCGCCCCATGCGGCTGGTCATTGCTCCTGTCTGCAAGGACGATGTCAGAGCACGTCTGGGTCTCACGCAGCCAGATTGCGGAAGCGGGTGAACTGGGGTTCAAACAGCAGTTTGACGGTGCCTACCGGGCCGTTGCGGTGCTTGGTGACGATCACTTCGGTGATGCCGCGGTCGGGGGTTTCCGGGTTGTAGTACTCGTCGCG
>JBMSMG010000103.1:0-4562 GCA_049421025.1 Prochlorococcaceae cyanobacterium | reverse complement strand
TTGTGACGTTGACCATGGTCATGACCATGGTCACCAGCAGAAGGCTTGCTGAACCAGTTACTGGCCCTTGCGGCAGTTGGTGAGGCGCATCTGAGCCGCACCCAGCAACATGCCCCTGTTTAAGGTCTGCTGAGGTTGCGGTGAGCCATGGTCTTGCTCCCCCAGGAGGCACTGCAGGCGAGTCTTGCCGCCCTGGCCTCACCTGCCGGAGCGGTGGCGTTTGTGCCGTTGTATGCCCTCTGGGTGACCTTGCTGTTGCCGGGGGTGTGGGCATCGATGCTGGCCGGGGCGCTGTATGGGCCGCTCTGGGGCAGTGTGATCGTCTTGGCCGGCGCCTGCCTCGGGGCCGAAGCGGCTTTCTTGCTGGGGCGCTACGCCTTGCGGGACTGGGCCCGAAGCCGCCTGGCTGCGGCCCCAAGGCTTCAGGCGATCGAGCGGGCGGTCAGCCGCGAAGGCCTCAAGCTGGTGCTGCTCACCCGCCTGTCGCCAGCGTTCCCCTTCAGCCTGCTCAACCTGGCCTACGGCCTCAGCGAGGTGAGCCTGCGCGACTACAGCATCGGTCTTGTGGGCATCGTGCCGGGAACGATCCTGTTCTGCGGGCTGGGAGCCCTGGCAGGCGATGTGGCCCGGTTCAACGCGGTGCTCTCCGGCCGCGCTGATGCCGGCACCTGGGCCCTGCGTCTGGTGGGCCTTGTCGCCACCCTGGCGGTGGTGTGGATTGTGGGCCGCGCGGCCCAGAAGGCCCTGGCCGCCGGTGCTGATCCGCGCTCACTCGAGTGAACGATCAGCCGCGCTGGCCCCCTGCGCAGCAGGCAACCGCCAGTCGCGCAACGCCGCGATCGCCACAAACCAGCTCAGCCGCAGTCGCGCCAGCAGGCCATCGCGGGCTGCCAGTTCGGCGTACTTGGCGCGGCCGCAGTCGGTCTTGATCCAGCGGTAGGCGGCGGGCTCTGGCATGGAGCGCGGTCGAAACCCTTCCAGTGTGATGGCGCTAGCCGCCCTCGAGCAGCTCCAGCAGGCCCGCTTCATTGAGCACAGTTACCCCCAGGCTTTCGGCTTTGGTCAGCTTGCTGCCGGCTTCGGCGCCGGCCACCACATAGCTGGTTTTTTTGCTGACACTGCCGCTGACCTTGCCGCCGGCCGCCTCGATCAACGCCTGGGCCTGGCTGCGGCTGAGGTTGGGCAAGGTGCCGGTGAGCACAAAGGTCTGGCCGGCCAGTGACCCCCCTTCGCCGTTGCCCGCAGCCTGGGCGCTTTGGCGCTCAGCCTCGCTCCAGGCCAGAGCCAAGCCGACCGCTTCGAGGTGTTCGAGCAGCTGTTGATTGGCAGGGGTGCTGAACCACTGCTGCAGGCTCTCGGCGATCTCGCCGCCGATGCCGTGTATGGCCGTGATCAGCTCGGGGGTTTCACAGGCGGCATGGCTCAGCTCTGCCGCACTGCCAAAGCTGCGCGCCAGGGCCTTGGCGTTCACCTCACCCACGTGGTGGATGCCAAGGCCGTAGAGCTGCCGGTGCCAGGGTTGGCTCTTGGAGGCCTTCAGCGCCTCCATCAACTTGCTCGCCGAGGTCTCGCCCATGCGCTCGAGGCTGGCCAGAAGCGCCCCGTCGAGCCGATACAGATCGGCGATCGAGCCGACCAGGCCCCGCTCCACCAGCTGCTCGATCAGCTTGCTGCCCAAGCCATCGACATCGAGAGCCCCTTTGCTGACCCAGTGCCGCAGCGATCCCCGCAGGATCGCCGGACAGCTGGAATTGACGCAGCGGGTCGCCGCTTCGCCCTCTTCGCGCACCAGCTCAGAGCGGCATTCAGGGCAGGTGTGGGGTAGCTGCAGCCTGGCGGCTCCTGCCGGGCGCAGTTCGGCCAGCACCCGCACCACCTCGGGAATGATCTCGCCGGCTTTGCGCACCACGATGGTGTCGCCGGCGTGCAGATCCAGCTCGGCGAGCCGGTCGGCGTTGTGCAGGGTGGCGCGGCTCACCATGGTGCCGGCCAGGGGCACGGCTTCGAACTCGGCCACCGGCGTCACCACACCGGTGCGGCCGACCTGGCAACTCAAACGCAGCAGTTTGCTAGGGGCTTCCTCGGCGGGGTACTTGAGCGCGATGGCCCAGCGCGGCGCCTTTTGGGTCAAGCCGGCGGCGTCCTGCAGGCGCAGATCATCGAGTTTCACCACCACCCCGTCGGTGGCGTAGGGCAGCGCGCGTCGGCCTGTCTCCCAGCGCTCAAAAAAGGCCTCGACCGCCGCCAGGTCGGGGCACAGCTGCGCGTTGGGGTTGACCTTGAAGCCGGCGGCCGCCAGCCATTGCAGCGACTCCCACTGGCTGCTCGGCCGGGGTGGATCGCTGCTGCCTGTTTGGTCTGGAAGATGCAGGGTGTAAGCGAAGAAATCGAGCCTGCGGGCTGCCACCACCTTGGGGTCGAGCTGGCGCAGGGTGCCGGCGCAGGCGTTGCGCGGGTTGGCGAACAGGGCCTCGCCGCGCGCTTGGCGTTCGGCGTTGATCGCCGCAAAGGTGCCATCGGGGATCAGCGCTTCGCCGCGCACCTCGACCCATGCGGGCGGCTGCTCGAGCTGCAGCCGCAGCGGCACGCTGGCGATGGTGCGCACGTTGGCGGTGATCTCTTCGCCCCGTTCGCCATCGCCGCGGGTGGCGGCCCGCACCAGCACGCCGTGCTCGTAGCTCAGCGCCAGCGCGTTGCCGTCAATTTTCAGTTCGCTCACCATCGCCAGCGCCGGCAGGGGCTCGCCAGCAGCAGGCTCGCGGTCGAGCTGCCTGAGCAGGCGGCCGTACCAGGCTTCGAGTTCCCCGATCGAAAAGGCGTTGTCGAGGCTCAGCAGGCCGATGCGGTGCTCGACGCTGCTGAAGCCCGCGGCCGGGGCCCCGCCCACGCGCTGGGTGGGGCTGTCGGCGCTGCGCAGCTCAGGATGGCTCGCCTCGAGCTCGAGTAATTCGCGGTACAGCCGGTCGTAGACCGGATCCTCCATAACCGGAGCATCCAGCACGTAATAGGCGTGGGCTGCCGTGTTGAGCAGTTGACGCAGCTCAGCGGCCCGCTCGGCCAGGGCCGGGGTCATGGCTCAATCAGGCTGCAGCCAGCTTGGTGATGCGCTCAACTCGCCACTGCTCGTCGACCTTGATGAAGGTGAAGTCGAGTGGCAGTTCGTCATCGCCCTCGCTCTTGAGTTTGATCGTCAGCACGATCTGACCGTCTTCGATGCGGGGCCTGCCCGATTTGAGGTTGCGGTAGCGGTTCAGCTGCAGCCCTGCCAGAAAGCGAATGAACTGGCTGCGGTTCACATGCGAGCGGTAGTTCTTGGTGGTTAGTAGATAGGCCCCATCCACCTGGCCGCTGGCCACCTGGTTGAAGAACTGCTTGATCAGCGGGTTGATGCCGCGGGCGCTGAGCACCAGCTTGACGGCGCTGATGGTCCAGTAGAGCAGCAGCGCCCCGGCCCCGGCCAACAGGGCCTTGGTGCCGATCTCACGGGTCAAGGCCCAGTCCATCGCGCGTCTGATCTCAAAGAGGGCCTTCGAGTCTGCCCGAAAGGCGGGCACAATGGCCGCAGCATCACGGCGGCGATGCCGATCGAGCCCCTGCTGCCGCTGTTTCACCGGCTGGACCGCGAACACTTTGGCGGCAGCCTTGCGCCGTTGGAGCTGCCCCGCCTGGTGCTGCGCTGGAGCGACGGCCGCATGACCCGCACCGCAGGCCTCTACCGCCGCGGACCTGGCATCAGTGAGATTGTGCTGTCGCGCCCTTTGCTTGAGCCGCTGCCGCGCGAGGCCCTGCTGGGCACCTTGGCCCACGAGATGATCCACGCCTGGATCGATCGGGTGCTCAGGCGGCGTGAGGTGCACGGCCCGCACTTTCGCTCCCGCATGGCTGCGATCAATGCAGCCCAGAGCAGCTTTGAAGTGCGCATTCGCCACAGCTATCCCTTGCCTCAAGGAGCTGCGCCAACCGCGCGCTGGCTGGCGCGCTGCCAGCGCTGCGGCAGCAGCACCCCCTACCGCCGCCGCGTCAGCGGCCTGGCCTGCAGGGCCTGCTGTCAGGCGTTGCATGGTGGCCGCTGGCACGCCAGTTGCTTGCTTGAGTTTGTCGAGGCGGCTTGAGCTCCTCGGCGGGGGCCCTAAGGTCGCAAGCAACGACGCGGCGTCACCAGCGAATGGACGTGTTCCTGTGGACCCTGCAGTTCGCTGGTCTTGCCATCGTGGTGGTGGGCCTGGGGCTGGAGCGCCGCCTGCCGCTGCGCCGCCGGTAGCCTGCGGCCATGGCACGCAGTGGTGACGATCGCTTCGAGCAGCGCCTGGATCGCTGGGTCGAAGCCGGGCGGCAGTTTGTCGATGGGGTTTCGGGAGCGCGTCCGGGCTCCCGCAATGCGACCAGGCGGGGCGCTGCGCGGCTCAACCCTGGTGAGCTCGGTCGCTGGGTTGAGAACAAGCTCGAGTGGCTGCTCGATGAGGAACCAGACGACGACTGGCGCGAGCCTTGGCAGCAGCCACGGCTGCGCGCCCAACCCCGTGATGCTCAAGCCCGTGATCCACAGCTGCGTGATCCACAGC
>JBMSMG010000102.1:0-4574 GCA_049421025.1 Prochlorococcaceae cyanobacterium | reverse complement strand
GGCCGCCTGCTGCGCACCCACACCTCACCGGTGCAGATCCGCTACCTAGAAAGCAACCCACCGCCGGTGCGCATCGTGGCCCCAGGGCGCGTTTACCGCCGCGATGCCGTCGATGCCACCCACTCGCCGGTGTTCCACCAGGTCGAAGTGCTGGCGATCGATGAGGGGCTCGACTTCAGCCACCTACGCGGCACGGTGATGGCCTTTTTGAAGGCATTTTTTGGTGATCTACCGGTGCGCTTTCGCGCCAGTTACTTTCCCTTCACCGAACCCAGCGCCGAGGTCGATGTGCAATGGCGCGGCCGCTGGCTTGAGGTGATGGGCTGCGGCATGGTCGATCCGGCCGTGCTTGAGGGCCTGGGCCTCGATCCTGAGCGCTGGAGCGGTTTTGCCGCGGGCCTTGGGGTCGAACGGTTTTGCATGGTGCGCCACGGCATCGACGACATCCGCCGGCTGTACACCAGCGATCTGCGTTTCCTGGAGCAGTTCTGAGGCTTGATGCAGCGGCCCAGGCAGGTCGCTGCGGGCAGCCATAAACTCAAAGAGTCTCTGCAAGCGATCGGTGCCCCGCGTCGGACTGATCGTCAATGACGGCAAGGATCTGGCCCTGAGTACGGCCGATGCCATTGAGGCGCGTTTCAGTGCCGCCGGCCATGGGGTGGTGCGGGTCAGCAGCTCGGGCGGCATGGTGGGTTTTGCCAACCCTGACCAGCACCTGCGCACCCAGGGCTACAGGGCCTGTGTACCGGGCAGCTTCGCCTCTGACCTGTCGCTGGCGATCGTGCTGGGGGGCGATGGCACGGTGCTTTCAGCAGCGCGCATGACCGCGCCGATCGGCGTGCCGATCCTCACGATCAACACCGGCCATCTGGGGTTTCTGGCCGAGGCCTACCTCGATCAGCTCGATGCGGTGATCGAACAACTGCTCGCCGGTGACTGGAGCATCGAAGAGCGCACGATGCTGGTGGTCAGCGTCATGCGGGGTGAGCAACGCCGCTGGGAGGTGCTCTGCCTCAACGAGATGGCCCTGCACCGCGAGCCGCTCACCAGCATGTGCCACTTCGAAGTGGCGATTGGCCGCCACGCCCCGGTCGACATCGCCGCCGACGGAGTGATCCTGGCCACCCCCACCGGCTCAACCGCCTATGCCCTGAGCGCCGGAGGCCCCGTGATCACCCCTGACTGCGCGGTGCTACAGCTCACCCCGATCGCGGCCCATTCGCTGGCCTCGCGCGCACTGGTGTTCAGCGATCGCGAGCCGGTGACCATTTTTCCGGCAACCCCAGAGCGGCTGATGATGGTGGTCGACGGCAGCGCCGGTTGTTACATCTGGCCTGAAGATCGGGTGTTGATCCGCCGCAGCGACGATCCGGTGCGCTTTGTGCGCCTCGCTGACCACGAGTTCTTTCAGGTGCTGCGCAACAAGCTGGGCTGGGGGCTGCCCCACGTGGCCAAACCGGGCTAATGGGCGGCGCGTCGGTGCTGCTGCTGGGCCGCCAAGCCGAGGCCCTGGCCTCAAGGCTCGAGGCGTCGGGCTATCAGCCGCTGTTGAGCGGCAACTCTGCCGCCGAGCGGATGCCCGACGTTGTGGTGCTGGCCGCCAGCGCCGCCGGTCAGATCGCCCAACTGCGCAGCCTGTACGGCAGCACGCCGATCCTGTTGGATCTGGTCAACGACGGGCTCGAGCAGCGCAGCCACTGCCTCAGCAGCGGTGCCGACGATTTCTGGCTCTCCAGCCAGGGGCCCAGCGATCTGCTGGTGCGGCTGCGGCTGCACCTGGGCCTGCGGCGCCAACCGGAACCCGAGCGGGTGTTGCAGGTGGCCGATCTGCTGCTCACCCCCAGCCGCCGTCAGGTGCGCCGCGGGCCGCGCAACGTGCTGCTCACCGCCCGCGAATACCAACTGCTGCTGCTGCTGCTTGAGCACGCCGGCCAGGTGCTCAGCCGTGAGCAGATCTTGGCGCGGGTTTGGAGCGACCAACAGGGCGCAGCCAGCAACGTGATCGAGGTCTACGTGCGCTATCTGCGCCAGAAACTGGAAGCCGCAGGCGAGCGGCGCCTGATCCACACCGTGCGCGGCCAGGGCTACAGCCTCTGCGACGGCATTCCCCAGATCCCCTGAGATCAAACCTGCGATGAAATCCCTGCTGCGCCTCAGCCTTGCCGCCGCCCTGCTGGCAGCCAGTGGCTTGAGCCTTGAGCCGGCCGGGGCAAGCCCCAACAGGGCCCAACAGCTGCCAGTGGAAGCCCAATGGTGCCTCCAACCGCAGACCTGCATCCTGCTCGAGGTCGCCGATGAACCCCACGAGCAGGCCAAGGGGCTGCAGCATCGCGCGCCACTGCCGCCGCTGCGGGGCATGTGGTTCCCCTTCCGCTCCGACCTGTTGCTGCGGTTCTGGATGCACCAGACGCCGTCTCCGCTTGACATGTTGTTCATCAACGACGGGCGCGTGATCGCGATCGCGGCCAACGCCACCCCCTGCGCCAGGCTGCCCTGCAAGTCGTACGGGCCCGATCAACCCGGTGATGCCGTGATCGAGCTTGCAGCCGGCGAGGCAGAGCGGCTGGGCATCACCGTGGGCACCGCCGTGCAGATCAAGCCGCTGCCGGCTTCTGGGCGCTGAGCACCAGCACTGGGTTCAAGGGCGCCAGGCGGGTGCCATCGGCCAAAGAAGCGCCGCGCCAGGCCTGGATCTGGGTCACGCTGAGCTGCAGCCCCGCGCGCTCCAGCACGGGCCGCAGCTCAGCCAGTGCTTCCACCGTGGCCAGTGGAATCACGATCACCCCACCAGGCCGCAGCCGCCCGCAGGCCGCTGCAGCAATCGCCCCGCGCCTGCTGCCGCCCCCACCGATCAGCACCCGATCGGGATCGGGCAGCTGGGCCAACGCCTCTGGGGCCCGGCCCTCAAGCACCCCGCCTGCAGCGAGGGCTGCGGCAACGCCAAAGCGCTCGGCATTGCGGCGGATCAGCGCCGCACCGCCGCCGCGCTGCTCGAGGGCCCAAAGCGTGAGCCCAGGCCGCAGCCGCAGCGCCTCGAGGCCCACGCTGCCCACCCCGGCGCCGATGTCCCACAGCACGCCCGTGGGCGGCAGGCGCAGCTCAGCCAACAGCTGAATGCGCACCTCGCGCTTGGTCATCAGCCCGGGGCGATCGCTGTGCTGCAGCCAGAGCCCATCGGCAATGCCAAACAACGGCAGATCAAAGAGCGCTGGGGCCGGGGGTTCGGCGGCGATCAGCACCACCAAATGCAGCGGATCGAGATCCGCCGGCAGCGCCTGCTGGGGCGCCAGCTGCTGCACCCGCTCATCGGGATGCCCCAAGCGCTCACACAACCAGAAGCCGTAGGCCGCTTCAAGCCCCGAGGCCTGCAGCATGCAGCGCACCGCCCCGGCACCACCACGCTGGGGATCGGTGAGCACCACCAGGGCCGCCGGGCGCTGCTGCAAACGCGCCGCCAAGGGCTCGCTCTCGCGGCCATGCAGGCTGACCCACTGGGCGTCCTGCCAAGGGCGACCGATGCGGGCAAAGGCCAGCTGCAGCGAGCTGGGTGCCGGCTGAAAGCGCAGCGCCCCAGCGCCAAAGTGCTCGAGCAGCAGCCGGCCAATCCCAAACCACAGGGGGTCACCACTGGCGAGCACCACGATGCTCTGACCCGCCTGGCGGGCAGCGTCGAGGCGCTCCAGCAGCACAGCAGGCTGGTCGCTGCTGAGCAGCTCAGGATGCAGCTCACGCCGCTCAAACCACTGCGCCTGGCGGGCCAGCAGCCGCTGCGGCAAGGCCACCAGGTCGGCCGCCATGAGTTGATCCTGCAGGGCTGCGGGCAGACCATCGACCCCTGAGGCATCGGTTCCGACCACAACGATCGGCAGCGGCAGCGGTGAGGTCGGCAGGGATCAGGCTCGCAATGCGCCTCCCCATGTTGCGGCGTGATCAACCCGCTGCCCGACAAGATTGGTAGGCCGATGCCAACCGCCCATCCCCATGGCCGAACGCCGCCGCCGCATCCACGAGCTGGTGCTGGCGCTGATCGCCCAACAAAGCGATCTGGAGCTGCTCGATGGCGACGAGGCACTGCCGCATCAAAACCCGGCCAGCTGGATCGAGCGCAACCGCAGGCTGGTGCAGCGCTACCAGGGACTGGTCCGCACCGCTGTGACCCTGGACGCCCTGATCGATCAGGAGGCCGGCGGCGATTGATCTGTGCTGCGCCATTTCTGACAAGCTGTCGCCATCGCACGACACCTGCCGGAACCAATCGATGGCGCGCCTTGGCCTCTCAAAGCTTGTTGCGCTGCTCAAGCAGGGCCTGGGCAAGCGCGGTTCAGCCGCCGGGGTTGAAACACAACCGCTGAGCTGCGCCTGGAGCCGCCCCTTGGGTCTGGGCTGGGAGCAGCCCTACACCGTGCGTTATGCCAGCAACCTCGACGACGGCCCCAACCACGGCATGCCGCTGGGGGGCTTCGGCGCGGGCTGTATCGGCCGCGCTCCTGATGGCAACTTCAACCTCTGGCACCTCGACGGCGGTGAGCACTGGTTCGGCACCCTGCCCGACTGCCAGTTCGCCTTGTTCGAGA
>JBMSMG010000101.1:0-4585 GCA_049421025.1 Prochlorococcaceae cyanobacterium | reverse complement strand
CGCTGGGTGATCTGCGCGCCTGAATACAACGGCTCGATCCCGCCGGTGCTCACCAACGCCATTGCCTGGCTGTCGGTTCAGGGTGATGACTTCAGGGCCCTGTTCAACGGCCGGCCGATCGCCATTGCCACCCACTCGGGCGGCGGCGGCCACACGCTGATGGCCGCCCTGAGGCTGCAGCTGGCGCACCTGGGTGCCCATGTGGTGGGCCGCCAACTGGTGAGCAACAGCACCAACCCCGCCAAGGAGGCCTCGATCGCCGATCTGCTGAGCCGGCTGCAGCAGTTGCACCCGGCAGCGACCTGACGATCAGCGCACCCAGAGGGCAAACACGTCTCGACCACGACATGGAGATCGCCATGAACGCCGCGACCCCACCAGCGCACAACACCCCCCAGAGCTGCGGCCTGATCTGGCGGCCGGCCGCTGAGCGCTTCCACAGCCGACTCGACTGGCTCGACAGCTGGCACAGCTTTTCGTTTTCGAGTCACATCGACCCGGCCTGGATGGGCTTTGGCCCGCTGCGGGTGATCAACGACGACACGATTGCGGCGGGGCGGGGCTTCGGCATGCACCCCCACAGCGACATGGAAATCATCACGGTGATGGTCGAGGGCCAACTGAACCACCGCGACTCAATGGGCCATGCCGAAGTGCTGCGCGCCGGCGAGGTGCAACGCATGAGCGCCGGCACCGGTGTGGTGCACAGCGAGGTCAACGAAGGTGAGACGCCCTGCCGGCTGCTGCAGATCTGGATCGAGCCCAGCACCACAGGCATCGCGCCGGCCTATGAGCAAAAGCCTTTTGCCATCGGCCAAAGCTGGACGCCACTGCTCGATCCCGAGCGCGCTGGCGGGGCGATGGCCATCCACCGGCCGGTGCACCTCTGGCGCGCCAAGCCTGGCTGCGGCACCACCTTGCCCCTGGAGATACCGCCGCAGTGCCAAGGCTGGCTGCAACTGATCGACGGCAGCGGCGGGGTGATGCTTCGCCCTGGGGCAGAACCGCTGCCACTGCAACGGGGCGATGGGCTGGGATTCAGCACCGCCCAGGGACGCTTTGAAGCGGGGCCAGAGGGGGCCGATCTGTTGCTGTTTGCACTGCGCTGAGCCTTCCTCAGCGCCTGAGCCCGCCAAAGGCTGAAGATGGCCTATGGCTTATGGCCTGTTGCGCCGATGCTGAACCCACCACGCGGTTATCTGACCCTGGCCTGGCTGGGGCTGATCGGCAACATCCTGATGTTGCCGCTGGCGATTGCAGCGATCCTGGGCGATCGCCACTGGCTGGCGGCCAACATCGCTGTGGGGGCTGGCGCCGTACTGCCCACAGCTGTGGTTGGCATTGTGGCCAGCATTGCCTTGCTGCGCTGGCGGCGCTGGGGTCAGATCCTGGCAATCGTGGCGCTGGCCATGGCGTTGGCCGTGGGGCTGCCCTACGGAATTGTGCGCCTGGTGCTGGTCGAGCAAGGCCGCCTCGCCACAGCGTTGGGGTCGGTGGCGGTGTGGAGCTGTTGCACGGCGGCGCTGGTGTACTGGTGCCAGCCGGCGATCCGCCGCTATCTGAGCTAACCGAAGATGTTGTGAAGACGACAGACCGATGGCTTCAAAGCGCAGATGATGAAGCCATTGGACGGCTGTTGATCTCACAATCACGATGGAAGGCAATGTTTTCGCAGGCCTGAGCGGCTCTGCGATCTCCAATCAGCGCGATCGCCATTACCGCTTGGTGGACCAGCAGGGCTCCCCCCACCCGGTGCTCGACGATCTCTACGACTCGCTCGACGCAGCCTGGGATGAAGCCCGTTGCTGGTGGCAGGAGCAGTTCGGCAGCGAGCGCGGCCCGGTCGGCATCGGCATTGAGGTGAGCACTGGCTGCGGCAGCTGGCGGACGCTGCGCCACCCTGGCGGCTGAACTGGCAGCCGAATCAGGGCCGCGTCGCCGTCAGTGTGGGCGGGGGCAGCAGCGGCGGCAAATGCGGAGTCGGATCAAGCGCCACAGGCTGCTGGCCGTTCACTCGCAACTCAAAGTGAAGGTGCGGCCCGGTGGCAGTTCCGGTCATGCCCACCGTACCCAGGGGCTCACCCTCGGCCACCTGTGACCCAAGCGACACCTCGATCTGCTCGAGATGGGCGTACAGCGTGTGCACCCCATTGGGATGCTCAAGCATCACGGTGAGGCCATAGCCGCTGATCGCTTCAGCCAACACGACCCGGCCTGCCATCGCTGCCAACACGGGTGTTCCGGTTGGCGCGGCAAAGTCGACCCCGGTGTGCATGCGCCAGGCCCTGCGGCTCTCGGAGTAACGCCAGCCCCACGGGTCAATCTGCAAGGCCACCTGCGCCAGGGGATAGGCCAGCGGCGGCATCGCGCTGGGTCGCGATGCCGCAAGGTCTTGGCCAGCCAGCAGCTGGGCAACCGGCACCTGCTGCGGCACCTCAGCTGGCATACCGGCAGCCCCCTCAAAGGCTTGAGCCGAACCAGTGCTGTGCAGCAGCAGCGCTGCGCTGAGCGCGGCCAGCGATGGCAACCACACGTGAGCGTGACGCAGCGTCAGAGCCGATCGGGCATGTAGATCCGCAGAGTGCCGTATCCGAGCGGTGTTGGCGAGGGGTTAGGCCCACTCGGAAACGCTGTCACCTGAAACATGTAGGTGTCGGCCATGGCGGGGTTGTTCCAAGGCTTGAGCGAGACGGTGACCGTGCTGCCTGGAGCGACGGGCTCAGCAAAGCTGATCACAAACGTGCGGCTCGCCGCATCGAAGCTGGCCTGCACCGGCACCGCGGCTCCCTGCTGCCTGGGCCGCCCCATAAAGGCGCTGGTTGCAGCCACATTGAAGGGGAACGTGCGATCGACCCCGCGGGTTTGGGTGATTTGTAAAGCACCAAGCGGGGCCCCCGCCTCTGGATCGAGCTGCACCGTGAAGTAATAGACCGCCCAGGGCTCCCAGACCGTTGTGTAGTAGCTGATCAGATCGACCGACCAGGGCGGCTTGCTGAAGTAGGTCTTGCCGCGCAGCTCAAGCGCGCGGGCGCTCGGGCTGGCGAGCACCAGGCCCAGTAGCAGGGTGAACCGCATGGCCCAGCGGCGGGCGGCTCGTGAGTGGATCGCCCATCTGTTCGCCTGAACCATGGCACCTGGAGCAGCTGCGCCGAAGCTAGACACGCCCCACAAACGGGGCAGGATCCTGATCGCGGCGATGCTGCTGCGTCAGAGCTGGGCCCCGCGCTGATCCGTCGCGCGGATCGAGCACCGCGGTTGCTTCCAGCGCCACTCGCAGCAGCCGGGCGGCATGGAGGTCCATGTCACGGGGCACGCTGATGCGATCGCGCAGGTAGCGCAGGCCTGCTGCCGTACCCGGCGGCGGAGCAGGTGGGGCCTGGCCTTGCAGCGCCGTCAGGGCGGTGCGCAGCGCCGCATCAAGAGCAGCAGGGTCCAATCCTGTGGCGCTGGCCATGCGCGCCACAAGAGTGGGGGCGTGGCGCACCACCCGCGCCACCGCCACAGCGGCAGCGCCATCGCTGGCGACCTGCGAGGTTTCAGGGTCTGGCAGGGCCACAGGCCACAGGCCGGCATCGATGCGACCTGCCAGCTCGCGCTGCTCAGCGCTGGGGTAGGCGTAACAGCCGCCCATCTGGGGCGGCAGATCGTGAACGTGGGTGTGGAAATCGCTCTGGGTACCTCGGTAGGTGGGGCGCTGCTCCAGCGCGGCAAACCAGCGGTCAATGGCCGGGTGTTCGTGGCGCAGCAGAAAACCCTTGTAATACGCAAGGCTTGCGTTCATGCGCTCGAGATAGGGCACAAACACCAAATCGACGCTGGCCGGCTCCACACCCAGCAAAAAAGGGCCCCCTGAAGCCAGCAGGGCAGACTCCATGGCTGCGGCATAGCGCTGAAACTGTTGCCTGCAGCGCTGCTCGGCCGCTGCATCCAAGCCGGGCGTGCACAGCCACTGGCACCAGGCGCGAAACAGCAGACGCTCAAGCTGCCGCAACGGCAACACCTGCGAATGCTCCAGCGGCCAGGGGCCCAGGGGTCCAAACGCCTGCTCAAGGGCCGCCATGATGCGGTCGCTTTCGGTGATCAAGCGGCCGTCGAGCTCCAGGGCCGGCAACATGCCTGAGGGCACCCGCCGGGTGTACCAGGGTTCCTTGTTCCCGTAGCAGAACATCGTGACCTTGCTGATCCGGTAGGGGATCTGCCGCTCTTCAAGCCACAGCCAGATCTTCTGGCAGTAAGGACACCAGGCGTGGTGATCGCGATACAGGGTGACGCGCACTGGCGCCTCAGGCACGCCAAACAAACGCAACGTGGCCTGGGCATTGGTGGGCCCGTGAACGCGCTGGTGCTCGAGGGCCTCGGCTTCGGCTCCACCGGCCCACTGGCGCAGGTCATCCCAGCTGGGCAAACGATCGGGGCAACAGGCGTCCATGGCGGCTCGCTGGCCAGAGCAGTGCGGCGCAGTCTGGCGGCTCGCGCTAGCCCCAAGGAGCTCCCTAGGATCCGACTCGATTCTCAGCGAACTCCATGTTCGACGCCTTCACCAAGGTCGTTGCCCAGGCTGATGCCCGCGGCGAATTCATCAATG
>JBMSMG010000100.1:0-4803 GCA_049421025.1 Prochlorococcaceae cyanobacterium | reverse complement strand
GCCAATGCGATCAGCGGCATCACCGTGCTGGCCTCGCTCACCCTGATCGCCCAGGCCCATGGGCAGCCAGCCCTGCTGCTTTTGGGAGGCGCCTCGCTCGCCTTTGCCCTGTTCAACGTGGTCGGTGGCTTTGTGGTCACCGATCGCATGTTGGCGATGTTTGCGCGCAAGAGCGATCGCCGTTGACGGCTCTGAGTCCCTACGCCCTGATCACAACCATGTGCTCAACCCTGCTTGCCTCCGTGCCGCAACCGGCCGCACCGCCACTGGCCGCTCTGCTGGGGGCCATGCCCTACGTGCTCAATCTGCTGGCGGTTTTGCTGCTGGCCCTGGGGCTCAAGGGCCTCTCGAAGGTGCGCTCGGCCCGCTCAGCCAACGGCCTGGCCGCCCTGGCGATGGCTCTGGCTGTGGTCGGTTTGCTGATTGAGCAGCAGCTCAGCCCGGCGGCCTGGCTGTGGATTGCCGGCGGCACGGCGATCGGCGGTTTTGCCGGACTGCTGCTGGCCCGGCGAGTGCCGATGACGGCCATGCCCGAGACCGTGGCCCTGTTCAACGGCTGCGGCGGTATGGCTTCGCTGCTGGTGGCTGTGGCTGTGGCGCTGTTTCAGAGCGCGCCTGACGCCGCGCTCAGCGGGGCGCTGCTGGTGGAGCGCATTTCGATTGTGATCTCGGTGTTTGTGGGCGCCATCACCTTCAGCGGCTCGATCGTGGCAATGGGCAAGCTGCAGGGCTGGATCGGCACCCCCGGCTGGACCCAGAGCTCGCTGCGCCATGGGCTCAACATCGCTCTGGCGGTGGCGGCCCTTGTTGGCGGCCTGGCGCTGCCGGCTGATCCGGCAGGCGCGGCGTTATGGCTGCTGGTGGCGGCCTCCAGCGTGCTGGGCATTGGCGTGACCTTGCCGATCGGCGGCGCCGACATGCCTGTCGTGATCTCGCTGCTCAACAGCTACTCAGGCGTTGCGGCGGCGGCGGCGGGCTTTGTGGTGGGCAGCCAGTTGCTGATCGTCGCCGGCGCCATGGTGGGCGCTGCGGGTCTGATCCTCACCCAGGTGATGTGCACCGCCATGAACCGTTCGCTGCTCAGCGTGCTGTTCGGCGGGGCGCTGGGTGCCAGCGCCGGCGGCCATGTTGGCGGCGGCGGCGACGAGGCCGGCTACACCCGCATCACCAGCTGCAGCGCCGAAGAGTGCGCCATGGCTCTAGAAACCGCCGAGCGCGTGGTGTTTGTGCCGGGCTACGGCCTGGCGGTGGCCCAGGCCCAGCACACCCTGCGCGAGCTGTCCAAGCTGCTTGAAGCCAACGGCACCGAGGTCAGCTACGCGATTCACCCGGTGGCCGGCCGCATGCCCGGCCACATGAACGTGCTGCTAGCCGAGGCCGATGTGCCCTATGAGCAGCTGCTCGAAATGGATGCCATCAACCCCGAGTTTCCGCGCACCGATGTGGTGATCGTGCTGGGGGCCAACGATGTGGTGAACCCAGACGCCAAGAGCGATCCCAGCAGTCCGCTGTTTGGCATGCCGGTGCTCGAGGTCGATCAGGCCCGCCAGGTGTTTGTGGTCAAACGCAGCCTCGGCGCCGGCTACGCCGGCATCAAGAACGCCTTGTTCGAGTTGCCCCAGACAGCCATGGTCTTTGGCGATGCCAAGGCGGTGCTTGCCGGCCTGCTCAGCGAACTGCGTGAGCTGGGCGTGGGCAAAAAGGCGGCCTCTGTGAGTTGAGCGATCCCGCCGGTGGCCCTTCAGCCGCGATGGGTTTTGGACCACAGGTAGAACCAGATCAGGAAGACCCCGAGCTGCACCGTCATGCGCACCGACAGCAGCCAGTCGGTGAGTGTCTGCTGAGCTGTGGTTGGTTCTGAAGCGCCGTTCACAGCGAGCCCGTTCCCTGGGTTGATCCCGTTCTCAGGGTTGATGGTAATGGCCTTTGATCGTTGCTTTCAGGGCAGCACGTCCATGCGTTCGGCCTCAACCGGCATCGGCTGGCCAGATGGTTGCATCTGCACTCGAACCGGCTCCTGCCGGGTGGCCCGCGCCAGATCAGGCTCAGTTAGATCCAGGAGGCAAGCTGCTGCTCATGAGGAAGGTGGGCCATGGCGCTTGGGGGTGATCGTCAGATTGATGATCCATGCTTTCGCCAGCGCTTTCCCTGGCTTGGCGCTGACCTGCAGACCCTGCGTGATGCGCTGCTGCCCCAGCGCCTGAGCCTCCCGCCCGATCAGCAGCCGCTGCATCTGCCGGTGGCCGGTGGCGCTCTGTTGGGTTGGTTGGCGCGTCCAGAGGCCGCTCGCGCTCTGGTGGTGCTGGTGCACGGTCTGGCCGGCAGCAGCGAGGGTGTTGGGATGCGGCGGCTGGCGGCGCTGTTGCATCAGCGTGGCCTTGCCGTCCTGCGGCTCAACCTGCGCGGTGCTGGGGCGGGGCGGCCCCTGGCCCCAGGCAGCTACAGCGCCAGCTGCAGCCGTGATCTGCTGCCAGTGCTCGATCAGGCCCGCCAGCTGGCGGCTGGCTTGCCCCTGTTTGGCGTGGGGCTGTCGCTGGGGGGCACGGCGCTGCTCAACGCCCTGTTGGAGCAGCCCAGCTGTCTTGATGCCCTTGTGGCACTGAGCGCGCCGCTGGATCTGGCCGCCAGCTGCCGCCACATGCAGCGCCGCCGCAACCGGCTGTATTTGCAGGTTGTGTTGCGCCGCCTGCGCCGCCAGGTCGCCGCCGACCCCAACGGCCTGCCTGAGGCCGAGCGTCGTGCGCTGGCCGCGCTACCGGCAGCGAGCCTTGCAGCCTTCGATGCGGCGATCACCGCGCCGCGCTGGGGGTATGACGCGCTGGCGCACTATTACGCCGCCGCCAGCCCGCTGCAGCCGCTGCTGGCCATGCCCCAGCTGCCGCCCCTGCTGCTGCTGCAGGCGGCCGATGACCCCTGGGTGCCGTCGGCAGCGGCCGAAGCCTTGGCTGCTGCAGTCGAGCGCGGGCCGTCGAGGCTCAGCGTGGTGCTGACCCGCCATGGCGGCCACAACGGCTTTCATGGCAGCAGCGACCATGCTCAAGCAGGGGTGCCGGGCAGTTGGAGCGATCGGCTCACCGCGGCCTGGCTCGAGCAGCAGCTGCAGCCATGACGGCTTTTGAGCTGGGCTCAGGCCCCGTTCTGGCAAAGCGCGTAGCGCTGCACGATCCAGGCATCGATCGGGGTGCCGCCGATGACGTGTTCATCGACGATGCGCGCGAGCCGTTCGGGGCTCACGCCGCCATAGACGATGCCATCGGGCCAGATCAGCAGCACCGGCCCATTGGCGCAGATGCGCAGGCAGTCGGCCTTGCTGCGCAGCACGATGCCGCCAGGCCGGCTGGGCTCTTCCAGGCCCCGCTCACGCACCAGGCGTTTGAGCGTGTCCCAGCTGGCGGCGCCCAGCTGCGGATCAGGGCAGCACAAGGCCTTGGTGGGGGTGGCGCACAGCAGCAGGTGATGGCTGACCAGAGGAGCGGCCTGCATCACCCTGGCAGCGCAGCCGGTACCTGGGTTGTCAGCCGGGCTGCAGCCTCACGCACCGCCTGACGGCCCCAGGCGTCGACCGCGAGGACGTCGTCTAAAGAGGGGTTGGCCGCCAGCTCACCCTTGTGGCGATCGCACACCTTGTCGATCAGTTTGGGAATGTCGAGGAAGTGGATCTGCTCCTCTAAAAAGAGCGCCACGGCCTGTTCGTTGGCGGCGTTCATGACGGCCGGCATGGTGCCGCCGGCGCGGCCTGCGGCATAGGCCAGCTCCATGCAGGGGTAGCGCGCCGGGTCGGGCTTGCGGAAGGTGAGCGAACCGACTTCGCTCAGATCAAGGCGTCGCCAGGGGGTCTCGAGTCGCTCGGGCCAGCTCAGGCAATACAGAATCGGCAGCTTCATGTCGGGCCAGCCCAGTTGGGCCAACACCGAGCTGTCAGCCAGCTCCACCATCGAGTGAATGATCGACTGGGGGTGAACCACGATCTCGATGTGGTCGTAATCAAGGCCGAACAGGTAGTGGGCCTCGATCACCTCAAGACCCTTGTTCATCAGCGAGGCTGAATCGACGGTGATCTTGCGGCCCATGCTCCAGTTGGGGTGGCTGGTGGCATCGGCAACGGTGGCCTTGTGCAGATCTTCAGGGGCCCAGTCCCTAAAAGCGCCGCCGCTGGCGGTCAGCTGAATGCGGCGCAGGCCTGGGGTGGGGGTGCCGGTGCTCAGCCGTGCCGTCTCGGCGTAGGGCGTGCCCTGCAGGCATTGAAAGATCGCTGAGTGTTCCGAATCGGCCGGCAGCAGGCGCGAGCCACTCTTGTCGAGCTCGGGCAGCACCACGGGCCCTGCGGCAATCAGGGTCTCCTTGTTGGCCAGGGCCAGGTCCTTGCCGGCCCTGATCGCGGCCAGGGTGGGCAACAGCCCCGCGCAGCCCACAATGCCGGTCACCACCAGATCGGCCGTGGTCCAGGCGGCGGCGGCACACAGGCCGTCGCTGCCGCCCAGCAGCTCGGGCAGACGCGCGGGCCGCTTGGCGGGCTCAAGCGCATCGAGCCGCGCGCGCAGCTCGCCGACGCGGTCGCCATCGGCCAGGGCCACCACCTCGGGGGCGTGCCGGCAGATCTGCTCGACCAGCAGATCGAGGTTGTTGCCGGCGGTGAGCGCCACCACCTTGAAGCGATCAGGAAACTCGTCGGCCAGCTCCAGCGTCTGGGTGCCGATCGAACCGGTGGAGCCGAGCACAGAGAGGGCTTTCACAGGCTGGCTGCACGGATCGCCGCCCAGTTTGTCACTTGCGGCTCACAGGCTGGATCTGCATCTGGATCTG
>JBMSMG010000099.1:0-5105 GCA_049421025.1 Prochlorococcaceae cyanobacterium | reverse complement strand
AGGGTGAACAGCAGCCCGTCGGCGCGCGCCGGAATGATGTCTTCTTTGAACAGCAGCTTCATGCCGTCGGCCATCGGCTGCAAGATGCCCAGCGCACCGGCATATTCAGGGCCGATGCGCTGCTGCACGGCGGCTGAGATCTTGCGCTCCAGCCAGACGTTGACCAGCACGCCGACCACCGCGGCGACCAGCACCAGCACCATGGGCAGCGGCAGCCAGAGCAGGTGGGCTACACCATGGCTGAGGCCAAACCCTTCAAGGGCTGCTTCGAAACTGGCCTGCAGATCCAGGCCCCCTGGGGTGGTCACCATCGGAGCGGCTGTGATGGAGGCAACTTAGCGGGCCTGCAGCGGCATCCAGTCACGCCCGGCAGCTCCGGTGTAGATCTGCGAGGGCCGGTAAATGCGATTAGCCCCCAA
The DNA here is from genome assembly GCA_049421025.1 of Prochlorococcaceae cyanobacterium. Classification (GTDB taxonomy): domain Bacteria; phylum Cyanobacteriota; class Cyanobacteriia; order PCC-6307; family Cyanobiaceae; genus RGUW01. Next base: position 4,686 of record JBMSMG010000099.1, on the reverse strand, counting down.
CTGCTCCTTCCAATGGGCGAGCCAGCCAGCGGTGCGGGCGATCGCAAAAATTGGCGTGAACAGGTCCTCCGGGATGCCGAGCTTGCGGTACACCAGGCCCGAATAAAAATCGACGTTGGGATAGATCCCTTTTGGGCCAAGGCGCTCGGCTGCCACCGCCTCGAGCTTGCGGGCCAGGTCGTAGAGCGGATCGTGGCCGAACTGATCAAACAGCTGTTCCGCCAGCTTCTGCAGGATCACCGCGCGGGGGTCCTTGACCTTGTACTCGCGGTGGCCGAAGCCCATGATTTTTTGCTTTTCGGCGATAGCCCGCTCGAGCCAGGCCTCGACCCGATCCTCACTGCCGATCTCCTCAAGCATCGTCAGCACGTCTTCGTTGGCGCCGCCATGCAGGGGGCCGGCCAGGGTGCCCACCGCCGAGGCCACCACCGCGTAGGGGTCGGTGAGGGTGCTGGCCGTCACCCGGGCGCTGAAGGTGCTGGCGTTGAGGCTGTGCTCGGCATGCAGGATCAGGCACGCATCGAAGATGCGCGCCGCCAGCGGGTCCGGTTCCCGCTCGGTGAGCATGTAGAGGAAGTTGGCCGCGTAGGGCAGATCGTCACGGGGCTGGATCGGGTCCTGGCCTTTGCGGATCAACTGAAAGGCCGCCACCATCGTGGGGATCTTGGCCAGCAGCCGCACCACCGCCGAGACGATGTACTCGGGGTTGTCGAGCGCGCGCCTTGAATAAAACAGCCCCAGCGACGCCGCACTGGCCTGCAGCGCGTCCATGGGGTGCCCCTGGGAGGGGAAGCTCTTCATCATGTCGCGGATGCGGAAGCTCACCCGCCGGTGCATCTGCACCTCGTGCTCAAACTCCTTGAGCTGGGCTGCGGTGGGCAGCTCCCCCCAGATCAGCAGGTAGGCCGTCTCTAAAAAGCTGCTCTGGGCGACCAGGTCATCAACCGTGTAGCCGCGGTAGGTGAGCAGCCCCTTGAGCCCATCGATGTCGCAGATCGCCGACTGGGTGGCTGGCACCCCCTCTAAACCCGGACGGAACGGCGGCCGCTCCACAGGCGCGGGGGCAAGCGGGGAGTCAACAGCCATGGCCGATCGATCGCTGGTTCGAACCTACGCCGCCTGAGCGGCAGGCTTCGTAGCGCTGGCTGCAATGGGCTCAGCCGAGCAGCAGCTTGGGGCTGGCGAGCCACTGCAGGCTGGCGGCACCAGCTGGGGGCTGCCAGTTGAGCACGATCACTCCCGCTTTTTTGAGTTGCAGACTGCCCGGGGGCGCGCCGATCAAACCGGCGGCCAAGGCACTGAGATCGGGCTCGTGGCCCACCAACGCAAGCCGATTCAGCGCTGCGGCCTCAGCCGCAGCGGCCTGCTGCTGCAGCCAGGGGGCTGCATCACCACCAGGAGCCAGGGCCGGTGCCAGCTGCAGCGCTGGCGCCAAGCCGGCGGCCACGGCCAGCTCGGCGGTCTGGCGAGCCCTGAGCAAGGGGCTGCTGAACAGCAGATCACAGCGCAGATCCAAGGCGAGCAACCGTTGCAGCACCGCACTGGTGCGCTCGATACCCGCTGGGGTCAGTGGGCGGCTGGCATCGGGCATGCCGTCAGCGGCGATGCCATGGCGCAGCAACAGCAGTTGCATCGTTCAAGAGAAACGCAGGTTGGCCCGGAGCTCCAGCCCCTGATCGGCTGGCTCCAGGCTCAAGCTGAGGCCTTGCACCCCGCGCTCAAGCGGCTGAGCTGCCAGGCCCGAGAGCACCTGCCAGGGCTGCCAGCTCTGCAACAGCTGCTGCGCAGGTGCCGGGCCCATGGCCCAGCGCACCAGCGCCCGCGATGCGCCCCATTCACTGAGCTGGGCCGCCAGGGCATGGGGCGCTGGCCGCCCCCCCGCAGCAGGCTCGATCAGCGCCTGGAGCACGGGCAGCGATTGGCCCCACCAGGTGGGCGCCGCCGTGGCCGCCGAGGAGGCCAGCGTGTGCGCACCGACCACCGTGGCTTCGAGCTGGCCGGCTGCAGCCGCATTGGCCTGGGCAGCCAGGCGGGTCCAGACCTGAACGTTCTGGCCCGCCAGCTGCACCGGGGCCTGCACCAGCTGCTGCGCTTGCAGCTCTGACGCCAGCTCTTTGGGGTCAGGGCTGCGAGCCGGCGTGCCCAGCTGCCAGCCCTGCTCGGCGCGGGCCCACAGCAGCGGACCAGGTTCTGCTGCGGCCACCAGAGCCGGCAGTGGACCTGCATCATCTGCCGACAGGGCGCGAGCGAGCAGCTCCTTGAGCAGGGGCGGCCATTGGCTGGGGGCCTGCAGCAGCGCGAGGCTGCTGGCTTCGGCGCGATAGGCCGCAAGCAACGAAGCCGAGCCGCTGCTAGCCGACAAAGCTGGCAGCGGCTCGGCCAAGGCCAGGCGCGCATCGACGACAACACCTGCACCCTCGGGCCGCAGGGCCGCGGTCAGAGCACCGCTGCCCTGGGGCGCTGCAAACCACTGCTGCAGAGCCTCAGGGCGGGCGTGCAGCAGCACCAGGCCCTCACCAAGCTGCTTGATGGCGGCGGCAAAGTCGGGGCTTGACGCCTGGTTGAGCTCGGCGATCTGCGAGACATCGAGCGCCTGCTCCAGCACCGCGCGGCCGGAGGCGATGAGCACCAGGTCGTCGTTGATCAGAGCCGTCGCCAGGGGCCGCTCGGCCTGACCGACCACACCGCCGCGGCCGCTGATCACCCCTAGACCGCGGTAGCTGCCCACCTGCAGATCAACCCCGGCCAGGCTGCGGGCCTGCCAGAAGCGCTGCAGGAAGCGCCGGGCACCATCACCATTGCGGCCCCGCAAGGTCAACAGCCAGCCGGAGGGGGGCCCGCCCGGTTGATCTGACAGCAGGGCCAGGCCGGTTTCAGGGCCCAGCCATGCATCGAGCTCGCTGGGGTAGTCGAGACCAGCGGCTGCAAAGGCACCATCGCGCAGGCGGTTGAGCGAGGCCACGGCCTCCCGGCGCCGGCGCCCCGGCGCAGCGGCACGGGCATAGGCCTCGAGCCCGCGGCCATCGCCGAGCCAGTAGAAGCTCAACGGCGCCTGGCGCGGCACAAACCGGGCCGCCAACGGCAGCTGCAGAGGCTGATGCTGCAGCTGCAGCGGCGAATGGGCCAGCACCCACCACCATCCGGCTCCAGCTAGAGCCAGCAAGGTCACCGCCAGCGTCAGCACCACCGCCAAAAATGGGCGGGCCCTCATGCGTCCCACGCAGGATGGGTCCATCTTGACCCCTGCCGCCCCGATGACCACACCCGTGAGCATTCGCGCCCAGGCCCTGCAGCAGCGGCTTGAGCTGGGCGAAGCAATCCAGCTGGTCGATGTGCGCGAAGACCAGGAGCTGGAGCTGGCCCGGCTGAGCTGGCCGGTGGTGCATTTGCCCTTGAGCCGCTCGGCTGAGTGGATCGCCCAGATCGAGACGCTGCTCGAGCGCGAGCGGCCTGTGGCCGTGCTCTGCCATGCCGGCGTGCGCAGCTGGCAGTTCGGCAGTTGGTTGATCGAGCAGCAGGGCTACACCAATGTGCTCAATCTCCAAGGCGGCATCGACGCCTGGAGCGTCGAAGTCGACCCGGAGGTGCCGCGTTATTGACAGGCGATCACAGCCCAGCCAACAGACCTGAGAGCAGCCCTACGATCAACTCTGGCCCTTGGCCCACCGCGCATCAGAGCTGATTTGCAGAGCCTTTCTCCACGCCAGCAACAGGTTCTGCAGGCCACGGTGCGCCATTACGTGGACACGACCGAGCCGGTGGGCAGCAAGACCTTGGTGCGCCGCTTTGGCTTGGAGGCCAGCGCCGCCACCGTGCGCTCCGCCATGGGAATCCTGGAGCAGCGCGGCCTGCTGACCCAGCCCCACACCTCGGCCGGCCGCATCCCCAGCCAGGCGGGTTACCGGGTTTATGTCAACGAGCTGCTACCCAGTCCAGGCGCGGCAGCCAGTCAGCTGGAGCGCGAGCTGGGCAGCCTCGGACTGCAATGGGCCGCGCTCGATGATCTACTGCAGCACCTGGCGCGGCGACTGGCCGATCTGACCGGCCTGCTGAGCCTGATCACCCGTCCCCAGCCCCCCAATCCCCAGCTGCAGGCGGTGCGGCTGGTGGCCAGTGGTGATCGCTTGCTGGTGCTGTTGGTGCAGGGCCAGGCCGGCCACAGCAGCCTCAACCTGCGGCTGCCCGCCGGCAACACCGATCAGGTGGAGATGCTGGAGCGCTGGACCAACAACCAACTCCAAGGCGGACGTGAAGGCCGCATCGCCTGGCGGCAACTGCCGCTGGAGCTGCATGGCAGCGGCGAGCTGCTCAGGCGGGCCCTTGAGCAGCATCACCAACAGGCCGAACACCTCAAAGGCGCTGCCATTGCTGCCGGGCTTGGGGGCCTACTCGCCCAACCCGAGTTTGAGCAGAGCACCCGCATCAGACCACTGCTGCAGCTGGTCGAGGAGGCGCCTCAACAGGTGCTGCAGGCAGGGGGCATCTGGATTGGCGCTGAGCACCCCAACAACGCTCTCCAGCATTGCTCCTTGGTGCAGGCCGACTACCGCAGCGGCGATGGCAGCGTGGGCCATGTGGCCCTGATCGGGCCAATGCGCATGGCCTACGCCACCGCTCGCTCAGCCGTGCGCTCGGTGGCCCAGGTGCTGGAGCGGTTGTTGGGCTGATCGACTGTTGGGCTGATCG
>JBMSMG010000098.1:0-5259 GCA_049421025.1 Prochlorococcaceae cyanobacterium | reverse complement strand
CCGATCGAGGAGATCAGCAAGCTGCAGATCTCCAGCCGGCCCGCCCGGCGCAAAGGCGGAGCCCGCGACCTCTCGAGCCTGCGGGCCATCCCCTGGGTGTTCGGCTGGACCCAAAGCCGCTTCTTGCTGCCCAGTTGGTACGGCGTCGGCGCAGCCCTTCAGGAAGAGCTCGAGGCCGACGCCGGCCAGCTCGAGCTGCTGCGGCTGCTGTATCAGCGCTGGCCGTTCTTCCGCATGTTGATCTCCAAGGTGGAGATGACCCTGGCGAAGGTCGATCTTGACCTGGCCCATCACTACGTGCAGACCCTGGGACGCGCCGAAAACCGCCAGGCCTTCGAGCAGATCTTTGAGGCCATCGCCTCGGAGTTCACCCTGACCCGCGATCTGGTCCTGCAGATCACAGGCCACGGGCGCCTGCTCGATGCCGACCCTGCCCTGCAACTGGCGGTTGATCTGCGCAACCGCACGATCATCCCGCTGGGGTTCCTGCAAGTGGCCCTGCTGCGGCGGTTGCGCGAGCAGAACCGCCAGCCGCCGATGAGCGAGGCCGCCAGCACCGATGCCGACGGACGCACCTACAGCCGCAGCGAATTGCTGCGCGGCGCGCTGCTGACCATCAACGGCATTGCCGCCGGCCTGCGCAACACCGGTTGAGCCGCGCCTTGAGCCTTCCCTCGCTGTTGATCCCCTTTCGCCTGCAATCCCCCAGCCCGCGCCTGCCGGATGGGTACAGACTTTTGGAGAATGCTGCGCTGACGAGCGAGGTTCTCAACCCTCTGCTGTGCCAAAGCGGCGAAACAGCGCGCAGCAGCGCCTGCTGGCAAGCGGTCTTGGCCCGCAGCAACTGGCACTTTGGGGTGCTCAGGGAGAGCGACGCCTCCCTGGTGGGATTTGTGCGCATCACCAGTGATCTGGCACTCAACGCCAACCTCTGGGACCTGTGCGCCGATGCGGGCGACGCCGCCCAACAAGAGATCTATGCAGCTCTGGTGGGGGCAGCGTTGGCGCGGCTGCGCCGTGAGCTGAGCGGCTGCAGCATCTCGCTGGCAGCCCCACCTGCAGCCCTGCAAGCGCTGCAGTCGCATGGCTTTGTGATCGACCCAGGAGGCATCAGAGCCATGGGTCTGCCCCTGGGTTGAAGCGACATTGCGAAGCTTCTTCGTTCCGGCGAAGAAGCATCAAACGAGCATGGAGGGACTCGAACCCCCGACACTCAGAACCGGAATCTGATGCTCTATCCAACTGAGCTACATGCCCACCGCCGTTGCCGGCTGGGCCTACCTTAACCGCTCACCGCATCAGGGCGATTCGGCTGCAACGCCTGGAACTGCTGCGCTTTCGCAACATTGGCGCTCTCGATCTGACGCTGGATGCCCCGCGGCTGCTCGTGCTGGGGCGCAACGGCGAAGGCAAGTCGAACCTGCTCGAGGCGGTCGAGCTGCTGGGCAGCCTGCGCTCCCACAGAGCTGGCCATGACCGCGATCTGATTCAGCAGGGCGAAGCTTCAGCCCGCCTGGTTGGCACCACGGCCAGAGGCGATGACCTGAAGCTCGAGCTCAGGCGCAGCGGCGGGCGCCAGGCGGCGCGCAACGGCAAACCGCTCGAGCGCCAGCATGAGCTACTCGGCAGCTTGCGCTGTGTGGGCTTCAGCGCCCTCGATCTGGAGCTCGTGCGCGGCGAACCCGCGCTCAGGCGTCACTGGCTCGACCGCGTGGTGCTGCAACTGGAACCCGTCTACAGCGAACTGCTCAGCCGCCACGGCCGCCTGCTACGCCAGCGCAGCCTGCTGCTGAGGCGCCCGCCTGAGCCTGCGGCGCTAGGCGATCTGCTCGATGCCTTCGATGCCCAGCTGGCGCTGGTGGGCACCCGCCTGCACCGGCGGCGCCAGCGCGCCCTGGCCCGCCTGGAGCCGCTGGCGGCCCGCTGGCACGAGCGGCTCAGCGATGGCCTTGAGCAGCTCCAGCTGCAGTACCGCAGCGGCAGCCAGCCGCCTACAGATGACGACAGCGAGGCGGCCTGGTGCCAGAGCCTGGCCGAGCAGCTCCGCAACCAGCGCGAGCAGGAGCTGCGCCTGGGGCAGTGCAGCGTCGGCCCCCAGCGCGATGAAATCGAGCTGCGGCTGCAAGGGCAACTGGCCCGCCGCTTTGGCTCGGCCGGACAGCAACGCACCCTGGTGCTGGCCCTCAAACTGGCCGAACTGGAGCTGGTGCAGCAGGTGGTGGGGGAACCACCCGTGCTGCTGCTCGACGACGTGCTGGCCGAGCTCGACCCGGGCCGTCAACAGCTGCTGCTCGAAGCCGTGGGCGAGGGGCACCAGTGCCTGGTCAGTGCCACCCATCTAGAAGCCTTCAGTGGCGGTTGGATCCAAGCCAGCCAGGTGGTGACCATGCAGGGGGGCGTGATTGCAACCGGCGCTTCGGTGAGCCGCTGAACATCTCCAGCAGCGGCGCCCCCACAACACCAAGACCGCCACGTATGGTGGTGGGCTTGTGCTTTTCATCCCTTGATGAACCAGCTCCTCTCCAGCCTTCATCCCAACCCCGGATGGGCCGGCAGCAGCACCATTGATTCCTCTGACACCACGGACGTCGCCGGGCAGAGCAACACGTCTGACACCGTCGGCAAACATTGCATTCTTGAGCTCTACGCCTGCAACCAGGAGCGGCTCAACGACGAAGCTTTTCTCAGGAACGCCATCACCGATGCAGCCAAACGGGCTGGCGCCACCCTGTTGCACCTGGTCACCCACCACTTCGAGCCCCAAGGGGTGACGGGTCTAGCCCTACTGGCCGAATCACACATCTCGATCCACACCTGGCCCGAATCGGGCTATGCAGCCGTTGATGTGTTCACCTGTGGTGATCACACCATGCCCGAGCGGGCCTGCCAGGTGCTGATCGAGGCACTCGAGGCCGGCGATCACAAGCTCACCAGCTTCCGCCGCGAAACCCCGACCGCGATCGCGGGCGCGCTGCGTGAACCGGCGCTGGCGGCTTAAGGCTCACTGAGGGCCCGGTTGAGCTTGCCGCTCACCAGGCCCTCCAGATCGAGGCTCACCGCAGTAAAGCCCAGGTTCAAAAAGGCCTGCACCAGCTCCTGGCGCAGGCCTTCGTGCTGCAAATCAACCAGCAACCGCGCCAGTTCTGATGCAGCCAGTTCGATGCGCGCCGTCTCGCCCTGGCAGCGCACCCTGAGCTCGCGCCAGCCGCGCTGGCGCAACCAGGCTTCGGCGGCCCCCACCCGCTGCAGCCGCGAAGCGCTGATCGGCTCGCCATAGACAAAACGTGAAGCCAGACAGGGCTGGGCGGGCTTGTCCCACCAGGGCAAGCCCAAGGCTCTTGAAAGCTGCCGCACGCCGGCCTTGTCGATGCCGGCATCGGCCAAAGGCGAGCGCACGCCGGCTTCGCGGGCCGCGGCGATGCCGGGCCGGTGATCGCCCAGGTCATCGCGGTTAACCCCATCGAGCACCACAGCACCTCCAGCTGCCGAGGCCAGCGGCCCCAGCAGCCGGTGCAGTTCGCGCTTGCAGGCGTAGCAGCGATCGGCTGGGTTGCTGTTGTAGGCAGGATCATCGAGCTCAGCGGTGGCCACCTCCTGATGCCGCAGGCCCAGCCAGGCGGCCTGCTGGGCCGCTTCAAGCCGCAAATGGGGCGCCAGAGCCGGCGAGACGCCCGTGATTGCCAAGGCCGCCTCACCCAACTGCTCAACGGCCAGGGCCGCCACCAGGGCGCTGTCGACCCCGCCCGAATAGGCCACCACCACCCGCTGATAGCCGCGCAGCCGGGCTCGCACCTGCTCGAGCGCCTCAGCCAGTGTCTGGGGCAACGGCTCAAGGGCGCTCAATGGCATCGCCTGGGCACTGCGGGGTCAGCCTCGATCCTGGCAAGGCCCAGGGCTGAGTGAGCCGGCAGGGCTCGGTAGCATCCGCCCATGAGCAGCACCCAGACGCCGCAACGGGGCACTGGCCGGGGCATCGGCATTCGCACGGCCGCCGGCAGCGACGAGCGCGCCCACGGCCAGCTGCACGTCTATGACGGCGAGGGCAAGGGCAAAAGCCAGGCCGCCCTGGGGGTGGTGCTGCGCACCATTGGCCTGGGCATCTGCGAGCAGAAGCGCACCCGGGTGCTGCTGCTGCGCTTTCTCAAGGGGCCCGGCCGCACCTACGACGAAGATGCGGCGATCGATGCGCTGCAGCAGGGCTTTCCCCATCTGATCGATCAGGTGCGCACCGGCCGCGGCGACTACTTCACAGCCGAACAAGCCACCAAATTTGACCGCCAAGAGGCCCAGCGCGGCTGGGACATCGCCAGGGGCGCCATTGCCAGCGACCTGTACTCGGTGGTGGTGCTCGATGAGCTCAACCCGGTGCTCGATCTGGGCCTGCTCGATACCGACGAGGTCTGCCGCACCCTGGCGGCCAAACCCGATGGCATGGAGGTGATCTGCACCGGCCGCGGTGCGCCGCGCCAACTGGTGCAACTAGCTGATCTGCACTCTGAGATGCGCGCCCACCAGGGCGAGGGCGGTCTCGATGGCATCGAGATCTACACCGGCGAAGGCAAGGGCAAATCCACCAGCGCCCTGGGCAAGGCCCTGCAGGCGATCGGCCGCGGCATCAGCCAGGACAAGAGCCACCGCGTGCTGATCCTGCAGTGGCTCAAAGGCGGCAGCGGCTACACCGAAGACGCCGCCATCGCCGCCCTGCGCGAGAGCTACCCCCACCTGGTGGATCACCTGCGCTCAGGCCGCGATGCCATCGTCTGGCGCGGCCAGCAGCAGCCGATCGACTACGTGGAGGCAGAGCGCGCCTGGGAGATTGCCCGCGCCGCCATCGCCAGCGGCCTCTACAAAACGGTGATTCTTGATGAGATCAACCCGACAGTCGATCTCGAGCTGCTGCCGGTCGAGCCGATTGTGCAGACCCTGCTGCGCAAACCGGCCGAAACCGAGGTAATCCTGACCGGCCGCTGCAAGCAGCGGCCCGCCTATTTCGATCTGGCGGCCGTGCACTCCGAGATGGTGTGCCACAAGCACTACGCCGAGCGGGGAGTGGACCTCAAGCGCGGCGTGGATTACTGAGGATCCTCTCAGTCGAAGCTCCGCGCCATCCCTGTGCCTCAGTAGCGCGGAACGCTGGGGTCGACCTCCTGGCTCCAGGCGTCGATGCCACCTGCCACGTTGATGCCCTCGATGCCGTGGCGCGCCAGGGCGATTAGGGCCTTGGCACTGCGGCCGCCGAGCTTGCAGTGCACATACAAC
>JBMSMG010000097.1:0-5390 GCA_049421025.1 Prochlorococcaceae cyanobacterium | reverse complement strand
ATGTGGGTGTCACCTGCGGCGCTGATCTCCAGATCCAACAGGCCGTGACTGGCCAGCTGGTGCAGCATGTGGTCCAGAAACGGCACGCCGGTGCTCACCTGACAGCGGCCCGTGCCATCGAGATCAAGCTGCACGCGCACGTCGGTTTCGCCGGTGACGCGGTGGATGCTGCCGGCGCGAGCCATGGCTTTGTCGAAATCGAGCAGTCGGCCCAATCATGGCTCCAGGCGCCGATCTAAGCCATGCTTGGCCGCGGCTGAGCGAGCGACGCGACGATGGCGATTCAGTGGAAGGACGGCTCCCATGGGGCAATCGAGCGCTCGATTGCCGATGTGGTGCTACCCGGCAAGCTGCTGATCGCCGGGCGCAGCAGGGCCTTTGCCTACCTGTTCGCCTATGCGGCCCACAGCGTGGCCCCCGAAGGTCTGCTGGGCGCGGCCACCAACCGGCGTGAACTGCTGGGTCTGCTGGGCGAAGCCAGCAGCGAGGTGTTCGTCGTGCTGCATGACGAAATGCTCGATCACTACGGCGAGGGCCTGCTCGATGAGATCCGCAGCGCCGGCAGCAAGGCCGGCAGCAGCATCAGCGTGATCGTGCTCTCGAGCCAGGAGGCCACAACGGTTGAGGCCTGCACGGGTCTGCTCAAGGCTGATGCCGTCATTGCCGAGCAGAACATCGGCAAAGGGGTGCTGATCCCGGCGATCAAGGCGATCCGCGCTGGCAGCACGCCCCACATCGATCCGCTGCTGCAGGCGATCTACAAGCAGGAGATCCGCGGCCAGCGCGATGTCAAAGCGCGCGAGCGCGACATCTTGATGCTGGTGGCCAGTGGTCTCACCAACAAAGAGATCGCGGCTCAGCTGTTCATTGCCGAGACCACCACCCGCGACTACGTCAGCGAGCTGATTCAGCGCTTTGGCGCCAGCAACCGCGCCGCTCTGGCGGCGATGGCGATCCAGCTGGGCTATGGCCGCGCGCCGCTGCCCGCCGAGAGCTGATCACATGCCGGTGATGCAGTAACCGGCATCGACGTAGATCACCTGGCCGGTGATGCCGCTGGAGAGCGGACTGGCCAAAAAGGCCGCCGTGCTGCCCACCTCCTCCTGGGTGACGGTGCGCTGCAGCGGGGCCTTGGCTTCGACGTTGTGGATCATGTCGAGAATGCCGCCAATGGCGCTGGACGCCAGGGTGCGGATCGGCCCGGCGCTAATGGCGTTGACGCGCACCTGCTTCTGGGGGCCCAGCTCGGCCGCCAGATAGCGCACCGAGGCCTCCAGAGCCGCCTTGGCCACGCCCATGACGTTGTAGTTGGGGATGGCCCGCTCGGCGCCCAGGTAGCTCAGGGTGATGACGCTGGCCCCCTCGTTAAACAGGGGCTTGGCATAGCGGCACAACGGCGCCAGCGAATAGGCGCTCACCTCGAGCGCACGGGCGAACCCCTCGGGGCTAATGGCGCTGTAATCGCCCACCAGCTCATCCTTGCCGGCAAACGCCAGGCAATGCACCAGCACGTCGATCGAGCCCCACTGCGCCTTGACGCGGTCAAACACCGCCTCGATCTGGGCCGGCTCCTGCACGTTCAGCGGTTCAAACAGCGTGGGTGCCAGCGGTGCGGTCAGCTCGCGCACCTTGCCTTCAAAGCGGCCTTTCTCATCGGGCAGGTAGGTGACGCCCAGCTCAGCCCCGGCAGCATGCAGCTGCTGGGCAATGCCCCAGGCGATCGACTTGTTGTTGGCGATGCCAGTGACCAGGGCCTTTTTGCCGCGCAGATCGAGGAGCATGGGAGCTGGCACGCCGTGCGACGCGCAGATGCAATCGGGCGATTCTCTCCCACCAGAGTCAACGCCCCTCCAAAGCAGTGTGCTGGGCGGCAGTGCTCTGGGCTGGCCCGAAGTCCCCGGTGACCTGCCGCGCAGCTTTGCCAGCCGCGCCGAACTGCAGGTCCAGCTGCAGCAGCTCTTTCCCAAGGCCAGCGGCGAGCTCAGTCCACTGGTCGGGGGGTGGGCCGCCGCCGGGCAGCGACTGGCGGCGATCGACCCCAGTGCCTACGGCCGCAGCCGCAACCACCTGGATGGCGCTGTGACGCGCCTGTCGCCCTCCATTCGCCACGGGGTGCTGAGCCTGGCCGCGGTGCGCAATGCCGTGTTTGGGTGGCTGCACCGGCGCGGCCTAAGGGGCCCAGCCGCCAGCAGCGAAGCCCAGCAGCTGGCCGGCAAGCTGATCAATGAGCTGGGCTGGCGCGACTACTGGCAGCGCCTTTGGCAGCAGCTGGGAGATGGCATCTGGGACGACCAGGAGCCGCTCAAGACCGGCCACCCTGCGGCCAGCTACGCGTCTGAACTGCCGGCCGACATCGCCAGCGGCAGCACGGGCCTGGCCTGCATGGATGCCTTCATCGGCGAGCTGGTGAGCACCGGCTGGCTGCACAACCACGCGCGCATGTGGCTGGCCAGTTACGTGGTGCATTGGCGCCGGGTGCGCTGGCAGGCGGGGGCGCGCTGGTTTCTGCAGCACCTGCTCGATGGCGACCCCGCCAGCAACAACCTGAGCTGGCAATGGGTGGCCAGCAGCTTCAGCCACAAGCCCTACATCTTCAACAGGGCCAACCTCGAGCGCTTTGGCGCCGGTGTGCATTGCCAGGGCTGCCCGGCGGCAGGGCGCTGCCCCTTTGAGGCCAGCTACGAAACGCTCGAGCAGCGGCTGTTTGCCGTCACACCAAGCCCAAGGCGACGGTGAGCGCCATGGCTGAGAGCATCACCATGCACAGGCCGATCCTCTGGATCCATGGCGAGGCGCTGGGGCCCGCCAACCCCGCGCTTGTGGCCTGGCCAGCTCAGCCGGCCGTCTTTGTGTTTGACGACGAGCTGATCAATAGCGCGGGGCTAAGCCTCAAGCGCCTGGGTTTTCTGTACGAATGCCTGCTGGAGCTGCCGGTCACGCTGCGCCGCGGCACGGTGGCCGCCGAGGTGCTGGCTTTTGCCCGCCGCCACCAGGCCGATGGCGTTGTCACCAGTGCAGCCGTCGACCCGCGCTTTGTGGCGATCGGCGAGGCGATCAGCGCCGAGCTGCCGCTGCGCGTGCTGCCGGTCGAGCCCTTTGTGGAGCTGAAGATCAATGACCTGAAGCGCTTCAGCCGCTACTGGCGCCGCGCCGAACCGCTGGTGTGGGATCAGTTCTCGCCGTCAGAGCCGGGACCCAGCAACTGATCCTCGCGGCGCAGCACCTCGTTGGGATCACTGATCAGATCAGGCCCCTCCAGCAGGGGGAAACTGCTGCTCTTGACCTCGCTGGCCTGGCGCGGCGGCTCGAGCCAGACAAAGCTGCTGCGCGGCGCGCGGGCCTTGCAAAGCGCCTCGCTCAGCCGCCTGAGCGCGCGGCGCACGTCGGCCCGGGCGACGGCCTCAAAAAACTCAACCTGGCTGGCCAAGCCCGAGCTAAAGGGTGCGCTGCCATTGCCGTTGAACAGGCGCGCCGGATCGGCGCTCCAACGGGGTTTGCAGCGGCCGCTTTCGCTGGTGTCGGTCTCGACCCAGATGTGCAGGCCATAGCCATCGGGCTGGCTGACCACCGCCAGGCCGTCATGCGGCACCCGCCGCTGCAGCGGATAGATCGCCCAACTGGCGCGCCGGTGCGCCGGCACACAACCCGCCAGCAGCGCAGCCAGCACGGGCCCGGCCGTCAGAGCCGCCCACAAGCGGCGGCGCCCACGGGCAGAGGTGCAAGGCGACATGAACCCAACCAAAGCGGTCCGACGCAACAGCTGATCACCCAGCTTTGCGCAGCCCCTGGCCTTGCCCGCCTGAGCGGCGCCGCAGGTCCTTGCAACCGATGCGCTGCAAAGCTGAAGCCAATCCGCAGTTCCACGTAAGGTTGGCGCCATGCAGGTGCCTCCCTTCAGCCTCAGCGAACAGCTCAAGCAATTGGGCCCAGCGCTCGATCAAGCGGTGCTGGAGGCGCTTCAAAGCGGGCAGTACATCGGCGGGCCGGCGATCGGGGTGTTTGAGCAGGCCTTTGCCGCCAGCTGCGGCGTCGCGCACGCGGTGGGCTGCAACAGCGGCACCGATGCGCTGATCCTGGCGCTGCGGGCCCTGGGCATTGGCCCTGGCGATGAGGTGATCACCGCCAGCTTCAGCTTTTTTGCCACGGCCGAGGCGATCAGTGCCGTGGGCGCGACGCCGGTGTTTGTCGATGTCGAAGCGACCAGTTATCTGATCGATCTGGCCCAGCTTGAGGCCGCGATCACCCCCGCCACCAAGGCGCTGCTGCCCGTTCACCTGTTTGGCCGGCCGGTCGACATGGAGCGGCTCTGCGCCATTGCAGAGCGCCACGGCCTCAAGGTCATCGAAGACTGCGCCCAGGCCACCGGCGCCAGCTGGGCCGGCAAACCCGTCGGCAGCTGGGGCGATGCGGGCTGCTTCAGCTTTTTTCCCACCAAAAACCTTGGTGGGGCAGGCGATGGCGGCGCCGTCACCTGCAAGGACGCCGAGCTGGCCCGCACCGTCAAAGAATTGGCGGTGCATGGCATGCCGCGCCGCTACCTGCACACCGCCCTGGGCTACAACAGCCGCCTCGACACCCTGCAGGCCGCGGTGCTCAACGTCAAGCTGCCCCACCTGGGCAGCTGGGTCGAGCGCCGCCGCACCATTGCCGCCACCTACCGCGAACAGCTGGCTCCCCTGGGCACCGGCGCCGGCGGCAGCAACCCCTGCGGGCTGAGCATTGCCCTGCCCGAAGCCGGCCCTGCTGGTCACAGCTGGAACCAGTTCGTGCTGCGCGTGCCCAGCTGCCCCGCCGGTCAACAGGCCTGCCACAGCGCAACGGGCTCGAGCGCTGCGTGCTGCCCCTCAGCCGATAGCGCCGCCTATGGCTTGCCAGAGGCCTGCTGCCGTGACTGGCTCAAGCAGCAGCTGGCTGATCAGGGCGTCAACACGATCATCTATTACCCGATACCGATTCACCGCCAGCCCGCCTATGCCCACCTGGGCTATGGCCCCGGCAGCCTGCCGGTGACCGAGCGGCTCTGCAGTGAAGTGCTGAGCCTGCCGATCTTCCCCGAGCTCAGCGGCGAACAGCAGGACCAGGTGATCCGCGTACTGGGCCAGCTGGTGGCCGCCGGCCAGGCTGTCGCCGCCTGAGTTCAGCAGAGCTCAGAGCGGCAACCCCGTTCAGCGCGGCAGGGCGGCATACAAGGCCTTGAAGCGTGCCTGCTGACTCTTGTGGTTAACGATCGGCTCGGGGTAGCCGCGGCGCTCCAGCGCTCCGATCTCACCGCTGATCAGATCAGCAGTGGCCACATGGGCCAGCTCTGGCAACCAGGTGCGGATGTACTCGGCCTCAGGGTCAAATTTGGACGCCTGGGTGGCCGGGTTAAAGATGCGCAGCGGCTTGGG
>JBMSMG010000096.1:0-5400 GCA_049421025.1 Prochlorococcaceae cyanobacterium | reverse complement strand
ATCGAGGACGTCGAACCATCCCCGTTGCGGCGCGCGCCCTACAGCGATCGTCATGGGTAGAGCGAAACACCCGGGGATCGTATCAACGTTGAGCGGCCCGCCGTGGACGATTGCAACGCGCTGACATCCAAGGCTTGGGCACGCTTTTTAGGTATTTCTTCCGTTTTCCTGCTGGCCGCTTTGCGGCTAACGCGTCAGCCGGTGGGGCGGTGGGGTCAAGATGGCCTCACCTTTTTGTGTGTCGATGGCCGCTTCAGAGGTCGCTTCCGCCGCCATGGCCGCCGATGGGCCTGTGCTTGAGCAACCGGTGCTCGGCTCGAGGCGTCTGTCCAACATGCTCGTGGCTTCGGCCGTCAGTGCTGGTGGTGTCGGCTTTTTGCTGACCAGTCTCTCGAGCAAATTGGGCCGCGATCTGTTGCCGATCGGTCACCCGGCGGCGCTTGAGTTTGTGCCCCAGGGCCTGGTGATGGGCCTTTACGGGGTGGCGGCCGTGCTGCTTGCCACCTATCTGTGGGCGGTGATCGCCATCGACGTGGGCGCCGGCAGCAACCGCTTTGACCGCACCAGTGGTGAAGCCACGATCAGCCGGCGGGGGTTTCGCCAGCGCATTGATGTCTCGATCCCGCTCAACCAGATTCAGGCGGTCAAGGTCGAGGTGCGCGATGGGCTCAACCCCCGGCGCCGTTTGGCTTTGCGGGTGCAGGGACGGCGCGACATGCCGCTCACCCGTGTGGGCGAGCCCATGCCACTGGCCGAGCTTGAACTGGGCGGTGCGCAGCTGGCGCGCTTTTTGGGCGTGCCCCTGGAGGGGCTGTGATGGCGCGCTGGTTGTTGGCGCTGCTGCTGTTGCTCGCCCCGGTGGGTCTGTCGGCTTGTGCTGCCGAGAGCGGTTCACGGCAGCAGGGCTGCGCTGCAGGCAACGCTCCTTGCCTGCAGGGCACTGCTCTGGTGGAGCTCGAGACCAGCAAGGGCAAGCTTCAGCTGCAGCTTGATGGCGCCGCTGCCCCGCTGACGGCGGGCAACTTTGTCGATCTGGTCAACAAAGGCGCCTACAACGGCACGCTGTTTCACCGCGTGGTGCGTGAGCCGGTGCCGTTTGTGGTGCAGGGCGGTGATCCCCAGAGCGCTAACCCCAAGGTCAGCCCGAGCCAGTACGGCATGGGCAACTACCTTGACCCCGCAAGCGGTCAGGCCCGCCTGATCCCGCTAGAGCTCAAACTCAGTGGCGAGGGAACGCCGCGCTACGGCGAGCTGCTCACCGCACCGGGCATCACCCGTCAGCTGGCCCTGGCGCACCAGCGCGGTGCCGTGGCAATGGCGCGCTCGAGCGATCCCAATTCAGCCAGTGCGCAGTTCTATATCGCCCTGCAGGCCTTGCCTGAGCTGGACGGTCGTTATGCGGTGTTCGGCCGCGTCGTGCAGGGCATGGACGTGGTCGATCGCATCGCTCAGGGCGACACGTTGCTCAAGGCGCGATTGATCGAGGGCGGCACCCTGGTTAAAGAGAAGCCCTAAGCCGGTACCCGCTTGTCGAGACTGGTGGTCTTGAGCAGCTCGGTGTTGACTCCCGAGGCGCGCTCCAAGGCCACCTTGCCCGTGCGGGCGATCTCAAGAATGCCGTAGGGCTCCATGAGGCGCTCGAGCGCCACCAGTTTGCCCGGATCGCCCACCACCTCAAGGGTGAGCGCGTCGTCGGCCACATCGACAACCTTGGCGCGAAACACCTGCACCAGCTCAAGGATCGCGCTGCGTTGCTCGGCCGGTGCGGCCACTTTGAGCAGCATCAGCTCGCGCTCAACCGCCGGGATGGTCGAGAGGTTGATGACCCCCAGCACGTTGATCAGCTTGTCGAGCTGTTTGGTCATTTGCTCGAGGGTGGAGGGATCCCCCTCGACAACCATCGTCAAACGCGAGACCCCAGGGTTTTCGGCCGGACCGACCGCCAAGCTTTCGATGTTGAAGCCGCGGCGCGCAAACAGACCAGAGATGCGGCTGAGGGCACCCGACTCGTCTTCAACCAGCACCGACAGGGTGTGCTTCATGGGGTAGCCAGGTGCACAGCAGGCAGATCAACCCAAGGTACGCGCCAACCAGTGCAGCAGCAGCGTGTTGAAGCGCTCGGCTTGCTCATCATGGGGGCAATGCCCGCAGGCCTCAAGCACCTCGAGCTGCAAGGCCGGCTGCAGCTGCCGGCACTGCGCGCCCACCTCAAGCGGGACCAGCCGGTCGTTGCGCCCCCAGATCAGCAGCAGTGGTTGGCGCAGCCTGGGCAACAGCGCCCGGGCCGTGGCGCCAACGGGCCGCAGCGCCATGGCGATGCTCATGGCCCGCAGCGCGCGCACAGCAGTGACGCGCCGGGCCGGTTTGGCGATCACCCGATGCAGCTCACCATCGCCCAGCACGGCCTGCTGATAGGCCAGCTGAATGCCTAGATCAAGCAACGGCGAATGGGCCAGCAGGGGCACGATCAGCTCCAGCGGCAACAGGCGGCAGAGCAGTTGCACCGCGCCGCGCTTGAGCCGGCGGCGCCAGGGGCGGCGGCGGCCAGGTCGCTTGGGTGGCATCAGCAGGCTGGGGTCAGGCAGCGGTGCGGCGACCACCGCCTGCACCCACTGCGGCCACCAGACAGCGCAGCTGAGCGCCACCAGCCCGCCGAGTGAGTGCCCCACCAGCACCACTGGCGCTTGCACCACCTGCTCGGCAAAGGCCTGCACCTGCCTGGCCCAGAGCCGGTTGTCGAGCCGCAGGGCCGGCTGCGCCGAGGCCCCAAAACCGATCAGGTCAAGCCCGTAGACGCACCAGCCCGCCGCAGCCAGCGGCGCTGCATTGCGGCGCCAGTGACCACTGCCTGCGCCAAAGCCATGCAGCAGCAGCACGGCGGGCCCGCTGCGATCACCCAGCACCCGCCAGTGGCACGAGAGACCGCGCCAGCTCCACAGCTGGGCTGTGCCCCAGCGGGCCGTTGGAGCACTGTGGAGAGGCAGAGCTGTCAATGCGGCTGTGGCCACGGGCACTGGCGATCACTATTGCGAAGCGGCGGCGCAGCTGCAGACCGGCCCTGGTTTTTTTCGCGCCGATTCGCGCCCCGCGCGTGACCTGGGGGTGCTGCTGTTGGCTGATCGTGCCGACGGCGCAGCTGCGGGTGAGCCTTTGGCTGTGCTCGATGCCATGGCGGGCTGCGGCATTCGCGCCCTGCGCTACGGCCTTGAGGTGTTGGCGCCGCGCCGCAGCAGTGCAGTTCTGTGGGTCAATGATGCTGATCCCGATCGCCTGCCGCTGCTTGAGGCCAACCTCAGCCCTCTGGCGCAGAGCAGTGTGCAGGTTCAGTCAACTGCCCGCACGGCCCAGCAGCTGCTGGCGCGCTGCCTGATCGAGCGGCAGCGTTTTGATCTGCTCGACCTTGATGCGTTTGGCAGCCCGGCAGCGCTGCTGCCGCTGGCGCTCGAGGCGCTCAAGGTTGGCGGGGTGTTGTATGTCGCCAGCACCGACGGGCGCTCGCCAACGGGCCACGATCGCGCCGCGGCGGTGCGTCAGTTCGGCGCGGCGGCGCGGGCCCATCCGGCCAGCTGGGAGCTGGCGCTGCGGCTGCAGCTTGGCCTGATTGCCCGCACCGCCTGGTCCCAGGGGCGCGGCATGGAGCCATTGCTCAGCTTTAGCGAGGGGCGCACCTTTCGCACTGCTGTGCGGCTGTGCAAGCGCCCCGGCAGCGAGCCCCTGGCCCAGCTGGGCTTGCTCGCGCATTGCCACAGCTGCGGTGATCAGCACGTGCAGTCGCTGCTGCGGCTGCGCCAGTGGCAGCCCTGCCTGTGCCAGGAGCCAGCCCCCTTGGCGATCAGCGGGCCGCTGTGGATCGGGCCGCTGCAGCACCACGCCACCCTGGCGCGGCTGCAGCAGCGCAGCCACCAGAGCGGCTGGGGCGCAAGCGATTCGCTTGCCCCGCAGAGCCTGGTGCTGCTGGATCGCCTGACAGACGATCCGGGCGATCTGCCGCGCTGCTGGCCGCTCAGCACCATCGGCCGGCACTTGGGCGGCGGGCCGCCACCGCTTGCGGCGCTGCGCACGGCTTTGCAGCAGGCTGGCTATCGCGCAGGTGCCAGTGGGGTCATGGCGGCTCAGCTGCGCAGCGATGCCCCCTGGGGGCAAATTCTTGCGACCGCGCGTCAGCTGCAGGCCAGCACAGCAGGGGAGACTGCTAAATAGGTAGCCATCGATTCGCGCTGCGCGGTTCATGGCCTCTGAAATCTTCGGCACCGCTGCCCTGTTCTGGGTGCTGATTCCGTTGGGTCTGGCCGGTGGAGCCCTGCTGCTCAAGCTGCTCAAGGACTGAGCCGACGCGGGCCGCGCGCGCGCGCTCCTAGGCTCAGGCCCGCTTGAGGGGTCTTTGGCATGCAGCTGTTGGTCGTCGGTGGCACCGGAACCCTCGGCCGGCAAATCGTGCGGCGTGCCCTCGATGCGGGCCATCAGGTGCGCTGCATGGTGCGCAGCCCCCGCAAGGCCGCCTTTTTGACGGAGTGGGGCTGCGAGCTCACCCGCGGTGATCTGCTCGAGCCAGCCAGCCTCGACTATGCGCTTGAAGGCCAAGACGCGCTGATCGATGCAGCCACAGCCCGGGCCAATGAGCCCGGCAGTGCCTACGACATCGATTGGACTGGCAAGCAGAACCTGTTTGCCGCCGCACGCCGCGCCGGGGTCAAGCGGGTGGTGTTTCTGTCGCTGCTTGGTGCTGCCCAGCACCCTGATGTGCCGTTGATGGAGATCAAGGCCTGCAGCGAGCAGTGGCTGGCCGCGTCCGATCTGGATTACACGATCCTGCAGGGCGTGGCCTTCATGCAGGGCCTGATCAGCCAGTTTGCGATTCCGGTGCTGGAGCAGCAGACGGTGTGGGTGAGTGGCTCCCCCACGCCCCTGGCCTACATGAACACCCAGGACATGGCGCGCTTTGCGGTGGCAGCGCTCGATCGCCCCGAGACCGTGCGCCGCAGCTTTCCGGTGGTGGGTCCGCGGGCCTGGACCACCGGCGAGATCACCCAGCTGTGCGAGCGCTACACCGGCAAGGAGGCGCGGGTGGTGCGGGTGCCCCCAGCCCTGCTGCAGGCGATGCAGGCCGTGGCCAACTTTTTTGAGCCCAGCGTCAACGTCGCTGAGCGCCTGGCCTTTGCCGCGGTGACCGGCGGCGGTGCGGCGCTCGATGCCTCCATGGAGGAGAGCTACGCGGCCTTTGGGCTCGACCCGTCTGAGACGACCACCCTTGAGGATTACCTCAAGGAGTACTACGACACGATTCTCAAGCGCCTGCGCGAGATGGAGGCCGATCTCGACAAAGACGCCAAGAAAAAGCTGCCGTTCTGAAAAAGCTGCCGCTCTGAAAAGGCTGCCGCTCTAAAAAAACCGACGTTCTGA
>JBMSMG010000095.1:0-5508 GCA_049421025.1 Prochlorococcaceae cyanobacterium | reverse complement strand
CTGCTGGGCAGGCTGCTGTGCCAGAGCTGACTGGCCCGAGAACAGCACAAGCCCCAGCAATGGCAGAGCTTTTGAATAGCGCGAGGCGGCGGCAGCCATCAGATCAAACGTGATGCGCGGCTGCGCCGCAAATGCTGCTGACCTTACCCGTAGACCCGAGGTTCGGGGCACTGCCCTTGGACCCGTTTAAGAACCTCCCCGTAGGCCTCGATCACACCGCCTAGATCCTGCCTAAAGCGATCTTTATCGAGGATCCGGTCGTTGGGATCGCTTTGTCCCTGATCCCAGAGGCGGCACGTATCGGGGCTGATCTCATCGGCGAGAACCAGCTCTCCTGCGGCCGTGAATCCCAGTTCAACCTTGAAATCGACGAGCTCCAGAGCGCAGCGTGCAAACAGAGCGCGCAGTTCGTCATTGATCTGAAAAGCCAGCAGCTTCAACTCGTTGAGCTGCTGGGCGTTCAGCAAACCAAGCCGCTCCAACCTGGCTTCAGTGAGCAATGGATCGCCCAGCGCATCGTCCTTGTAATACAGGTCAAGCAAAGGCGGCAGCAACGCGGTGCCCGCTGCAATCGGCAGCTGACGGCACAGCGAGCCGGCAGCCACGTTGCGCACGACCACCTCAACTGGAACGATCTGAACCGGCCGCACCAGCATCCAGTTGGTTCCATCGACCCCGAGGTAATGGGTCGGCACCCCGGCAGCGCAGAGGTATTCGAAGATCAGGGCTGAGATACGGCAGTTGAGAGCACCCTTGCCCTGCAACTGGGCCTTTTTTTGAGCATTGAAGGCAGTGGCGTCGTCTTTGAACTCAACGGCAACCAGATCATCACGGTCGGTCGCGTAGACCCGTTTGGCCTTGCCTTCGTGAAGCAGCTGCTGAACGCGGTAGGTCGTCATGGTTGGGGAGAGGCGGCGTGACCGCCCGAATCGCGAGGTGAGCGAGCTGCGCTCGGCTGCAGCGTTTGAACATCGTCGATGCGTCTGGCAAGCCGTCGCCGGCGGGCTTCGAGGTGTTGGCGTTGCTCAGATGGTTGTCCGTCGAGCAACGCCAACTGCTGATCGAGCAGCTCGGCGGCTAGGCCCCAGGCCCGTGCTGCAGCAGCTTGATCAAGGGCCTGCTCGAGCAAGCGTTGACGTTCGGCCGTGGGCAGCAAAGGTGACCAGCTGACCGCCAGCGCAAGACGCTGGGCACCGATCAAACCAACACCAGGGCTTGCGAGCAGCAACTGGGCAGCCTGCTCGCGCTGACCCAGAGCATCAAGGTGGCCAGCCAGCAGATCAACCGCAGGTTGGCTCTGCCAGCGTCCGCGTGAATCTTGAGACACGGGCACCTGCAGCTGCGCCAGGCTGCGGCCACTGGCCACGGCCAACTGACGCAGAGCCTGGGCCGCCAGACGATGATCCAGAGCTGATTGGGCAGCACGCCACTGCAACAAGGACCATTGCACCTGCTCGCCGCCAGGCGCTGGGCTGTAGCGGTTCAGCACCACCAGCGCCGAGTCAGGCGCGCCGCAACGCAGCAAGGCATCAGCATTGGCAAGCACCACCGGCAACGGTTGGGGAGCTGGAGCCACCACAAGCAAAGCGCGCTGCGCGCGTCTTAAAGCCGCCAGATCACCGTCTGATCGCGCCCGGCCGCAGGCCGCATCGAGCTGTTCAAGGGCGCTCAAATCGGCAGCGGGAGGTTGCGCTGCAAGCACCTCGGCTGCGCCAAACAGGCTCAACACAACAGCGAGCGAAGCTTTGAGCCGGCTCGGGCGCAGGCGGTGACCACTCAATCCCCTGACCACGTTCCAGACAACAGGGCCGGCATTAGAGAGGATGGCATCTCAAGTGCGCCTTCGCGACATGCTCCCTGGCCAGACCGCAAAGCGAATCCTGGTGATCGGGGGCGGCGGCCGCGAAAACGCCCTGGGCTGGGCCCTGGCGCGCTGCAGCGGCGTTGAGCAGGTCTGGATCGCCCCGGGCAATGGCGGCACCACAGCCCTAGTGGGATGCCACCAACTGGCCATTGCCGAAAATGACCACGCAGGCCTGCTGGCCGCGGCTCAGCGCCATCAGATCGAACTGGTCGTGGTGGGGCCTGAGGCGCCGCTCGCGGCTGGACTGGCCGACAGCTTGCGTCAGTCAGGGCTGGCGGTGTTCGGTCCTGGGGCCGACGGGGCTCAGCTCGAAGCCAGCAAGCAATGGGCCAAGGCCCTCATGGTCGATGCCGGCATTCCAACTGCGCGCCATTGGAGCGCCAGCAGCCTCGATGAGGCGCTGGCTGTGCTCAATGCTGAAGGCGCCCCACTGGTCGTCAAAGCCGACGGTCTTGCCGCCGGCAAAGGTGTCACCGTGGCCGCAACGGTTGCCGAGACCAAAGCGGCCATTGAAGAGCTGTTCTCCGGACGCTTCGGCGCCGCCGGCAGTTGTGTTGTGCTTGAAGAAATCCTTGAAGGGCCCGAGGTCTCCGTGTTTGCCCTGTGCGACGGCAACGACATGGTGCTGCTGCCGCCAGCCCAGGACCACAAGCGCATCGGCGAAGGCGACACCGGCCCCAACACCGGCGGCATGGGGGCCTACGCACCTGCACCCCTGCTCGATCACAAGGGCCTGGAGCAAGTTCGTCAGCTGGTGCTCGAACCCACCGTGGCAGCGCTGCGCGCGCGCGGCATCGACTACCGCGGGGTCATCTATGCCGGCTTGATGCTCACCGCCGCGGGCCCCAAGGTGATCGAATTCAACTGCCGCTTCGGCGATCCCGAATGCGAAACCCTGATGCCACTGCTGGGGCCTGAACTGGCCGAGGTGCTGCTGGCCTGCGCCAATGGCGATCTCAGCGTTGCCCCAGCCTTGAGCATCAACAGCGGCTGCAGCGCCTGCGTGATCGCGGCTGCAGCGGGGTACCCACTGCAGGCCCGCAGCGGCGATGCCATTGCCATCAACCTGCCCGCCGCCGATCAAGCAGGCCAAGGCGCGCTGCAGCTCTTCCATGCAGGTACCCAAACTTCAGAAACGGGAGAGTGCCTGAGTGCCGGCGGCCGAGTCCTGGCGATGGTGGCCCAAGCCCCAACCTTTGATGCTGCCTTTGAGAGGGCCTACGAGGGCCTGAGCCAGGTGCACTTCGACGGCATGACCTATCGCCGCGACATCGGCCATCAGGTGCGCACGCGATGACCCCTGCCCTTGGCGAAGCCCCGGTGAGCTGGTGGCAGCGTCTTTTGCGCTGGTGGGCCGAGTTCAGCCTGCAGACCAAGCTGCTGGTGGTGGCCACCTTGGTGGTGAGCCTGCTGATGACCGGCATCACCTTCTTTGCGCTCAATGGCATCCAGCAAGGCGCCAAAAACAGCGACACCCGCTACGCACGTGATCTGGGGGTGCTGCTGGCCGCCAACGTGACACCGCTGGTAGCCGAGGGCAACGACCGCCAACTGGCCTCGGTGGCGGAGCGGTTCTTTGAATCAAGTCGCAGCCTGCGCTACATCTTTTTTGCCGATCCCGAAGGGGTCATCTACCTGGGCATTCCGATCGGCGCCAACAACGGCAGCAGCGAACTGCTGCTGACGCGCCGGCTGGAACTACCGGCTGATGTGGCCCGCAAACCTGACAGCCCCTTGATCCGCCAGCACCTGAGCCCCGACGGCCAGGTGACCGACGTGTTCGTACCGCTGGTGAGCGGTGGGCGTGACCTCGGTGTGCTGGCCCTGGGGATCAACCCCAACGCCACGCTGGTGGCCAGCTCGGCGCTCACCCGCGAGGTGACGGTGGCCGTGTTCATCTCGATCTGGGTGCTGGTGATTCTGGGTGCGGTGTTCAACGCCCTCACCGTGACCAGACCTGTCAAGGAACTGCTTCGCGGTGTACGGCAGGTGGCGGGCGGCAACTTCGAAACCCGCATCGAGCTACCGGTGGGCGGTGAGCTTGGTGAGCTGCTCGAAGGGTTCAACACCATGGCCACCGAGCTGCAGGCCTACAAAGCCGCCAACATCGAAGAACTGAAGGCTGAGCAGGGCAAACAGCAATCGCTGATCGCCACCATGGCCGATGGCGCCGTGCTGCTCGATGCTGACGGCGGCATCGTGCTGGCCAACCCCACCGCCCGGCGCTTGTTTCGCTGGGAAGGTCGCACCCTCGAAGGCAATGAGCTGATTGAGGAATTGCCTGAAGCCCTGGCACTCGAGCTGCAGACGCCGCTGGAGAGTGTGATGCTCGGCGGGCGCGAAGGCAGCGATGTGCGCTGCAGTTTTGGTGAACCAGCACGCACGCTTCGCATCGTGCTGCAGGCCGTGCGCGATGTCAGCGGCGAAAGCCTCAAGGGCATCGCCATGACCATTCAAGATCTGACCCGCGAAGTGGAGCTCAACGCCGCCCAGAGCCGCTTCATCAGCAATGTGTCCCATGAGCTGCGCACCCCGCTGTTCAACATCAAGAGCTACGTCGAGACCCTTCACGATCTGGGCGATCAGCTCAGCGACGCGGAAAAGCAGGAGTTTCTTGGCATCGCCAACGCTGAAACCGACAGGCTCACCCGTCTGGTCAACGATGTGCTCGACCTTTCACGGCTGGAGAGTGAGCGTGTCTGGACTCTCGAACCCCAGGACATCGCACCGGCCATTGAGCAGACCCTGCGCACGTACCGGCTCAATGCCGAGGACAAGGGGGTCAACCTGCTGTTTGAAGCTGACCCCCAACTGCCGCGTGTCTTGGGCAACTGGGACCTGCTGCTGCAGGTGCTGGGCAACCTGGTCGGCAATGCCCTCAAGTTCACCCCCACAGGCGGACACCTGATGCTGCGGGCCTATCCCTGGCCCGACAGCTGCGAGCTGAGCCCCAATGCAGAGACAACGGACAACCCCAGCTGCATGCTCGCCTCACCGCTGCCCAAGTTGCGCATTGAGGTTGCCGACAGTGGCTGCGGCATTGCCGCTGCCGATCAAGAACGCATTTTCGAGCGCTTCTTTCGTGTAGAGAACACCGTGCACACCGAGGCCGGCACGGGACTGGGCCTGTCGATCGTGCGAGGGATCCTCGACAAGCATGGCAGCCGCATCCAGATGGCCAGTGAGCCTGGGGTGGGGACCACCTTCTGGTTTGACCTACCCCTGGAAGGGGCCGATGCCGATGAGCTCAGGTTGCTAGCCGAGCGGCGCCAGAGCGACCCAGCTGAGGTCCTCTAGAGCTCAGCTGTCGTCAGCAACCCCTCTGACAATGCGCGACAGCTCACTGCGTTCATCACTGGTCACGCGGTGCGGCACCCCAGAAATGATCCGCTCGAAGTTCGAGAACGAGTCCTTGATCTCAGGGCCGTTGCTGGTGATCACGAACTCGCGGATGCCCTTGTCGTGCCACGAACCGCGCATTTTGAACACGTTGAGGGCGCGGGCCATCTCGCCGCGGATCTCGACGTACTGCAGCAAAAGGATCGTGTCGGTGATCGTTGAGATGTGCGAGTCGGTGATCGAGTGGCTTCCCATGAACTCCTCGGAGGTGTTCGTGAAGAAGCCGGCGATCTCCTCCTGCTTGG
>JBMSMG010000094.1:0-5637 GCA_049421025.1 Prochlorococcaceae cyanobacterium | reverse complement strand
TCGGCCAGAAACACACCGCCCATGAGCAGCAGCGGCCAGAGGCTGTTGCCCAGCAGGCCCACGCCTGCAAGAGCTGCGCCCATGGCCAGTGAGCCTGTGTCACCCATGAACACCCGCGCCGGGTTGTGGTTGAACGCCAGAAAGCCCAGCCAGCAACCCGCCATGGCGGCGCAGAACCCTGCCAGCACTGGGTCACCTTCATTGCCGCGCAGCATCAGCTGCAGGCCGAGTCCGCTGAACACGATGGCGCCGCAGCCGGCCGCCAGCCCATCAAGCCCATCGGTCAGGTTGGTGGCATTGCTTTCAGCCAGCACCACAAACAGGCCCAGGGGCCAGATCAGCACTCCCAGAGGGAGCACCCAACCAAAAGGCAGGCCCACATCACCGGCTTCGGCGCTGCCCAGCCAGCCCGCTGCAGCGGCCCAGATCAAAAACCCGCCTGCAGCAGCAGCCTGCAGCAGAAGCTTGCCGCGGGGACTCAGGCCGGTGTTGGTGCGTTTGGTGAGGCTGCTCCAGTCATCGATGGCGCCGATCGCCATCGCGGCCAGGGTCAGCGCGGCCAGACCCAACAGCCGCGGGTCTTCTGGACTGATCAGTCCCCCCACCAGCACCCCTACCGGTACCACCAGCAGCCCGCCCATCGTTGGGGTGCCGGCTTTGCTGTGGTGGGCCTGGGGGCCCTCGGAGCGAATCACCTGGCCCAACTTGAGCGCCCGCAGCCGCGGCACGCCCCAGCGGCAGACCAGTGCGCTGATGCCTGCTGCCAAGAGCAGCGGCGGGGTCAACAGCGAGTTGGGCACCAGCAGATCGCTGCACAGCGTGGCGATCAACAGCACAAGACCCAGCAACCCGGCCGACCGGCGCGGATCACTGGGCCAAAGGGCTTGGAGCTGCAGTGGCTGGGGCAAGGGGCGCTGAGATCAGTCTTCCCAGTCTTCCTCAGCCTGCTCGTCGGGCTGGTTGTAGTCCTCTTTCTCGCCCATCAGCGCCGAGAGCTCTTCCTCTTCAACAGTGCTGACGTCGGTGCTGGCGGTTTCTTCTTCAGCCACCAAACGACCGCTGGTTTCGAGCCAGCTCAGCAGGTCGGGTTCATCGCGTAGGGGCAGCACCGGTGCGGGCTCCTCGCGGCCATAGCGAGTCAGCGAAGGGTTGATGCTGTCGAGCTGGCTGCTGCCGCCGGTTGCAAGCTTGCTCATGAATGGGTACGCCACACTTGGGCCAATCCAACAGATTAGCGGTCAGGCCTGCATAGCTCCATGGCGCGTTCACCTCTGCTGGAGCTGCTGCGTTACGGCGCCCTGAGCCTGATGCTCAGCGTTGTGTTGGTGGCATCTGGTGAGCGCTGGCCGCAGCCGTTGCCGCCCAACCCAGCCTGGGCCCTGGCTTTGGTGGTGCTGCCGCCTGGCGTGGTGCTGCTGTGGCTGGCTTTCAACTGGCGTCTGCCGGACCAGGGCGCCGGCGACGATGGAGAATCGCAGCAGTCCAAGGCGAGTGAGCTCTGATGGGTCGGGCGAAGAAGGCCGTGCTGGCGTATTCGGGTGGTGTCGACACCAGCGTCTGCATTCCTTACCTCAAGCAGGAATGGGGCGTTGAGGAGGTGATCACCTTCGCCGCTGATCTGGGTCAGGGCGATGAACTGGAGCCGATTCGCCGCAAGGCGCTCGATTCAGGAGCCAGCCAGTCGATCGTGGGCGATCTGATCGAACCTTTCATTACTGAATTTGCCTTCCCGGCGATCCGTGCCAATGCCCTCTATGAGGGCCGTTACCCCCTCTCAACAGCGCTGGCGCGCCCCCTGATCGCACGCCGGCTGGTGGAGATCGCCCGCGAGGTGGGTGCCGATGCAGTGGCCCATGGCTGCACCGGTAAGGGCAACGACCAGGTGCGCTTCGATGTGGCGATCGGCGCTCTGGCGCCTGATCTCAAGGTGCTGGCCCCGGCGCGCGAGTGGGGCATGAGCCGCGAAGAAACAATCGCCTACGGCGAGCGCTGCGGTATTCCCTCACCGGTGAGTAAGAAGTCGCCCTATTCGATCGATCTCAACTTGTTGGGTCGCTCGATCGAGGCAGGTCCCCTGGAAGATCCCAATGTCGAGCCCCCCGAAGAGATCTACGCCCTGACCGTGAGCGTCGATGCGGCGCCCGATCAGCCCCAGGTGGTCGAGATTGGCTTTGAACATGGATACCCCGTCAGCTTGGACGGGGTGCGGCTCGATCCGGTCAGCCTGATCCGCCGCGCCAATGCCCTGGCCGGAGCCCATGGCTTCGGTCGGCTCGACATGATCGAAAACCGCGTGGTCGGCATCAAGAGCCGCGAGATCTACGAAACCCCGGGGCTGTTGCTGTTGATCAAGGCCCACCAGGAGCTTGAAAGCTTGACCCTGGCTGCCGATGTGCTGCGCAGCAAGCGACAGCTCGAGCAGCAGTGGGCTGATCTGGTGTATCAGGGCCTGTGGTTCGGGCCGCTCAAGGATGCGATTGATGGCTTCATCGAGCGCACCCAGAGCAGCGTCAACGGCAGCGTCAAGGTCAAGCTGCACAAGGGCAACGCCACCGTCGTTGGCCGCAGCTCAGCCACTGACAGTCTCTATGTCGATGCCATGGCGACCTACGACCGTGGTGATCAGTTCGATCACCGTGCTGCCGAGGGCTTCATCTATGTGTGGGGCCTGCCGACGCGGCTGTGGGCGGCGCGTCATCGCCATCGCTGACGTTCGGATTGACCACAGCGCGCAGGCGGCGCCCGGGTAGGGCCAGCAAGCGGCGCTGGCCCCGCTCCTGCTCAGCGCCGCCCAGGGCTTTGAGCTGCTGACGCAGCGCAGCGTTGTCATTGAGCAACTGCTGCTGTTGCTCAAGCAACGGCTGCAATCGTTGTTTGAATTTGGCTTCAAAAATGCCGGGAAGCTCTTCCAAGAGCTTTTCCATTTCGGCAATACGAGCCCGCGTCTGTGCCAGAAGTTCGAGCCGGGGGTCCGCTTCCATGGGCGGACCCTACAGCCAATGGCTCAGCGGTTCAATCGTCGCTGAGCCAAAGCTGATCCTGATCTGCTGTTCAGATCAGGCGTTGGCGGGCTCCATCGGAGCTGCTTCGCTGTTCACCGTGGGCAGAGCCCGGGGAGCGGGCATGGGGCCGTCCTGCTTGACCGTGAGGTAGCGGATCACGTCTTCGGAGAGGCGCATGGCGCGCTCGAGCACCGACACCTGCTGGCCGTCACCGTTGTGGTTGAGCTGCACGTAGATGCCTTCGCGGTGCTTTGCGATCGGATAGGCCAGGCGGCGCTTGCCGCGCATCTGGCAATCGAGCACCTCTGCGCCAGATTCGGTGATCACATCGCGGTACTTGGCGATATGGGTTTCGACTTCCTCTTCCGGAATATCCGGACGAAGGATGTACATGGTTTCGTAGTAGGGCTGCGTCATGGTCGCCTCAAGAGCAGGGCAGTGGCCGGCGGTGGATCCCACCAGCGACGGATCAACCAACCTATCAGTCAGTAGAGCTGCATCCTGACGGCTTCCGAGACCGTGGGGATGTCGGCTTCCTTGCCGCGCAGGCTCTCGATCACGCCGAACAACACCAGCAGCAGTGCCCCCAGGAACACGGTGTTGCTGAGGGTGCGCAGGGCAAAGCCTGCCCCCAGCGGCGCGAGCAGCACGCTGAACACCAGCGATAGCAGCACCAGCACGATGTCAAGCAGGATCGCCTGCAGCACGCTGAAGCGAATCAGGTAAGGCACCCGGCTGTTGCGCACCACCGCCAGGAACAGCACCAGAAACAGCACAAAACCGCCAAACGGAACCACCTGCTGCAGCAGGGCCACCGGCAGGGCCGGCACGCCCAACCACTGCAGCGCAGGCCATAGGCCAAACAGCGAACGGCCAAACGGAATGGCGTCGCTCCACGGCAGCAGGTAGGCAGCGGCGGCGAGCAGGCGCTGCCAGATCGGCGGTGCAGTCATGGCAGCAGGCTATGGCAGCTGCTCGAGCAGTGCCTGGCGCATGATCGCAACCGGCACATCGTTGCGGCCGCTCCACAGGCGCAGGGCGGCGGCGCCCTGCTCCACGAGCATGTCGACGCCGTCGATGCAGCGGCAGTCCCGCACGGCAGCCTGGCGCAGCAGCTGGGTGGGCCTTGGCGTGTAAATGATGTCGTAGACCGTCGTCTGCCCCCTCAGCGCTGCCAGTTCAGCGGCACTCAGGGGGCAGGCGAGTTCAGCCTCTGGCCCGCTGGCAGAGGCCATGCCGACGGGGGTGGTGTTGACCACCAGATCGGCTTGCTCCAGGGCCGAGCCAAGTGCCGACATGAACCCGTCGGGGGGGGTCCAGCTCAGCGCCTGCAGCTGGGGTGCCCAGCTCTGGCAATCGCTCACGAAACGGCCGAGGGCTTCAGAGCGCCGGCCCGCCAGCTGGATGCTGGCGAAGCCCAGCTCCACCAGGCCGGCCACCACGGCCCGGGCGCTGCCGCCGCAGCCCAGCACCACCGCCCGCTTGCCAGCCCAATCGCTGTTGTGGCGGCGCAGGGGCGCACAGAAGCCCTCGACGTCGGTGTTGGTGCCGTGCCAGCCGCCGCCCTCAAGCGGCACCAGCACGTTGACAGCGCCCACCCGTTGGGCCAGGGGGCTGAGGCTGCGGCACAGGCTTGCCACGTTGTGCTTGTGGGGAATGGTGACGTTGAGGCCCCGGCAGCCCATGGCTTCGAGTGCGCTCACCACCGCGGGGAGCTGATCGGCCGGCGTCGGCAGGGCCAGAAACACCCAGTCGAGCCCCATCGCCGCCAGGGCGGCGTTCTGCATCACTGGTGAGAGCGAATGCCGCACCGGGTCGCCCAGCACCCCCACGATGGCGGTGCTGCCGCTGATCAGGGTTGGGGCGTTCACGGGCGGCTCGCTCACGGTTCGGCAACCACACCTAGCCCCAGCAGGGCCTGGCTGATGAGGATGCTCGCAGTCTGCATTCATCACCCGCGGAGGTGGAGTCCCATGGGCAAGGTTGTCGGTATTGATCTCGGAACCACCAACAGCTGCGTGGCGGTCATGGAGGGCGGCAAGCCCACTGTGATTGCCAACGCCGAGGGCTTCCGCACCACCCCGTCGGTGGTCGCTTACACCAAGAACCAGGATCAACTGGTGGGTCAGATCGCCAAGCGTCAGGCGGTGATGAACCCCGAGAACACCTTTTATTCGGTGAAGCGCTTCATCGGCCGCCGTGTTGACGAGGTCAACGAAGAGTCGAAAGAAGTGAGCTACGGCGTTGAAAAGGCTGGCGCCAACGTCAAGGTCAAGTGCCCGGTGTTGAGCAAGCAGTTCGCCCCTGAGGAGGTGAGCGCCCAGGTGCTGCGCAAGCTGGCCGAAGACGCTGGCAAGTACCTCGGCGAGACCGTCACCCAGGCGGTGATCACCGTTCCGGCGTACTTCAACGACTCGCAGCGCCAGGCCACCAAGGACGCCGGCAAGATCGCCGGTCTTGAGGTGCTGCGCATCATCAACGAGCCCACCGCGGCAGCCCTGGCCTACGGCCTCGACAAGAAGAGCAATGAGCGGATCCTGGTGTTCGACCTGGGCGGCGGCACCTTTGACGTGTCGGTGCTTGAGGTGGGCGATGGCGTGTTCGAAGTGCTCTCCACCAGTGGTGACACCCACCT
>JBMSMG010000093.1:0-5776 GCA_049421025.1 Prochlorococcaceae cyanobacterium | reverse complement strand
GCCACCGGCCGGGTGCCCAGCAGCGCCAGCCTCAACCTGGCCTCTGTGGGGGTCGAGACCAACCGCGGCTTCATTCCGGTGAATGACCGCATGCAGGTGCTGGTGGGCGGTGAGCCCGTGCCCCACCTGTGGGCTGTGGGCGATGTCACCGGCAAGATGATGCTCGCCCACACCGCCGCCGCCCAGGGGGCTGTGGCGATCGACAACATCTTGGGGCACCCGCGCGACATCGATTACCGCTCGATCCCGGCGGCGACCTTCACCCACCCTGAGATCAGCTCGGTGGGCCTGGGCGAAGCCGATGCCAAAGAGCTGGCCGCCAAAGACGGCTTCGAGCTGGGTGTGGTGCGCAGCTACTTCAAGGCCAACTCCAAAGCCCTCGCTGAGCTCGAGAGCGACGGCCTGATGAAGCTCCTGTTCAACAAGAGCACTGGCGAGGTGCTGGGCGCCCACATCTATGGCCTGCACGCCGCCGATCTGATCCAGGAGATCGCCAACGCCGTGGCCCGCCGTCAGAGCGTCAAGCAACTAGCCAGCGAGGTGCATACCCACCCCACCCTCTCTGAGGTGGTGGAAGTGGCCTACAAACAGGCTGCACTGGCGCTGGCAGCCTGAAGCCATGGAGATTCGTCGCCGGCCGCCCAACCCCAAAGTCAAGGTCGCCCACCTCGAGTACGCCATCCCCCACGAGGAGGGTGAGCCACGCCACATTCTCGAAGAGATCGTGTGGGCCAAAGACCGCGAGATCGCTGCAGCCCGCGAGCGCGTCAGTCTCGAGCAACTGCGCCAGCAGCTTGCGGGACTGCCAGCCTGCCGCGACTTTGCGGCTGCCCTACGCGCCAGCTGCCGCAAGCCGGCGGTAATCGCCGAGGTCAAAAAGGCCAGCCCCAGCAAAGGGGTGATCCGCGACGACTTTGACCCGGTGGCCATCGCCCGCGGCTATGCCGCAGGCGGCGCCAGCTGCCTGTCGGTGCTGACCGACAAGCAGTTCTTTCAAGGAGGGTTTGAGGTACTGGTGGCGGTGCGCCAGGCCGTAGAGCTGCCGCTGCTGTGCAAGGACTTCATCTTGAGCCCATATCAGCTGTATCAGGCGCGGGCAGCTGGCGCCGATGCGGCGCTGCTGATCGCTGCGATTCTCGATGACCAGGATCTGACCTATCTGCACAAGGCAGCCCGCAGCCTGGGGCTGGCTGTGCTCATTGAGGTGCATGACGCCAAAGAACTGGCCCGGGTGCTGGCGCTGCCCCTGTGGCAGCAAAGCGGCGCAGCAGGCCACACCCTGATCGGCATCAACAACCGCGACCTGAGCACCTTTGCCGTAGACCTGGCCACCACTGAGCAGTTGAGCGCGCAGTTTGGCGACCAACTGCGGCAGGCCTCTGCGCTGCTGGTGAGCGAATCGGGCCTGTTCACCCGTGACGACCTGGACCGCGTGCAGAGCGCGGGTGCCGATGCGGTGCTGGTGGGCGAATCGCTGATGCGTCAGGCTGATGTCACCGCTGCCCTTGAAGCGTTGATCGAGGGCTAGCCCCTGTCGTGGCAGCCATGACGACTGAGCAGCCCATCACCCCACTGACGGCCCTGGTTGTGAACACCGACGGCCAGCTCACCTACATGGGCCAGGACGGCCAGCGCTACGTGATCGTGGGCGATGCCGAGTTGCTGGAGCGCCTCCAGCAAGGCAAGACAAGCCCAGATGAGCAGCCATAAAAAATCTCCTGCCAGGCACCAATGGCCTGACAGGAGAACAAAGGCGCTGGCCAGACCAACGCCAAAAAAGAGGTGAACCTCAGACCTTGCGGCTGTAAAACTCCACCACCAGCAGTTCGTTGATCTCGAGGGCGACCCATTCGCGCTCGCATTTGCCAATCACCTTGGCGACCTGCTTGGCCTTGTCGAGCTCCAGGTGCGGCGGAATGTTGGCCAGACCAGGGAACTCGAGGTTGCCTTCGGCGAGTTTCTTGCTCTGCTTGCGCTCGCGAATGGCGACCACATCACCGGCCTTGCACTGGTAGCTGGCGATGTCGACGACACGGCCGTTGACGGTCACGTGGCCGTGGTTCACCAGCTGGCGGGCGCCGGGCACGGTGGGACCGAAGCCCAGGCGGAAACAAACATTGTCGAGACGGTTCTCGAGCAGCTTCAGCAGGTTGGTTCCAGTTGAACCCTCCTGGGCGCGCGCTTTCTTGACGTAGCGCACGAGCTGGCGCTCAGAGATGCCGTAGTTGAAGCGGAGCTTCTGCTTCTCTTCCAGACGGATGGCGTATTCGGAGCGCTTGCGACGGGCTTGGCCGTGCTGACCGGGGGGATAAGACCGCTTGGCGGACTTACGGGTGAGACCGGGAAGGTCTCCCAAGCGCCGCGTGATCCTCAGGCGAGGGCCGCGGTAGCGAGACATGGAAATCGAATGTTGAAGGAACACTGGCGCGCCTGACCCGGCATGCTGGAGGAACGCTCCAGGTGCCCAGTTGGTGCAACGCCAACGATCGATCCTATCGGTTGGACCGCAGGCTCTCGGACTGAGCCCGATTCCCGAACCGCGTGAGGACGCAGCCACACCACAGGCCTGCGGACCTGCAGCCAGCCTGCTGTTGCTGCTGATCAGCCTCTACCGCCAGTGGATCTCGCCGCTGCTGGGTCCCCGCTGCCGCTTCATCCCCAGCTGCAGCGCCTATGGGCTCGAGGCCATTGGCCGCCATGGCGCCCTGCGGGGCAGTTGGCTGACGCTCAGGCGACTGCTGCGCTGCCATCCGTGGACGCCCTGCGGCTGCGACCCGGTGCCCGACTGATGGGCATAACACTGCTGCTCTACAGCCGCCAGGGCTGCTGCCTGTGCCAAGGCCTTGAAGAGAAGCTCAAGGCTCTGGAGCCGCCGCTGACACTGCAGGTGGTGGATGTGGATCGCGATCCCGATCTGCAAGCTCAGTACGGCCTTGAGGTACCGGTGCTGGCTCTCATGCGGCAGGACTCGGCCCCTGCGGTGCTGCCACGGGTCTCGCCCCGCCTGAGCGCCGCAGCACTGAGCCGCTGGCTAGACGAGCAGCTCAAGAGCCTGGGCTGAGCGGGAAATCTCACCTAGAAAGGGGCCCTGCTCTGCGCCCCCCATGACCCTGCTGCTCCACCCCCTGCTGCACCAAGTGGGGCTGGAGCCGCCCGAGGGGCTGGCCAATGGGGCGGTCAGCAACATCAGCTGTGATTCTCGCCGCGTCGGCAGGGGCACCCTGTTTGTGGGCATGGAAGGTAGCCAGGTCGATGGCGGCCGCTATTGGCGCCAAGCCCTGGCAGCAGGCGCCTGCGCCGCTGTGATCAGCCCCGCGGCAGCAGCGGCCGATCCCCCCGATGCCGGTGATGCCGTGCTGGTGGTGCCATCGCCCGTAGCCCGCTGGGCTGGTGAACTGGCGGCTGCCTTCTGGCAGTACCCCAGCCAGCGGCTCAAGCTGCTCGGCGTGACCGGCACCAACGGCAAGACCACCACCACCCACCTGATCGAGCACCTGAGCGCAGCCTGCGGCCACCCCAGCGCCCTGTTCGGCACCCTGGTGAACCGCTGGCCCGGAGCCAGCGTCACCGCGCAGCACACGACGGCTTTTGCCGATGTACTGCAGGCGCAGCTGGCGCAGGCGGCCGAGGCCGGCGCCCAGATCGGCGCGATGGAAGTGAGCTCCCACGCGCTTGATCAGCAGCGCGTGGCCGGCACGCGTTTTAGCGGGGGGGTGTTCACCAACCTCACCCAGGACCACCTCGATTACCACCCCTCCATGGAGGCGTACTTCGGCGCTAAGGCCCTGCTGTTTGAGCAGCCATTGCTGGGCATCGACGCCGGGCCTGCCGCCGCTTGTGCCGTGGTCAACATCGACGATGCCTGGGGGGCGCGTCTGGCAAAGCAGCTGGGAGAGCGCTGCTGGCGCAGCTCACTGGAGCCTGGCAGCAGCGCCGAGCTGCAGATGGATGATCTGCGCTTTGACGCTGCTGGCGTCAGCGGGCGATTGATCAGCCCGGTGGGGCAAGGCGAGTTTCACTCCCCCCTGGTGGGCCGCTTCAACCTGATGAACCAATTGCAGGCTGTTGGTGCGCTGCTGCAGCTGGGCCTGCCGCTTGAGCCTTTGCTCAGCGCGCTCGCGAGCTTCAAGGGGGTGCCAGGCCGCATGGAGCGGGTGCAGCTGGCCAGCCAGCAAGCGCTGCCATCGGTCGTGGTCGACTACGCCCACACCCCCGATGGTCTCGAGAACGCCCTGCGTGCCTGCCGCCCTTTTGCCCGCGGCAAGTTGATCTGTGTGTTCGGCTGCGGCGGTGACCGTGACCGCAGCAAGCGCCCGCAGATGGGTGCCATTGCCGCCAGGCTGGCGGATCAAGTGGTGGTCACCTCCGACAACCCCCGCACTGAAGATCCAGAGCAGATCCTCAGCGATGTGGTAGCCGGTATCCCCAGCGGCACCGATCTTCAGGTCAACGGCGACCGTGCAGTAGCCATAGCCAGCGCGATCGCCAACGCAGCTGTTGACGATCTGGTGCTGATCGCCGGCAAGGGCCACGAGGACTACCAGATCCTTGGCACCACAAAAGTGCACTTTGACGACCGGGAAGAAGCCGAAACAGCCCTTAGGGCCCGCTTGCACTAATCAACCCTGCTGCAGAGCGGCCAAAGCAACGAGCAGTTGATCCACCTCGGCCTCGGTGGTGGTGACATGCACGCAGGCGCGCAGGCAGTCGGGCTGATCCAGCCGGCGAATCCAGATACCATCGCGGCCCAGGGCATCAACGATGCCTGCAGTCTCGCGCTGGCGGCCTGATTTCTCATGCAGGGTGAAGCTCACCAGACCCGCCGGTGGTGGCTCGTTCAACAGGGTGCACGCTCCTGGCAGCGCTTGCAGCCCCCGCCATAGGCGTTGGCTCAAAGCGCGAATGCGCTGGAGACGCTGCAGCGGCGAGCCTTCAGCCGCAAGGAGATCAAGTGAACGCTTCAAGCCTGCAGCCAACGGCACACAACTGGTTGCCACTTCAAAGCGCCGCGCATCGCGGTGAAAGCTGCTGGCTGCGGTTGATTCATGGCGAAGGCTGCGCCAGCCAATCAAGGTGGGCTGAGCCACCTCGAGCAGCCGCTCTGAGAGAGCCACACCGCCAAGGCCTTCAGGGCCGCAGCACCACTTGTGACCGGTGAAGGCGTAAATGTCGGCAACAGGCGCCGCATCGTCGAGCGGGATGGAGCCCATCGACTGGGCAGCGTCAACCAACAGCCAGGGCTGGTTGGAGTGTTGCAGCAGTCGCTGCGCCACAGCAGCAATCGGCATGATCGAACCGGTGTTCCACAACAGGTGCGAGAGCACCACAAGACGCGTATTTGGCGTCAGAGCACGCTCGAGCTGCTCCAAGACCAGCGCCTCAAGCGCCGCTTGAGCGTTGCTGCAGCAGAGCTCAAGCACAGGCAGGACCGACACGCGCAGCGCATGGCGGCGAGCGAGCTCCTGGCAAGCAGCCACCACTCCGGGGTGCTCGCAATCACCAATGAGCAGCTCATCACCGCTTTGCCAGGGCAGGCCCCAAAGAGGCAGCACGCAGCCGCTGGTGACGTTTTCGGTGAGGGCGAGGCGATGCGGGCTGACACCGCAGAGCGTGGCCAAGGCCTGCCGCACTGCTGAAGTCTCCGCTTCGATGAAAGGCCAGACCGCAGTGGTGAAGGGCCCCAGCTCTTGAATGGTGCGCCAGCAACCGACCATCGCCTCCAGCGATGGCGACGGCAGCGGCCCCTGACCGCCGTAGTTGAAGTAGGTCTTGCCCG
>JBMSMG010000092.1:0-5805 GCA_049421025.1 Prochlorococcaceae cyanobacterium | reverse complement strand
TCGGTGAAGGCGTCGTAGGCCTGGCGGTAGTCGCGCCGCTGCTGCATGTAGGTCATGCCGCCGGTGAGCGCCCGAAACAGATAGCTGCCGGTCCACACCAGCACCACCAGCATCAATACGGCCGAAGCGGCAATGCCCGCCGAGAACCCCTCAAAGCCGGTGGCGGCAAAGACGCCGTAGCCAGCTGCGCCCAAGCCCAGCACCGCAAGGCCGATGAGCAGGGCTTGTCCCTTGGTCATACCTGCGGGCCCTGACCGGCCATGCGCAGGTTGATGAAGGGGGCAAACAGGATCAAACCAGGAAAGAACAGAAACACCAGGCCGTACACGCCAAAGCGCTCCAGCTTGCCCATGGTGGTCCAGCGCTTGATCATCCAGGCGTAGAGCGCCAGCGGCACAGCAACCAGGTAGGCACCGCCAAGCACGGCATACAGCCCCACCACCAAAAGGGTGTCGATAGGCAGGTTGCTGAGAAAACCCGGCACTGGATCGAGGCATCAAGCACGCCGAATCTAGGATCGCCCCGCGGGGGCATGGCGAAACCGGTAGACGCAGCAGACTTAAAATCTGCAGGCCGCAAGGCTGTGGGGGTTCAAGTCCCCCTGCCCCCATGGGTCATGGCTGATTCACAGCTTGAGCAGGAGCTCGAGCAGGCGCGCCGGCTTGGTCGCTGGCTCGCCGACGATGAACGCGAGGCCCTGGCCCTGGCGCAGCAGCAACAGGCTGAAGCAGCCCTGGCGCACAGGCGTCGGCGCCGCAAGTTGCTGCTGTTGACGGGGTTCTGTGTGCTGATCCCGCCGCTGTGGCCATTGGCGCTGGGTTTGGTGCTTTACCTGCTGTTTCCGCGCACCACCAAACGCTTTGGTCTGATCGCCGGTGTGCTGGTGCTGGTCGGCGGAAGCTTGCTAGCCGTGGTGCTGCTCAGCGTTGTGGTGGCACTGCTGTTGGCTCTTGTTTGAAGGGGTTCTTCAGCAGTGATTTGAGGGTGAAGCCCGCCAGCTCCCAGCCCTTGACCAGCTTGTAGATCACCGGCACCACCAGCAGGCTCAGGGCCGTGGAGGCCAGCAGCCCGCTGAACACCACCGTGCCGATGCTCAGCTGACTGCCCGAGCCAAAGCCGCTGGCCACCAGCAAGGGCATGAACCCCGCCAGCGACGAGATCGCCGTTAACAGAATCGGCCTGAGACGTGCCGTCGCGGCGCCTTGAATGGCGTCCTCAAGGCTCAGGCCGGTCGCCAGGCGCTGGTTGGCGAATTCGACGATCAAGATGCCGTTCTTGGCGGCCAGGCTCACCAGCACCAACAGCCCCATCTGGCCATAGATATCGAGCGGCATGCCGCGCAGGGCCAAGCCAGCTGCTGCACCCAGCAGGGCCAGCGGCACCGTGACGCCAATAATCAACGGGTCAATGAAGTTCTCGTAGAGGGCTGACAGCACCAGCAGCATCACCACCACGCCCAGGGCAAAGACGCGCACGTTGCTGCCGCCGGCGCGCGATTCCTCGCGCGCCAGGCCCGCCCACTCGAGCGCCGTGCTGCCGCCGTGTTGCTGTTGCACCCGCTCGAGAATGGTCATGGCCTGACCGCTGCTGACCCCGGCCTTGGGCAGAGCCCGCACACTGATCGAGCGCACCAGCCGGGTGTGGTTGATGCTGGTGGGGCCGCTGCTTTGCTCGAGCCGCACCAGCTGTTGCAGCGGAATCAGCTGCCCGTCGCGGTTGCGCACCATGAGGCTGAGCACGTCGCGCTCATCGCGGCGGCGGGCCCCGTCG
This sequence comes from Prochlorococcaceae cyanobacterium, assembly GCA_049421025.1. GTDB lineage: Bacteria > Cyanobacteriota > Cyanobacteriia > PCC-6307 > Cyanobiaceae > RGUW01. Next base: position 4,035 of record JBMSMG010000092.1, on the reverse strand, counting down.
AGCTGCACGATCACCTTGCGCACCTGATCGCTTTCAAAGCTGTCGTTGACGTAATCGCTGCCGAAGCTCGCTCCCAGCGTGTCGACCACGGCGGCCAGATCGACGCCCAGTGAGGCCATCTGCAGGCGATCGGGCACGAGCTCCAGTTGCGGAGCGCCGGCCGAAAAACGCGTCGAAACCCGCTCAAACGAGCCCGTGGCCTGCGCGGCGCCAATGAACTCCTGCACCTGCTGCTCAAAGGCCGTGAGGCTCAGCTGGCCATTGCTGACATCGAGCAACTCCAGCTCAAGCCCCCCTTCGCTGCTGAAGCCGCGCACACTTGGCGGTTCACTGAGCTGGACAACGGCCTGCCGCACCTTGCGGCGCAGGGTTGTGTTGAGGCGCTCTGCCACGGCACTGGTGCTCTGCTGGCCGCCCCGGCGCTGCTCGATCGGTGCGAGCCGCAGAAAGAACAGACCTTTGTTCGGGCTGCTGTCGCCAAAGGAGCGACCGGCATAAAAGTTGGCGCGGGTGATCAGTGGTTCGCTGGCCACGACCTGTCGCACCTGATCGAGCACCGCCTGGGTCTGCTGCAGCCCCTGGCCGTCGGGCAGGATCACCACCCCGCGCAACTGGCCGGTGTCCTCCTGCGGGATGAAGCTTTTGGGCAGCACCGCCAGCGCCAAAGCCGTGATCACGATGCCGGCCAGCAGCAGAGCGACCACCCGCTTGGTGTGGCCCATTACCCGCTCCAGCAGCCGCCCGTAGGGCCGCTCGAGGCTTTCGAGCCAGCGCCTGGGTGGATCGATCCAGCGCAGCAACCAGCGCGGCTCGGCGCGCTCGGACCGCACCACGCGGCTCGCCAGCATCGGGGTAAAGGTCAGCGCGTTGAAGGTCGACAGGACGATGGCGGCACTGATCGTGATCGCAATCGGGGCATAGAGCCGTCCGGCGCTGCCTTCAAGGCTCAACACCGGCACAAACACCACAATCAGCACCAGCGAGGTGGCCACAACAGCGCTGCCCAGCTCGGCCATCGCTTCGCGGGCAGCCTGCAGAGGGCCGGTGCCCGCCTCGATGCGCCGGCCGATGTCCTCACTGACGACGATGGCGTCATCGACCACCAGCCCTGAGGCCAGCACCATGCCAAACAGGGTCAAGGTGTTGAGCGATTGGCCGCTGACAAACAGCACACTCAGCGAGCCGATCAGGGCGACCGGCACCGCAGCTGCGGCCACCAGCGCCAGGCGGCTGTTGCCCAAGCCCAGCAGCAGCACCACAAACACCAGCAGCACCGCATCGCGCAGGCTGCCGGTGGTGTTGGCGATGCTGCCCTTGACGTAGTCGGCCTCATCGACGATGAGCTGCATGTCGATGCCAGGCGGAAAGCGCGGCTCCAGCTCCTTGAGAGCCGCATTGACCGCCTCGCTCACGGCGATGGCGTTGCTGCCATCGCGTTGGTTGATGATCAACGCCACCACCGGATCGCCTTTGAGGTTGGTGGCAATCGCGTCGTAGCTCTCATTGCCCAGCTCAACCCGGCCAACATCGCGCAGCAACGTGATGCCGCCGGTTTTGCCGTCACGGGCGACCACCAACTGTTCAAATTCGGCTGGGCTGCGCAGGCGGCCCTCCATGCGCAGCGGCAACGTCAGCTCTTGACCGGGGGGGCTGGGGGCAGCGCCGCTTTGCCCCAGGGCCGCCAGCACGTTCTGCTGCTGCAGTGCCGTGCGCACATCGCCGATGGTGAGTTCGCGCTCCTCGAGCTTCCAGGGATCAAGCCAGAGCCGAAAGGCCAGGCTGTTGCCACCCGACAGGCTGACGCTGCCGACACCGGGCACACGCTGGATGCGATCGCGGATCACCTGGTCGACCCAGCCGCCCAGAAAGGTGTCGCTGTAGGTGCGCCGATCAGCGCTGAAGCTCAGCACCATCAGCAGATCGTCACTGCTGCGCCGCACCTGCACCCCCTGGCGCGCCACGCTGGCCGGCAGCAGGCGGCTCACCACCGCCACTTCGTTTTGGGTGTTGATCTGGTTGAGCTCAGGGTTGCCCCCTGCAAAGCTCAGGCTGATCGAGCTGCCATTGGCAGAGCTGGTAGAGCGAATGCTTTCGAGCCGCTCGAGGCCATTGAGCTGCTTTTCAAGAACCGCGGTGACGCCTTGCTCCACCACTTCGGGGCTGGCGCCGGGGTAGTTGGCGCGCACGCTGACGCGGCCGGGGGCGATCGGCGGCAGGTTCTCGACCTGCAGCACAGGCAGCGCCACCAGGCCGCCAAGCAGCACCAACAGGCTGCACACCAAGGTGAGCACCGGCCGTTTGAGAAACGGATCGGAGATCGAGCGCAGGCGTTGGCGTTTCCGCTCCAGGGCTGGCGTCAGTCAGGGTTGAGACCGGGCAGCAGGGTGGCCACCTGGGCGTCATCGAGTCTGCCTGCCTGCTGCAGCACTTGGGTGATGCGGGTGATGTCGAGCACAGCGTGGGTCCTGTAACCGGCTGCTGCCAAACGCTCCTTGGCATGGCGGTCATGGTCGCCGCCGTGGTCGAGAAACACCACCACATCGCGCACCACAAGGCCCGAGCTCTCGAGCTTGCTGATCCCCTCGAGCACACTGCCGCCGGTGATCAAGATGTCATCGACCACGACCACCACATCACCGGTTTCGAAGTCCCCTTCGATCAGGCGGCGGGCGCCATGGGCCTTGACCTCCTTACGGGGATAGATCAGTGGTTTGTGCAACTGCAGCGACAGGCCGGTGGCGGTGGGCAGCGAGCCATAGGGAATGCCCGCAATGCGGTCAAAGTCGAGCTCTTTGAGCAGCTCGGCGTAGCCGTGCAGCACCCGGTGAAACAGGTTGGGATCCGAAATGATCTGGCGCAGGTCGACGTAGTAGTTGAACACCGCTCCACTGGCCTGCACGTACTCCCCAAACAGCAGGCAGCCGATGTCAAAGAGATCGACAATCAAGGGCGCCAGCGGATCGCCCGATTCGGGCAGCCACAACGCGCAGCTCGGTTCACTGCTGGTCTGCCGTTGCGCTTGCAGATCATCACGGCTCTGGTTGATCTGCTGGCGCAGCGCGTCGGCCCGCTCGGCCAGATCGTCTTCGACCAACAGGTTTTGCGGTAAGGGCAACAGCAGGCCGTCACCCGCCTCGCTGAGCCCTGCCTCTAGTAGCGGCACCAGCTGATCTTCTTCAGCCCAGAGGCTGCGCAGCAGCAAAAAGCGCTGTGGTGCCTGCCGCCGCACAGCGGCCAGAACAGCAGGGTCGCTGGTGCCCACCTCGAGCAGCAGCTGCTCGGGGGTGGCCCACAGCTGGCTTTCTTTGACGATGTGCAGAAACAAAGGCGCCTCTTCGCCCGGGTAGTGCTGCAGCACCCGTGCCGCCGGGTTGGAGCTGTGGCAGGTCACCACCACACCTTTGTCGGGGTAGAGCAGAAACGGGGCGGCCATGTCCCATCCCGCCAGGGGCGAGAGGGTCACGCCGTCGGCACCCAGGTCTTTAAACAGGTAGTGGGCCAGGGCCGAGGCGCTGTTGAGATCACCGTGCTTGGCATCGATGATCAACGGGATGTCGCTTGGCACCAGGTCGCGCACCTCGGCCAGCAGCTCCAGGCCGATCGGCCCGAGGGCCTGGTAAAAACCAAGGCTTGGCTTGAAGGCGCACACATGGGGTGCGGTGGCCTCCACCACGGCCTTGATCCAGTGGCGCGCCTGACTCAACAAGGATCGCCCCGCCAGTCCCCGCGCTGCTGCCCAGCTCGCCAGCAGTTCGGGGTTGGGGTCGAGCCCGGTCACCAGCAGGCTCTGGTGGCGGCTGATGGCCTCAGTCAGCTGAATGAAAAAGGCCATGGGGAGTCCTGGGGCTGCAGTGATGGCCCGCCCGCTGTGTTACGCCGGCGCAGGCCCCTGTTGTGGTCACCCGCAACAGCTCGTTGCGAACGGCTGCATCGCACGCCCCATGCCCTGCTGACCATGGTCATGACCATGGTCACGTGCAGAAGGACGCAGAAGGTTCCTTGGCTGCGTTGACGTGCTGATTCCGTTGCAGCATT
>JBMSMG010000091.1:0-5976 GCA_049421025.1 Prochlorococcaceae cyanobacterium | reverse complement strand
GGCGGCGAGGAGCTGCCCGAACCGATGAGCCTCACGGGCATCGGCCGGGTGCTCGGCATCAGCCGCGACCGGGTGCGCAACCTTGAGCGCGACGGCTTGGCCAACCTGCGCCGGCTCAGCGAGGCGGTCGAGGCTTACGTGGCCTGCTAACGGCTCAGCCGGGTTCCAGCTGAATGGTGCTGTGGGCGATGCCCAGTGCGGCGAGCTGATGCTTCGCCTCATGCAGCAGTGCCATGTCATCGACCGCGCCAACCACACGTTTGAGGTGGGCGGTCAGGGCGGTCTGGGACGTGCTCATGCCCCAGACATGGAGGTGATGCACATCGCTCACCCCAGGCAGGGCCCGCAGGCATTGCTCCACTTCGGCTAGATCGATGGAGGCTGGGACGGCATCCATGGCGACCACCATGGATTCGTGCAGCAGCTTCCAGCCGCTCGCTCCCACCGCCACACCCACGCCGATGGCAGTGAGACTGTCAAGCCATTCGAGGCCGGTGAGGCCCACCACCACAGCGCTCCCCAGCACAGCCACAGACACCAGCGCATCAGAGAGCAGATGCAACCGGGCGGCGCGGCGGTTGAGATCGTGGTGATGGTCGTGGCCAAACAGCCAGGCGGAGAACAGGTTCACCGCGATGCCGGCGGCCGCGGCCCAGGCCACGGGAACGCTGTCGATGCTGTGAGCCCCCCGACCGAGGCGTTGCAGGCCTTCGACCACCAGAACGGCGGCGGCCATCAAGATCAGCACCGCATTCACCAGAGAGGCCAGCTGGGTGCTGCGGCCGAAGCCATAGGTGAAGCGGCCCGTGGCTGGCCGGGTGCTGAGACGCTCGGCCCCCCAGCCCAGCAGCAGTCCGGCCACATCACCCAGGTTGTGGACCGCATCGCTGATCAGTGCCAGTGAGCCAAAGCCAAAGCCGATAACCAGCTGCAGCCCCGAGAGCGCGCTGTTGAGAATCACGCTCCAGCGAAACGCCCCGGGCGAACCAGGCCTGTGCTCATGCTGGTGACGGTGGGGTTGTCGCTGGATCAGCAGCGCTTCGCGCGCCCCCGGGTGGCAGTCACCGTGGTTGCAGGGGGTCTGCTTGCTGCTCATGCTCAGCTGCTGGCGTGGACGGCCTGGACGATGGCTGCCAGGCCAAACGCTAGGAACAGTCCGCCGCTGAGTCGGTAAAGGATGCGTTCGCTGAGGCGCTCGCCGATCCATTGACCGCAGCCAACCGCCAGCCACGTCACCAGGGCATGGCCCATCAGGGTGCCGGCCAACAGAGCGCTGAGGGTGAAGGCTGGTGCCGCTGCCAAAAAGATGGTGGTGAATTGGGTGCGATCACCCAGTTCAGCCACAAACACCAGGGCAAAGGCTTCCCAGATCACAGCCCAGGGGGCCTGGCTGTGCTGCCGTGCTTCGGCCTGCTCGACAGCGGCTTCAGCTTCACTGGCTTCTTCACCGGCCGCATCTGCGCCCATGGCCTGGGCGTCGACGAGCAATTTGACGCCAAAGCCCAGAAACAGTGCGGCCGCGACCCACGGCAGCAGCTCCATCGGCAGCAGCTCGCGCAGGCCGTAGCCCAGCCCCAGCGACAGCAGGGTGACTGCTGCTAGGGCGAGGAAAGCGCCAATGAACACCCAGCGGGGCCGGTGACGCACCGCCAGGATCAGGGCCATGAAAAAGGTCTTGTCGCCGAGTTCGGCCAGGGTGATCGCGCTCAGGCTGGAGCCGAAGGCGGCCAGGTTGGCTTGGCTGAGCAACACCGCAGCAGCAGATCGGGAGAGGCAATGAGTCAACAATGGCATTCCAATGCGGCCCCTCACGAGCTCGCCGCCATGCTTTTGAGCTGGTGGAGCGAGCAAGGACGCCACTGGATTCCTTGGAAGCTCAGGCCCGATGGCAGCCCGCCTGAGCCGGGTCAGGTTCTCGATCCCTGGCCGATCTGGAGCGCCGAAATCATGCTGCAGCAGACCCAGCTGCAGGTGGTGCTGCCCTACTGGCAGCGCTGGATGGCCGCGTTCCCCAACTTGCAGAGCCTTGCGGCCGCCAGCGAGCACGAGGTGCTGCTGCTGTGGCAAGGGCTGGGGTACTACGCGCGCGCTCGGCGTTTACAGCAAAGTGCGCGGCAGCTGCTGGCAGCGGCTGGGGCACCCCATGTGCTGGGCAACGGCCTGTGGCCACGCGATCTGGAGACCTGGTTGGCGTTGCCCGGGGTGGGCCGCAGCACCGCCGGCAGCATCTTGAGTTCGGCTTTTGATCTGCCGTTTCCGATTCTTGATGGCAATGTCAAACGGGTGCTGTCGCGCTTGACGGCCAGCCCAAGGCCGCCGGCGCGGGACCTCGCCGTGCTCTGGCAGCTCAGTGCGTTACTGCTCGATCACAAGCGGCCCCGTGCCTTCAACCAGGCCCTGATGGATCTGGGCGCCAGCGTGTGCACCCCTCGCAACCCCCGCTGCGGCGACTGCCCGTGGCAGAGCCACTGCGCTGCCTACGCTGCTGGCGCCCCGGCGAGCTACCCCGTGAAAGAGGCCTCGCGCGAGCTGCCGTTTCAGGTGATTGGCGTTGGGGTGGTGTGCAACGACGCCGGAGAGGTGCTGATCGATCAGCGGCTCGACGAGGGGCTGCTGGGCGGCCTGTGGGAATTTCCCGGAGGCAAGCAAGAGCCTGGCGAAGCGATCGAGCACACCATTGCCAGGGAGCTGCGCGAGGAGCTGGCGATCGAGGTCACGGTCGGCGAGCCCTTGATCGAGCTCGAGCACGCTTACAGCCACAAAAAGCTGCGCTTTGTGGTGCACCTGTGCCAGTGGCGCAGCGGCGAGCCTCAGCCGCTGGCATCGCAGCAGGTCCGTTGGGTCGAGCCGTCCGCGTTGGCGTCGTACCCGTTTCCGGCGGCCAATGCGCGCATCATTGCCGCCTTGCAAGCCCATTTGCAGACTGGGGCCACAAGCGCTGAGGCGGCTTGAAGCGGGTCGGGCTCCACGTTCTTTTGCCTCTGTTGGCCGTTGGGCTGGCCCTGCCGGCTGGTGCGCAGCAGCTGGGCCCTGTGCTCAAAGTGGGCGTCGTTGATGGGTCCCAGCCCTGCAGCTACCGCGATGGTGGGGCCTGGAGCGGCTTGGCGGTCGAGCTGTGGGGGCGGGTCGCCCAGCGTGAAGCGCTCCCTTACGTGCTGGTTTCGATGCCCTCGATTCGGGCGATGCTCGAAGCCACGCGCAACGCCCAGCTTGATGTTGCGGTCGAGTGCATCAACATCACTCCCAAGCGCCTGCAGCAATACCGCTTCAGCCTGCCGTTTCAGGAGGATGGACAGGCGGTCCTGGTCGCCAGCGACCGCTTCAGCCTGAGCAAGGCTTTTGTGGAGGCGTTGTTGAGCCCCTCGCTGTTGCGCATGGTGGGCGTTCTGCTGTTGGCCCTGCTTGTGATGTCGGCGGCCATCTGGTGGTTCGAAGACCACGCCGCCCAGGTGCGCCAGGCAGGCCGCGGAGCGCTGCACCGCTTCGTGATGATTTTCACCATCCTGCTCACCGGAGAGGGTGATGCAGCGATTGTTGACACCTCCCGGGGCCGGGCCGTGTTGATGGCGGGCTATGTGGTGCGCAACATCTCCAGTGCCGTGCTGGTCGGCTTTCTTACGGTTGAACTGGTGCAAGAAGCCCAGGGCCGCGCCAGCCGCTCGTTGGACAGCGTCAGCGACATTGCCCATCTGCGGGTGGCCTACAAACCCGGCACCGTCAGTGAGGAGCTGCTGCGTGAGGTGGGCATGCCCCTGCAGCGCTCAGGTGCCGGAGCTGGTGGTGGGGTGGCGGTTTCCTCCATGCGCGCGTCGCTTGAGCTGTTGCAGCAGCAGCGCATCGATGCCGTGTTGGCCGATGAGCTCCAATTGCGTTACCTGGCCGGCCAGGCCCCAGACCTTGGCATCGTGCCGGTGCTGGCAATCAGTGGCATCAGGCCCGAGCTTCAGGGCTTTGGTCTCTCGCCGCGCCTGCCTGCCGCCACCGTTGCGCGCATCAACTTGGCCATTACCGAGCTCAAGCGCAGTGGTGTGTTGCAGCAGTTGCGCCAGCGCGCGCTTGCCGCAAGCAGCCCAACGCAACCGTCACCAGCCCTCTGATGAGCGCCCCCAACCCGCTGGTGCTGTGCTTGGGCGAGGCGCTGGTTGATCGCCTGGGTCCGCTGGGGGGTGATCCGGCGGCTGATCCCACAGCCTGTGATGACCGTCTGGGTGGGGCGCCCGCCAATGTGGCTTGCGCCCTGGCGCGGCTGGGCACGGCCAGCGCCTTTGTCGGTCGCCTGGGCCGCGATGCCATCGGCGCGGCCTTTGCAGCGCTGTTTGCCCAGCGCGGCGTTTGCACCCGTGCCCTGCAGTGGGACGATCAGCGCCCCAGTCGCATTGTGCTGGTGCGCCGCGACGCTGGTGGTGAGCGCGTGTTTGGCGGTTTTGCAGGCGATTTGGGCGAAGGATTTGCAGATCAGGCGCTCGATGCCGCTGCGTTGTCTGCCGCACTCGGGCCCCTGGTGATCCAGGCGCGTTGGTTGCTGTTGGGCACGATTCCGCTGGCGACGCCCGCTGCGGCGCAGGCCGCGTGGCGCGCAGTTGACCAGGCCGCCGCCGCTGGTGTGGCTGTGGCGGTTGATGTCAACTGGCGGCCCACGTTTTGGGACTCTGGCGCTGATGCGGCAGCGGCCCCCACAGCAGCGCAACGCCAAAGCCTGCTGCCGCTGTTGCGCCAGTGCCAACTGCTCAAGTGCGCGGCTGAAGAGGCCCGGTGGCTCTTTGGCAGCAACGATCCAACGGTTGTTAGTGCGGCCTTGCCGCAGCAGCCTCTGGTGGTCGTCACCGATGGCGCGGCGCTGCTGCGCTGGGGACGGGCCGGAGGCGTCGCCGGCAGCCTGGAGCCCTTTGTGGTGCAGCCCATCGATACCACCGGCGCAGGCGATGCGTTCACCGCTGGACTGCTGCATCAGCTCTGCCGCCAGCCCCAGCTGCTCGAGGCCAATGATCCTGACCGTCTCTGCCAGGCCATGCGCTTCGCCAGTGGTTGCGGGGCCCTGGTTTGCCTGGGGGCCGGCGCCATTGATCCGCAGCCCAGCGCAGCGCAGGTGAGCGCCTGGTTGGATCAGCTAGGCAGCAGCAGCTGAGCGAGCCGGCCAGCTTGCGGTTGTTCCGGGTTGAGCCACTGCAACTTGAGCTGCCAGCAGAGCTGGGGCAGAACGCTCAAGCGTTCGGGCCACTCCAGCGCCAACAGGGCACCCAGTTCTGCGGCGGCCTCCTCTTCTTGCAGAAACAGCTCATCGGCCGAGGCCGCCTGCTCGAGCCGGTACAGATCAAGGTGCACCAGGGCCCCGCGCCGTCCCTGGTAGTGCTGGGCCAGGGCAAAGGTCGGGCTGGTGATCGGCTCGTCAATCTCCAGGCCCTGGGCAATGCCCTGGACCAAGCAGGTTTTGCCGGCCCCCAGATCGCCGCGTAACAGCAGCACCTGGGCGCCTGGTGTGCGCGTGTTGAGCCAGTGTTCGGCCAGCTGGCGGCCCAGGTTGATGGTGGCCGCTGGGCCAATGAGCGTCGCGTTGCCTGAATGCATCTCTGTAGATTCGGAGTCAAGCGAGCCCGAAGCCTCGGCGCCTCTGCAGATTTTCAACGCCCTTCCAGCCGGAAGCGAGCTGTATTTAGGAGACAACCCCATGGTGGCAACACCCACGGCTGCTGCATTGCAGAGCACCAGCACCTATGTGATCGCTGATCTTGGTCTGGCCGAGTTCGGCCGCAAGGAGATCGCCATCGCCGAGACCGAAATGCCCGGTCTGATGGCGCTGCGCACCAAGTTCGCCGGCCAGCAGCCCCTGAAGGGCGCCCGCATCGCGGGCTCCCTGCACATGACGATTCAGACCGCCGTTCTGATCGAAACCCTGGTGGCCCTCGGCGCTGAGGTGCGTTGGGCCAGCTGCAACATTTTCTCGACCCAGGATCACGCGGCTGCTGCGATTGCCGCTGC
>JBMSMG010000090.1:0-6019 GCA_049421025.1 Prochlorococcaceae cyanobacterium | reverse complement strand
CGAAGTTGTCGGCCAGCACCACATCGGTGGGCAGCAGGAACTGCACGCCCTTGGCTTTGGCTTTGGCTTCAAGCTCCTTGGCCAGCTCCAGCTTGTCTTCTTCGACCAGGCTCTTGCCGACCGCCAGGCCGCGCGCTTTGTAGAAGGTGAAGATCATGCCGCCGCCGACAAGGATCTTGTCGCACTTGTCGAGCAGGGCCTCGAGCACGCCGATCTTGGAGCTCACCTTGGAGCCGCCCACGATCGCGGCTAGGGGCCGCTTGGGCTCGTCAATGGCGCCCTGCAGGTACTGCAGCTCCTTCTCCATGAGGTAGCCGGCGACGCTGGGGCGCAGGTGCTTGGTCACGCCTTCGGTCGAGGCGTGGGCGCGGTGGGCGGCGCCAAAGGCGTCGTTCACGTAGACATCGGCCAGCTTGGCCAGCTCGGCGGCAAAGCCAGGCTCGTTCTTTTCTTCTTCAGCGAAGAAGCGCACGTTCTCGAGCAGCACCACATCGCCTTCGGCCATGGCGGCCACCTTGGCCTCGGCGTCGGGGCCGATGCAGCTGTCGGTCTTGGTCACGCTCTTGCCCAGCAGCTCGCCCAGGCGAGCGGCCACAGGGGTGAGGCGCATCGACTCGTTGACCTGGCCCTTGGGACGGCCGAAGTGGGCCGAGAGGATCACCTTGGCCCCCTTGCTGGTCAGGTCGTTGATCGTGGGCAGAGCAGCGCGGATGCGGGTGTCATCGGTGATGGCGCCGGCATCGTTGAGCGGTACGTTGAAGTCGACCCGAACCAGCACGCGCTTGCCGCGCAGGTCAGTGGCGCTGAGGCTGGCCAGGGATCGCTTCGCCATGGTGGTAAGGAGTACTTCGAGCGGGGGGAGGTTAGCTCCCCGCCTGCGGATACCCGACCGCAGGGCCCGCTGGCCAGCGGGCATCAGGCGACTCAGACTGAGGATTGATCAGGCGTGCCCGGGATCTGGCCCCCAGGCGTCTCCTGGCAATGGCGCCACGCATCACACCCATGTTTCAGACCGTTCTGTTTCCCCTTGATCAGAGCCGCCAGGCCATGGAGACCGCGGCTGTGGCGTTGCAGCTCGCCCAGCAGCACAACAGCCGTTTGGTCTTGCTGTCGGTGCTCGAAGACGGCGATGACGCAGCGCAGATCGCCCAGCTGCTCGAGCAGGCCCGGGCGCGTTTTGAGCAGGCCGGTGTCAGTTGTGACGTGCTTGAGCGTGAGGGCAAGCCGGCCTTTGTGATTGGCGATGTGGCCGATGAGATCAACGCCGATGTGATCGTCATGGGCACCCGCGGCATCACCCTCGAGAGCGACCAACAGAGCACGGCCGCGCGGGTGATCCAGCTGGCGCCTTGCCCCGTGCTGGTGGTGCCTTGATGACGGCTGCCGAGGGCCCGCTGAGCAGCAAAGCACCGGCGATTCAGTGGTATCCGGGGCACATCGCCAAGGCCGAAAAGGCCCTGCATGAGGCTCTGGGCAAGGTCGATCTGGTGATCGAGGTGCGCGATGCCCGCATTCCACTGGCCACCGGTCACCCGCGCCTGCAGCGCTGGATCAGCGGCAAACAGCACCTGCTGGTGCTCAACCGGCTCGACATGGTGCCCCCCACCATTCGCGAGGCCTGGAGCAGCTGGTTCCGCAGCCGCAATCAGCAGGTGTGGTGGTGTGACGCCAAGGCGGGCACGGGCGTCAAGCAGCTGCAGCAGGCGGCGATCCGCGCTGGCCAGGCGCTTAACGAGCGGCGCCTTGGCCGCGGCATGAAACCCCGTCCGGTGCGGGCGCTCATGCTCGGCTTTCCCAATGTGGGCAAATCGGCCCTGATCAACCGCCTGGTGCGCCAAAAGGTGGTCGACAGCGCCCGCCGCGCCGGCGTCACCCGCAGCCTGCGTTGGGTGCGGCTCGGGCAGGAGCTCGATCTGCTCGATGCACCCGGTGTGCTGCCGCCCCGGCTCGATGACCAGCGCTCAGCCCTGCGCCTGGCCCTCTGTGATGACATCGGCCAGGCGGCCTACGACAGCGAGGCGGTGGCGGTGGCGTTTGTGCAGCTGCTGGCGCAGCTGGCTGCCGTGCCAGGCGCTGGCGTGCCGTCTGATCTGCTGCATCAGCGCTATGGCATTGCCCTGGGCCAGCTCGTTGATGGCGGCCCTGATGGCGAAACCTGGCTGGTGGATGCGGCCGCGCGTCACACCAGTGGCGACACCACCCGCATGGCCACCAAATTGCTCGACGATTACCGCTGCGGCCGCCTGGGCCCCATCGCCCTGGAGCTGCCGCAGCCCCTGGGCAGCGGCGGGGCCGGGGCGGCGCCGGCAGGTTCCGCAGCCTCTTCTGCAGATGACCATGGTCATGACCATGGTCAACCTGAGGAGGGGGCGGCGGAGACCCCCCATCTGCGTTGACCAGCGAGGCGCTCGTTACGGTCGGTGCCATGGCCCCAGCCACGCCGGCATCACAACACGCGTCTCGCTTCGGCGAAGGCGAGGGCGAGCTGCTGACGCTCAGCTACCCCAGGCCGCTGCCCATGCGGCTGGATCGCTGGCTGGTGAGTCAGCGGCCCGAGCAGAGCCGCGCCCGCATCCAGAAGTTCATTGATGCGGGCTATGTGCGGGTCAACGGCGTTACCGGCCGGGCCAAGACGCCGTTGCGCACGGGCGATGTCATCGAGCTGTGGATGCCGCCGCCTGAGCCGCTGGCGTACCTGGTTCCCCAGGAGATGCCGCTTGATGTGTTGTTTGAAGACGAGCACCTGATCGTGCTCAACAAACCCGCCGGCCTCACGGTTCACCCGGCGCCGGGCAACAAGGACGGCACCCTGGTCAACGGGCTGCTGCACCACTGCCCGGACCTGCCAGGCATTGGCGGTGAACTGCGCCCCGGCATCGTGCATCGCCTCGACAAAGACACAACGGGCTGCATCGTTGTGGCCAAGAGCCAGCAGGCCCTGGTGCGCCTGCAGGTGCAGATTCAAAAACGCATTGCCAGCCGTCAGTACCTGGCGGTGGTGCACGGCCAGCCGGCGGCTGATCACGGCACCATCATTGGCGCGATCGGCCGCCACCCGGTCGACCGCAAAAAGTACGCGGTCGTTTCCGATGAGAGCGGCCGCCACGCCTGCACCCACTGGCGCGTGATCGAGCGTCTGGGCGATTACGCCCTGCTGCGCTTCAAGCTCGACACGGGCCGCACGCATCAGATCCGCGTGCATTGCGCCCACATGAGCCATCCGATCGTGGGCGATCCGGTGTATTCGCGTTGCCGCAACCTGCCTGTCGAGCTGCCAGGTCAGGCCCTGCATGCGGTGCAGCTGGGGCTCGATCACCCGATCAGCGGCGAGCGGCTGGTCTGCGAGGCGCCCTTGCCGCCGGTGTTCGAGAAGCTGCTGCAGCTGCTGCGCCGGCGCGCCGGGGTGTGACTCAGGGCAGGCGCGGGCAGGCGGCCACCAGGGTGCGGGTGATGGCCGCCTGGGGCTGAGCCAACAGGGCCTCACCAGGCCCCTGCTCCACAATGCGGCCCCCCTCGAGCACGATCACCCGGTGGCAGAAGCCGCTGGCCACCGACAGGTCGTGGGTCACAAACAGCAGTCCTAGGCCCAGCTGCTCTTGCAGCCCCCGCAGCAGCGCCAGGATCTCGGCCTGGATCTCGGCATCGAGCATGCTGACGCTCTCGTCGCAGAGCAGCACCCGCGGCTCCAGGATCAGGGCGCGGGCGATCGCCACCCGCTGCTGCTGCCCGCCCGAGAGTTGGCGCGGCCTGCGCTGCTCAAAGGCCTCGGGTGGGTTGAGCCCGACCGTGGCCAGCAGCTGGCGGGCGCGTTCGCGCGCCTCGGCGCGGCTGGCCAGGCCATGAATCAGCAGCGGATCGGCGATCGCCTCGCCCACCCGCATCTGGGGGTTGAGGCAGGCCAGCGGGTCTTGAAACACCATTTGGATCTGGCGGCGCAAGGCCTGCTGCCGGGCCCCGCCGCGGGCCAACAGGTCTTGGCCGCCCAACTGCACGCTGCCGCCGCGCACCTCGGCCAGGCCCATCAGGGCGCGGCAGAGGGTGCTCTTGCCGCAGCCCGATGCCCCCACCAGGCCTACGGTTTCGCCGGCTTGCAGGCGCAGGCTGACGCCGTCGACTGCCTTGAGCCAGCGGGGCCGCCAGGGCGGCCCGCCGATGCGGTGCCAGCAGCGCAACCCTTCGATTTGCAGCAGCAGGGGCGTTGCTTGCGGCGCTGCGCTGCGGCTGGCCTCCAGCTCGCGGGCGCGGCCCACCAGCCGCTGGCCTAGGTCCGAGCGGGGCGCCTGCAGCAGGGTGCGAGCGGGCCCCTGTTCGGCCAGCTGCCCCTGCTCGAGCACGGCGATGCGGTCGCACCACTGGCCGGCCAGGGCCAGGTTGTGGCTGATCAGCAGCAGGGCGCTACCGCGCTCGCGGCAGAGCTCGCTGAGTTCGGCCATCACCTGAGCCGCCACAGCCACATCGAGGCTGGTGGTGGGTTCATCGGCAATCACCAACTTGGGGCTCAGGGCCATCGCCAAGGCGATCGCCACGCGCTGGCGCATGCCCCCGCTGAACTCATGCGGATAGCTGCTGTAGCGCTCAGGCCCAATGCCCACGCGTTGCAGCAGGGTTTTGGCCTGCTCGCGCAGGCCCTGCTGGCCTTGGCTGCTGCCGCGTTGATGGGCTTGCAGGGTGTCGCGCAGGTGCTCGCCAATGGTGAGCAATGGGTTGAGGCGGGTCATGGGGTCCTGGAACACCAGGCCCACCGCTTCGCCGCGCAGGTGCTGCAGCTCGCTCAGGCTGAGGCGGCGCGGGTCAAGGCCCGCCAGGCGCAGCTCCCCCTGGCACAGGCTGCCGGCCGGCAGCAATTGCAGAATCGCCCGTGCCACGGTGCTTTTGCCGCAGCCCGAAGGGCCGACCAAAGCCAGGCGTTCGCCCGCGGCAAGCTCCAGGTTCAGGCCGTTGAGGGTGGCTGCCGCCGCCCCCGGGTACTGCACGACAAGGTCGCGCAGCAGCAGCACCGGTTCAGCCCCCATGGTGATCGGCAGATCCGCACAACGAACCCATGCTGCGTCCTGCTGCATACGATGGTGGAAAGTGCAGACCGGGATGCTCAACGCAGTGCCGGACACGGCCAAAGTGGAGGTGCCGGGCCTGGGTGGCCCGCTCGCCACTGATGCCGTCCCGGCTGCGTCTGAAGCGTTGGACGCCCCAGCTGCTGCGGGCCGCCCTGTGATCGCTGGCCCCGCTGACTACGGCATTCCGCTGCCTGAGTGGTTGCAGCGCTGCGTCGAGCATGTGCCCCCTGGCGCGGGTGAAAGCTGCCCCACGGACGCCGAGGCCTTGCTGGCCTCGGCGTTTGACTTTGCTTACCAGTTGCACGAAGGCCAGTACCGCGCCAGCGGTGAGCCTTACATCGTGCATCCGGTGGCGGTGGCCGACCTGCTGCGCGACATCGGTGCCAGCGCCGGCGTCATCGCTGCAGGCTTTTTGCATGACGTGGTCGAAGACACCGGCGTCACCCCCGATGAGGTCGAAGAACATTTCGGCGCCGAGGTGCGCTCGCTTGTTGAAGGGGTCACCAAGCTTGGCGGCATTCACTTCACCAACAAAACCGAAGCTCAGGCCGAAAACCTGCGGCGCATGTTTCTGGCCATGGCCAGCGACATTCGCGTGGTGCTGGTGAAGCTGGCTGATCGGTTGCACAACATGCGCACCCTGGGTGCGCTCAAGCCCGAAAAGCAGCTGCGCATCGCCCGCGAAACCCGTGAGATCTACGCGCCCCTCGCCAACCGCCTGGGGATCGGCCGCTTCAAATGGGAGCTTGAAGATCTGGCCTTCAAGATCCTCGAGCCAGACGCCTACCGCGACGTGCAGCAGCAGGTCGCCACCAAGCGCAGCGAACGTGAAGAGCGCCTGGGTGTCACCGTGCAACTGCTGCGCGATCGCCTGGCCGCCGTTGGCCTGGGTGACGTTGAGGTGAGCGGTCGGCCCAAGCACCTCTACGGCATCTGGAGCAAGATGCAGCGCCAGCAAAAGGCCT
>JBMSMG010000089.1:0-6074 GCA_049421025.1 Prochlorococcaceae cyanobacterium | reverse complement strand
CTGAAAAAGCTGCCGCTCTGAAAAGGCTGCCGCTCTAAAAAAACCGACGTTCTGATCACTGTCGTTCTGAACACTGACGTTCTGAACGCTGACCTTCTGAACACTGTCGTTCTCAAACCCCGGCTGTTCTCAATGCAGAGCTCTGCCGGTAGCGCGGTTTGCCTCTGCAGGCCGGCGTCGCCATGGACCCTTGCCGGCCCCAGCAGTTCGCCTGTACTATTGCAAGGTGTTGGTGTCCTGCCGGTGTCTGTCGCTCAGATCAAAAATCTTCAGCGCCGTCTGGCCAACCTTGAGCAGGAGGCGGTCGCTGAGGTGAGCCGGGCTAGCGGCCACGAGCTCTGGCAGAGCCTGGGCTTTGATGCGCTCGACAGCATCGAAGATCCGGCTCGCCGTGCCCGCGCCAACTACTACTACGGCCAGTTGATGACGGTGCGCGAGCTCAAGGACGTGTTGGGCTGAGCGCGTGGGGGCGATCGGCCGTTGGTGCCGGCTGCCAGTGCTTGCTGCTCCGGCCGCTCGCTGCAGCACGGTTCACAACGCTTTTTGAATCACAGTTGGGGTTGAGAGCGAATCTCGATAATGTCGCGGGCTATGGGTAGCCCGATCAGCCAAGAGCTCTTCCTGCAGCGTGCCCAGGCACGCTTTGGTGATCTCTATGACTACAGCGAGATCGTCTACAAAAGCTTCAAGACGCCAATCAAGATTCGCTGCAAGGAGCATCCGGTCAAGCCAATCAGCATCACACCGGAAAAGCATCTGCAGACCACCGGTGGCTGCAAGTTTTGCCTGCGGGCGATGCGTGTGAACGCTCTGGAGCGTGAACTCAACCGTGCTGCTTTCAACCCTGAGCGCCAAGCCGCCTTACCCACCGCCAAGCCCTTGGCCTGACTTTCCGCCGCCGGCCCGGCCGCCTCGCCCTGGTGAATGACCTGGCGGCGATTGGCGTTTGGGCCGCTGCAGCAGCTGGCCCAGGCGCTCGGCTTCGGTGGCGTTGACGAGGCGCCATTGGCCAGGCGCTAGGCCCTGAAGGCCCAATGGCGGCCCCCCATCCATCAGATCGATCGCCACGCGTATCAGGCGCAGCGTTGGCAGGCCCACCGCCGCGCTCATGCGGCGCACCTGGCGGTTGCGACCTTCGCAGAGCTCGAGCTCGATCCAGCTGGTTGGAATCGCCCGGCGCTCTCGAATGGGCGGTTGCCGCGGGCCAATGCCTGCTGCTTCGCTCTCGCCGCTCTCCAGTAGGCGGGCCCGTGCCGGCAGCGTGCGGCGCTGTTGGATCACAACACCGCTGCGCAGGGCCTCAAGCGCCTGGGGCTGGGCTTTTGCATCACCTTCGACCTGCACCCAGTAGCGACGCCAGTGTCCAAATGCCGGGTCGCACAGCTGTTGCTGCAGGCGGCCGTTGCTGGTGAGCAGCAGCAGCCCCTCGCTGTCGGCATCGAGCCGCCCGGCGGCATACACCCCTGGCACATCAATGTGCTCGGCCAAAGCCCCCCAGGCGCTCCCAGGTTCAGGGGTGAACTGGCTCAACACGCCATACGGTTTGTGGAACAGCAGCGTGGTCACGGGGACGGGCCTTTAAGCTGAATCTTCGATGTCGCAAGGATCAGACACCCAGCCGCATGATCGAAACCTCCGGCGTGATTGAAAAGGAACAGGGCAACGGTTTTTACCTGGTGACCCTCGAGCAGCCGGCAGGTCACCAGTGCCTGTGCCGCGCTGCCGGCAAGCTCACCAAGTTCCGCATCAAACTGCTGGCGGGCGACAAGGTGCTGGTTGAGATCAGCCCCTACGACCTGACCCGCGGGCGCATCACCTACCGCGAGCGCAACGTCGGTGCCGCAGGGCCGAAGCCCGGCGGCAACCGCCCCGGTGGTCCGCGGCGTCGTTGAGAGGGCTCGCGCTGGCAGGCCCATTGGACCTGCAGGGCTTTAGGCGGGAACCCCGAGCAGTGCTTCGATCGCTGCCTTGAACTCGCTGCGTTGCTTGACGCCGCGAAAGGTTTGCTTGAGCTCTTTGTTGAAAAAGAGCTGCACTGTTGGGGTGCCGGTGACGCCGGCCTGCACGGCGATCTCTTGATCGGCCTCAATGTCGATCTCAACCCCCTGGGCACGGCCCGCCAGTTCATCGAGCACCCGCTTGAGCTGGGGTTTGAGCACGTGGCACGGCCCGCAGGTGGGTGAGGTGTAGACGACCAGCAGGGGCTTTGTGCTGTCGTGGTAGAGCTTGCGCAGGGCGAAGCTGCCTTTCTGCCAGAGGGCATTGGCGTCGTAGTTGGCCTCATCGCTGACGGCAGTGCGCACCGGCTCACCCACTGCTTGGGGCTCGACCTGCTCGCGGCTCACGGTGACAGCCAGGTTGTGGTGGCTGAGCCAGCGCTCGGCTGCCAGGGCAGCTTGGCAGCCGCTGCCGGCAGCGGTGATGCCTTGACGCCATTCGGCATCGGCGACATCGCCGGCCGCGTAAACGCCCTCTTTGCTGGTTTCGGGGCGGCCGGGCTGGGTCACCAGATAGCCCTTGGCGTCAAGTTCCAGTTGGCCGCTCACCAGGCGGGTGTTGGGGGTGTGGCCGATCGCATAAAACAGACCTTTGACCGGCAGCTGCTGGGTCGCACCGGTGGTGGTGTCACGCAGCTCAATGGCTTCGAGCCAGTCGCTGCCCTGGGCATCGGCCACCTGGCGGCTCCAGTGCACCGTGATGTTGGGGTTGGCCAGCACCCGATCGGCCATCGCAGCGCTGGCGCGCAGTTTGTCGGTCCGCACGATCAGGTGCACATGGCTGCCGTACTTGGTCAGATAGACCGCCTCTTCACATGCCGAGTCGCCGCCGCCAACAACAGCCACGGCTTCGCCGCGGAACTGGGGGGTCGCCCCATCGCAAATGGCACAGGCGCTGATGCCCTTGCTCCAGAAGCGCTCTTCGCTGGGCAGGCCCAGCCGGTTGGCACTGGCACCGGTGGCCAAAATCACGGCCTGGGTTTCGAACACTTGGCCTTCGGCCGTGATGCGATACGGCCGCTGCGACAGGTCGATCGCTTCGGCGTCGGCCTCCACCAGCCGGGTGCCCCAGCGCAGGGCCTGGGCTTTCATGCGATCCATCAGATCGGGCCCCAAAATGCCGTCAGGGAACCCAGGAAAGTTCTCGACGTGGGTGGTGGTCATCAGCTGACCACCGGGTATGCCCCCATCTTGAAAGCCAGTAATCAACAGCGGGTTGAGGTTTGCCCGGGCTGCGTAGATCGCAGCGGTGTAACCCGCAGGCCCAGAGCCAACGATCACAAGGTTTTCAAGCGGCTGTTGTCCGGCGGCCATGGCGCTGCTAATGCGGAATGACTTCGAGTTAAGCCTAGGGGATCGGCGGCCTCGCCAGGTCACGTTTGATGAAGCCGGCAGCAACCTCGGGCCGATTGCGCGCTGAGGTCTTCAGATTTGCTTTAGATTTGATGCGTTACGCGGAGGTTTCGCGCCGCCAGTTCTGCCGCAATCTCGACTCAGCTTTCGAGGATGCCGCCGCTTTCTGAACGCTTGCTGCTGAGCAGGTCAGCCAGGTTTCTGGGCACCATCAGCACGCTGGCAGCCAGCAGATCGGGGTGCTCCTCCAGGCACAGGAGCCATTCGCGAAATTCTTCGTTGAGCGCGTAGCTCTCCTCGTAGTGCTCCAGAGCATCGAGGGTGGCGCGGCGGGCCAGGGCCCAGCTCACCGCGACCGTTAAGCGGCGTTCGGTTGCTGCATCCATGGTCACCGTCCCCTGGTGGTTGCAACAGGTTGGCGGGTCGTGGGCCAATTGGGGGTGTCGATTGACACAACGTCGCAGATTGCCGCCTTAGGCAGGTCGCTTCTGCTGCAAAAACCCAGGCAGTTGCGGGCCGCTCATGGCGATCACCGAGCCAGCGCCATCAGCGATGGCTGCCGGAGGGCGCGAGGCGCTCCAGCCGCTGCTACCCGCTGAGGGTTCGCTGGCCTGTGGCCGCCCCCGCAGCAGGTAGGGCTCGCTGAGCGACCAGCTGCGGGCGTAGCTCATCAGCAGGGGGTCAGCTGGGGCAAACACGTACGAAGGATCCCGCGGAATCGCCTCATGACGTTCGCGTCCACCATCGAGCCGCACCGCCCGCGTGATCGCCTGCACAAAGCGGCTGCGGGTCACCACGGTGCTCAGATAGGCCACCACCCGCAGGCGCGGGGCATCAAAGCCTTCGGAGCACATGTCGATGCTCACCAGCCAGTCGCCCACGCCCCGCTGAAAGGCCGCCAGGTTGGCCTCGGCCTCGGGATCGAGCGAATGCACCAGCACCGCCCGATCGCCCTGCTCATTGAGCAGGGCCGCCACCTGGCGCGCATGGGCGATGTCGCGGGCGATGACCAGGCCGCCGGCATCGTTGTGTTGCTGGCGCACCGTTTCCAGTCGGTCGCGCGCCTGCAGCAGCACCCGCTGGGCAATGCTGCTGCCATCGGCCAGGCGAATCGCACGGCGCAGGTTGCGGGCGCGCCAGGTTTCGCGGCTTTCGGCCGACAGGCAGGAGCGTTCACCCTCGCCGTCGCCATCGTCTTGACGGGCATGATCGACCCACCCGTCCTGGAATCTGAATTCCAGTGGCCGCACATCGCCGGCGCTGATCAGTTGGCGTGGCTCGACGCACAGATCGGGCACGATGCGCCAGACCAGCTCATCGCCTTCGCGCTGCTGCACCTGGCGCGCGGCGCAAAAGGCGAGCTGATCAGCGCGAAACGGCGTGCCGGTGAGCCCCAGGCGCAACACAGCACCGCTGCTGAGGCTGCTGAAGGCATGGCCCCAGGCGGCGGCTTCGGGTTCATCGGGATCGACGCCCAGGTGATGCACCTCATCGGCGATCGCCAGCCAAGGCCTCTCGCCCCAGCCCTGCAGCTCGGCCAGCCAGCGCTCGCGGTGTAGGGCGGCTGCCTGGTAGCTCACCAGTACGCCGGTGGCGGCAGGCTGCTCCCCCCAGGGACTCAGATCAAGCCCCAGCCTGGCTGCAGCGCGCTGCCATTGGCTGGCGATGGCGGTGCGGTGGCAAAACACCACAAAGCGCTGCAGCCGGCCGTCGCGCAGCAGTTGCTCGACGCCCAACAGGGCGCCCAGGGTCTTGCCCGCGCCCGGCCCGGCATGGATCAACACGTCGTGCCCCTGCGGATCCGGCTGCGCCAGACGGGCCCGCAGCAGCTGCATCAGGCGGCTTTGCCACTGCCGCGGTTGAACCGCGGGCCGTTGGCCCAGCGCAAAGGAACATGCCATCGCCGCATTATTAGGTGTTCTGGCCTATGGGCACAGCGCTGAGCGTTCCTAACTTCGGGCCATCACGGCACAGGCCATGGACGTTCCCGAAGCCAGTGACCCACGTCCGTTGCGCTTGACCCCGGCGCAGCGCCGTCAGCGTCTTGAGGACTGCTGGCAGCTCGAATGCGACATCGACCCGATGATTTTGCGGGCTCGCTTGTTGCGTCATCAGGGCGCCTGGCCCCAGGCTGCGTGCCTTGAGCAGGAGCTGCTGCCCCTGTTTTGAACACCGGCTAACGGTCGGGGTGTGCGCACAATCGCATCAAAACGATTGCCCAATGCCGTCTCCCGTCGCCTAATGGACGGCATGACGAGCCCGCCTTCGCCGCGCGAGCTCAGGAGGTGACGGCATGTTGAACCTGTTGGTGCCGCGTGAGCAGCGTTCCGCTGAACGCCGCGTGGCGGCCACCCCCGACACGGTCAAGACCTACGTAGCCGCTGGCTTGCGGGTTCAACTCGAAAGCGGGGCAGGTGTTGCTGCTGGCTTTGACGATGCGCTTTATGCCGCCGCCGGCGCCGAGATCGTCTCGCCAGATGCGCTGCCGTGGTCTGGGGCCGATGTGGTGCTGGTGGTAGCCCCGCCGCCCCTTGAGCAGCTCGCCCAGCTCAAGCCGGGTGCCCTGCTTGTCGGCCTGCTGGAGCCCTACGACGCAACGCAGCGGCTGTCGCTGCTGGCTGAGCGAGGGGTCTCGGCGGTGGCCATGGAGCTGCTGCCGCGCATTAGCCGCGCCCAGAGCATGGACGTGCTCTCCTCGCAGGCCAACATCGCCGGCTACAAGGC
>JBMSMG010000088.1:0-6257 GCA_049421025.1 Prochlorococcaceae cyanobacterium | reverse complement strand
GGCGTGGCCGTGCTGGTCGAGGCCTTCACCGACAACCGCAACCGCACCGCGGCCGAGCTGCGCCTGGCTTTCAGCAAGCACGGCGGACGGCTAGGTGAAACCGGCTGCGTCGGGTATCTGTTTGAGCACCGCTCCATCGTGCTGTTGGGCTGGCAAAGCAATGCACAAGAGCGTCATCAGCCCGATCAAGCAAGCCTGAACGAGGAGGTTCTGCTCGAGCAACTCATGAGCCTTGAGGACAGCGGTGGGCCTGCTGTCGTGGGCTACGAGCTGCTGAGCCCCACGCAGGCCGAGGTGCAGGCAGGTTTTGCCGATCTGCAGCTGCTGCAAGAGCGGCTGCAGCAGCTCGATCTACCGGTGCGCAGCTGGGAGCACCGCTGGGTGCCCTTGAGCCACTGTGAGCTCCATGAGTCCGAGCTGCTGCACCAAGGCCTGAGGCTGCTCGATGCGCTGGAGTCGCTCGATGACGTGCGTACTGTCGCGTCCAACCTCAGTGCCGATGAGTCGTTGCTTGAAGCCTGAACGGCTTGCGCGACCATCGGCGCACCTCGCCATCAGCCAGACCAGGCCGCCGCATCAACCAACAGGGTCAAGCGCGGATGCCCCCTGAGCCAGCTCGCCGGCAGCTCTGCGTTGGGCTCCTCCTGCAACAAACGACGCAGCACAGCGGTTTTGGCAGAACCCGTGACCACCATCACCAAAGCATCAGCAGCCAGGATCTCGGCCAGACCCAAGGTGATCGCACGCTGCGGCACATTTTCGGCATCGCCGCCGAAACCAGCTGCGTTTTGCTGGCGGGTCTGATCACTCAGCACCAGACAGCGGCAGGCGGCCTCAGAAGAGCAGGGCGGCTCGTTGAAGCCCACATGGCCATTGAGGCCCAGACCCAGCAGCTGCAGACCGATTCCTCCGGCTGCGGCGACCTGCTCGCCGTAGCGGCGGGCCTCAGCCAAAGGATCGCTGGCAAGGCCGTTGGGCAGATGCACCTGAGCCGGATCAAGCCCCAAAGGCTGCGTCAGCTGCCGCTGCATGGCCGCGGCAAACGAGGTGCGATCGCTAGGCCCCAGGCCCACGTACTCATCGAGGTTGAAGCTCTGCCAACCGCGAAGCAGGTGCTCGCGCTCAGGGGCATTCAAGGCGTCCAGGCGCACCCGCAAGGCCGCATAGACCGGCTCCATCGTGCGGCCGGTAGCCAGGCCCAAGGGGCGGGAAGGATTCTCCAGCCTGGCCGTGAGCAGCAGCGAAGCCACCCGCTCGGCCACCGCTGCCGCATCGGGCAGCACCTGGGGAACCAGCTCAGGGATCGCGGTAGGCATTGATCTGGGTTCCCGGGTAGTAGTGGCGCAAGATGGCGGTGTAGCTGGCACCGCGCTGGGCCAATCCGTGGGCGCCCCATTGGCTCATGCCAATGCCGTGGCCAAAGCCGCGGCCGCGAATCAGCAACCCGGCCAGGGGGGGCTCGGCACCAGAAGACGCACTCTCCTGAAGCAACGGCATCAGGATTGGTGGCGGCATCGGCGGCTCCAAGGTGCCGGCCAACGCACCATCAGGTGTCACCTCAAGAGCGGCGGCTGCAGCTGGGGGTGCTGGCCTCAGCAGCTCCAGCTCGATCCAGGTGCTGCGCAGCGCCAGGCGTTTGCGCAGCTCAGCCCCGCTCAGGTTCAACACGCCGCGGGGTCCCTCAAGCCGCAGCTGGCGCACCCTGCCGCTGCTGCTGCGTGAGGTCACCTGAAGCGTCAAAAGACCCCCCGTTTCAGGGAAGCGTTGCTGCAACTGGTTGGCATCAAAACGCTCTTGCCAGCTCCGCACAGGGGAGTGGTCATCAAAGTCAGGCACCGGCACCAGATAGGGCAACTGCTGCGCCCACAGTTCGCCGCTGGCTTCGGTGCTGCCGCCACTGCTGCTGTGAAACACCGCGTCAATCAACGAGCCCTGATACGTGAGCACCTGACCGCGGGTAGCCTCCACCGCCTCGCGGGTGGAAGGGGTCTCACCGCCCACACCCTTGTAGACCTGGCTGGCCGTGGTGGCCTGCAGATCAAAGGGCTCCTGGCTGCGCCGCTGCCTGAGGGCATAGGTGCGTGCTGCGACCGCCTGGGCACGCAAGGCCGACTGCGGCCAGCTGGCGGGCATTTCACTGCCCACCACACTGGGCAGATAGGCCTCAAGAGCCACATGGTTAATGGCCAGGAGCTTGTCGCCCTGGCGCATCACCCTCAGCCTCCCGCGAAAGAGGCGCTGCTGCAGAGCAATCAGGGCTTCAGGGGCGGCCGGCTCAAGCCAAAGCTCAGTGAGAGCCATCGGCTGGCCTGCCGGCCAGCTGAGCAGCAGCCCTGCGGGACTCGAACCATCGAGCTCTAGTCGCAGCTGTTGACCTGGCTCAAGCGTGCCAAGGCGGTTGCCGTCAGCGCTGCGCAGCAGCAGCGGCTGAGCGCTTGCCTCGAGCTGAATCTCTGAATCCTGCTGCAGCAACACGCGCAACTCAGGATCACTGCTCGCAGCAGCCGTATTGATGGCCACCGGACCCAACACCTGAGGCAAGCTCAACTCGGCAGCTGAGGCGGCACTCTGGCCAAGGCCAGCCGCCACAACACCTGGCACCACAAGGGCCAGGGGCACAACCCGCAATAGCTCTCGCCAGGCAATGCGCATCGCCCCATTGTGTCGGCCGTGGCAGCATGCGCCAGAGGCGGTTCGGGCGTGCAGGTCACCTTTCTGGGCACCAGTTCGGGCGTGCCGACCCGCGGCCGCAACGTCTCGGCCGTGGCCCTGCGCCTGCCCCAGCGCAGCGAGCTGTGGCTGTTTGATTGCGGCGAAGCGACCCAGCATCAGTTCCTGCGCAGTGAGCTGCGGGTGAGCCAGCTGAGGCGCATCTTCATCACCCACATGCACGGCGACCACGTGTTCGGCCTGCCGGGGCTGCTCGCCAGCCTTGGCTTGGCGGGGAGCTGCCCCGGCATCGATCTTTACGGGCCCGATCTGCTGCGCGATTACCTCGAAGGGGTGCTGCGGACCAGCTCAACCCGCATCGGCTACCCGCTGCGCAGCCACAAGGTGCGCCAGGCCGCCGCTAGCGGCGCCTTGATCTTCGAAGACGACGACCTGCAGGTGCGCTGCGCGCCGTTGACGCACCGGGTGCCGGCCTACGCCTACCGGGTCGATCAAAAACCCCGGGCCGGCCGCTTTGATCTCGCCAAGGCCAAGGAGCTGGGCATTCCTCCAGGCCCCATCTACGGCGAGCTCAAGGCCGGCCGCACGGTCACCTTGGACGATGGCCGCATCATTAACGGCGCCAGCCTGACCGGACCCGAGCGTCCTGGCGTCAGCGTGGTGTATTGCACGGACACCGTGTTCTCAGAGGCTGCGGTGCAACTCGCCCAAGGCGCCGACCTGCTGATCCACGAGAGCACCTTTTGCCACAGCGAAGCTGAACTGGCGATTGCGCGGCAGCACTCGACCAGCACGATGGCGGCCCAGACGGCCCTAGCGGCGGGCGTCAAGCAGCTGGTGCTGACGCATCTGAGCCCTCGCTACATGCCAGGCAATCCGATGACCCCCGACGATCTGGTGGCCGAGGCGCAGTCCATCTTTGCCAACACCATGGTCGCCAAAGATTTCCTGAGCATCGACGTGCTGCCCTCAGAGCAATGAACCAGGGCAGCGCCCTGAGTAGGCCTGCAACAGTTCGCGTGTTTCTGGTCCGCCGGCCCCTTCCGCCGTGATACAAGAACACCGTTCAGGCTTCTCCCATGGCCCGTCTTGTTTCGACCGCTTTGTGCGCCCTTGGCCGCCTTCTGCTGGTCCTGCCCCTGGCTTTGCTGCTGGTCACCGGCTTTGGCGGGGAGGCCCTAGCCGCCCAGTGGAGCACTGATCAGCTCACCGTGCCTGCCAATCCTGATGGCACCCAGGTGACCTTCAGCGAGCAAGAGATCAAGAGCGGCCGCAAGCTCTTCAACAACAGCTGCGGCGAATGCCATGCCGGCGGCATCACCAAGACCAATCAAAACGTCGGGCTCGACCCTGAGACCCTGGCTCTGGCCACCCCGGCCCGCGACAACGTCGAAGCCCTGGTCGATTACATGAAGGATCCGACCTCCTACGACGGGGAATACTCGATTGCCGACGTGCACCCGAGCCTGCGCAGCAGCGATGTGTTCGTCAAAATGCGCGATCTCGACGACAACGACCTGCGCCTGATGGCTGGTTACATCCTGGTGGCACCCAAAGTGCAAGGCGTCCAGTGGGGCGGCGGCAAGATCTACTTCTGATCTGCGTTGTTCAGCGTTTGATCAACGGCGTCAAGCCAAAGACAACCCCGCCCAACAGGCGGGGTTTTTGTTTGCGCCGATGGCCGATGGACGGACTCTCAGGCCACCTGTGATTCGGCAAGCGGGGGGAGCGCATTATCTGGCTCCATTGAAGCCGGCTGTTTGCTGTACCACCACTCCTGCAACTCGGCCGAGAGCCTCTGTGAAAACAGGGTGATCACAGTGCGGGTTGCTCGGGTGCCGGGCTGCAGCAGCTCGACCGCATAGGACGGGCAGCGGCGCGCAGCCAGATCGGCCACAAAGCGACGACCGACGCGGCGCCAGCTGGGCTCCTTGCTGCGCCAGGCCAGGCGGCAGCAGGGCCATGGCAGCTCTTCGCGATCAAACAGGCGGCAACAGGGTCCCAGCACCCTGTAGCTGAACTGCCCCCCGGGGCTGGTGTGTTCGCTGCCGGGAAGGAGCAGGTGTTGAACCATGAACAGTGCCGGTGGCCATCAAAAAGCCACCCCGAAGGGTGGCAAAGAGTTAGGGACGGATCAAGACGGGCTGGGCCCATGCACTGATCCGCCTCGTTAGCTGCAAAAGAGCTCAGTACAGCTCTTCTTCTGCATGGGTCTTGATGGTGCAGTCGCTGGTGGGGTAAGCCACGCAGGTCAGCACGAAACCAGCTTCGATCTGGTCGTCGTCGAGGAAGCTCTGATCGCTTTGATCGACGGTGCCAGCGGTGAGCTTGCCGGCGCAGGTGGAGCAGGCGCCAGCGCGGCAGGAGTAGGGCAGGTCGATGCCCTGCTCTTCAGCAGCATCAAGGATGTACTGATCGTCGGGAACCTCGATGGTCTTGTTGAGGCCTTCGCTCTCGCTGATGAGGGTGACCTTGTAGGAAGCCATGAAAAGGATTGGGGCTCACAGGCACCCGGAAGCCGGGCCTGTAGGACCCGCCCTTCATACATCCGCCGCAGGCCATTCCAGACAGTTTTGGGCGCTGATGCCGGGAAGCCCAATCAAACGCTGATCACCGATCAGCGTGACTTATGTAACACCAGCAGCCCCCAGGCCCCGTTCTGTGCCGTCAAATCGGCCTGCCAACCCAGATCTGCCAAAACCTGCTGAAGCCTGGGCGCCTGCTCCACCAGCAAGCCGCTGAGCAGGCCCACGCCCTGGGAACTCAGCAGCGCATCAAAGCTGGGAGCGAGGGCCTCGATCACCGGCGCCAGGATGTTGCAGAGCAGCAGATCGGCCGGTTGGCCCTGCAGCAGCTGCGCCAGGGCCTCGGCCGAACCCTGCACGGCCTCAAGCTGCAGGTCCAGCCCATTGAGCGCGGCATTGTCTGTGGTGGCCGTGACCGCCAGCGAATCGGTATCGGCCGCGGCCACGGCCTTGGCGCCAAGCCGCAGCGCCGCTAGGCCCAGCACGCCGCTGCCGCAACCCAGATCGGCCACGTGCAAGCCCTCGAGGGATCCCTCGCGCTCAGCGCAAAGAGCCTCAAGTGCTTCCAGGCACAGCCGGGTCGTGGGATGGCTGCCGGTCCCAAAGGCGCTACCTGGATCCATGCGGATGCACAAGCGATCGGCGTGCTCGCTCGGACAGTCGAGCCAGGCCGGCAGGATCAACAGCCGATCCCCAACAGGATCGCTCTGCCAATGCTGCTTCCAGCTGAGGCTCCAGTCTTCATCGGGCTGCTCCTGCCACTGCATCACTGGCAATGGCAACCCAAAGGTTTCGGCGAGCGGGGTGAGCGATTGCTCCAAGCTGACGCGTTCGGCGGTGGTCCATTCACTGGCCGGCAGCCAAGCGACCAACTGGCGCTCAGCTGGAGCGTCTGGTTTGTGCTGCAGTGCCACCCGATGGATGCCCAGCTGCGGCAGCTTCCACAGCAGCGATTCTTCGAGCTCGGCCGGGGCGGCCATCTCGAGCCGCCACCAGGTGAGCCCCATCAGAGGGTGACCGGATGGGCTTGCTGAATGCCGCTGATCGCGTGGATCGAGGCCA
>JBMSMG010000087.1:0-6276 GCA_049421025.1 Prochlorococcaceae cyanobacterium | reverse complement strand
GCAGGTGATCCTCAAGGCCCGTTGATTCGGGGTAGGCGCAGATGATCTTGAGCAAACCGTCCTGCTCCATCTGCTCAAAGTCGATGCCCCAGCTGGTGGCGTTGCGCAGCAGCTGGGCGCGCGATTCCTCGTAGGCGAACAGAATCGCCCGCTCCTTGGAGCGGCAGGCGTCCTCGACAAACTTGCTGACCAGCAGGGTCTTGCCAGTGCCGGTGGCGCCGGTGGCCAGGATGATCGAATCCTTGAAGAAACCGCCGCCGCACATCTCATCGAGCCGCGGCACCCCGCTGCTCAGGCGCACATTGGAGCTGCGCTGCGTGAGCCGCATGGCCCCGAGCGGAAACACGCTCATGCCATGGGCGCCCATGGTGAAGGGGAACTCGCCCTTCATGTGCGTGGTGCCCCTGAGCTTGAGGATCTCGACCGTGCGCCGGCGCCGCTCGCCTTCAAGCACGTTGCGCAGGATCACCACGTTGTCGGAGACAAACTCTTCAACCCCGTAGCGGGCGATCGGGCCGTACTCGTCGATGCGCTCGGTGGTCATCACGGTGGTGACGCCAATCTCCTTGAGCCGGGCGATCAGCCGAAAGATCTCGCGCCGCACCACCGAGACGGCGTCGTACTGCTGGAACACCGCGGTGATCGAGTCGATCGCCACGCGGCGCGCCTTGTATTTGCGGATCGCGTAGTTGATCCGCTCGATCAGGCCCGACAGGTCAAAGCTGCCTGCCACGTCCTGACCTTCCGGGTCGGGTGAGGCATCGAGCAGGAACAGCTTGTCCTGCTCCACCATCTCCTGCAGGTTCCAGCCGAAGCTGGCGGCGTTGCGCAAAATATCGAGCGGCGATTCTTCAAAGGTGACGAAGATGCCCGGCTCGTTGAACTGGCGGATGCCGTTGTAGAGGAAGTTGAGCGAAAAGACCGTCTTACCGGTGCCCGAGGTGCCGCTGATCAGGGTCGAGCGGCCGATCGGCAGACCGCCATGGCAGATGTCATCAAAGCCTTCGATCGCCGTGGGCAGCTTCTGCACCTGCAGGAGCGGTGGCTGGGTGGGGGTTGGATCCTGCGTTGTCATGGCAGCTGCCTTGGGACCGAGAGAAAGGTGTTGAAACGAGAAAGACGATCAGCCGAAACATCACATGGCGTCAGCCACGGGCGGTCTGGAGAGCTTCAGGGTCCGGCTCAAGGTGGACCGGAGCCTGACTCGGCCAAGGGATCAGCCGCCAGGCCCTCTTCCGTGAGCTCTTCGTAGAGCAGGTCAAGTCCGATCAGGACCCGTTCGCGATCAGAGAGATCGCCAATGATGCGCCGCACCGGTGGCGGCAGGATCTTGGCCAGCGTGGGCGTCGCCAAAATTTTGTCTTCCTCAGCGAGCTGAGGGTTCTTGAGCACGTCGATCACCTTGAGCGCATACACACCGCGAAATTCCGTATCGAGGATGTTGCGCAGGGTTTTCAACGCCCGCATGGAGTTGGGCGTGTTGCCGGCGACGTAGAGCTTGAGGATGTAGGTCTTGCGAGGGCTCATGGTGCTCAGGGCTTAGGAGAAGACCTCAGTTCCGCTGGTGGCGGACAACGAGATGGGGGCATCAGCGGGGATCGAACGCCTGTACATCTCGCAGAGGTGCGCCATCACATCGAGCAGGGCGAGGCGGTAGTCCTGCAGGAACTCCGTACGGTGTCCCTCCAGCTTGAGCTGTTTGGAGAAACCGTCAATGAGATTCATGTGAATTTCCACTGTTTTGGTGATCGGCAGATCACTGAAAAAGGCGGTGTTCACAAAGCTCTCCAGGGCCTGGTTAGCGGCTGCCGGATCACGGAAATAGCTGAGCAGAAGATCCCTGTAGGTGCGCTCAAGCGAATCGAGCAGGTCGCGGCGTTCTCCCTCGGCCAACTGACGCAGAAAGCGATCCGGATCGCGTTTGTAAAAAACGCCCAGCAGCCCAAGGCGTTCCTTCAGGCGGTTACCAAGCTTCCAGCCCTCTGAGACATCGTCCTGGCGCTCTCCATTGCCGCCGCCAAAACCCTGCAATTCCTGGCTCAGCACCCTGGCAAATGCTGCATCGAGGCTGTAGGTGAGCTGCTCGAGCTGATCGGGCGGCAGATGCACTTCACCCTCGTGATACGTGAGTCGGCCGCTCACCGCTCCAATCACGACGGCCGGCAGACGCATGCCCCGGGCCAACAGGTGGGCCACAGCAGGCTGGGGGAGCACGCCGTCTTCGATCAACACTGCATCGACCTGATCGAGCAGTTGGTCAAGCTCAGCCGTTGAAAGGTCGCCGCTGACCAGGCTGGAGGGCGGGGGCAACAGCTGGTAGCGACCACCCTTGAGCCAGACGCCGCAGGCTTGCTGCAGGCGCGGGTCGACCACCAACGAGGCAAGCGTGAGCTGGGGCTCCTGCATGGACACGGCGAGGATTCCGCCGAAGGGGTGCCTCCAAATGTTGACGAAAGGAGAGGCAAAGCTCGAAGATTGTTGTTTGTCTTCCGATTGCGCGCGTCAGGCCTAATCGGAATCCCAATCCCGTCTCGGGCTCAGTTGGTCATGTGTTGTCCACTGCTCCCTCTGAAGGGGTCTGGGAATCCAGCCTGAGCGCCCCTGTGTCTGCCATGAGTCCTGCATCTTCCAAAGACGCTGCCGCCGATAAGGCGCCTGCTAAGGCAGCTGCCAAAGCCGCCACTCAGAGCAAGAGCGCTGCAGCTGCCAAGGCTGAACCTGCCGATGCTGGCTACGCCATTGTCGAGGCCTCAGGCCAGCAATTCTGGCTGCAGCCCCAGCGTTACTACGACCTTGATCGCCTCGCTGTTGAGGTCGGCAGCACCGTGTCACTCGACAAGGTTCTGCTGGTCAATCAGGCTGGCAAGACCACCCTTGGACAGCCCTACGTCAAAGGCGCCAGCGTCACCGTCAAGGTGATGGAGCATCGCCGCGGCCCCAAGGTGATCGTGTACAAAATGCGTCCCAAGAAGAAGACCCGTCGTAAGAACGGTCACCGCCAGGAGCTCACCCGTGTGATGGTCGAAGCCATCACCGGCACTAAGGGCTAAAACCTTCCCCTTTCGTCGTTTCTCAACCGCTGAATCCCCATGGCCCACAAGAAAGGCACAGGCTCGACCCGCAACGGCCGTGACTCCAACGCCAAGCGTCTGGGCGTCAAGCGTTACGGCGGTGAAACCGTCAGCGCCGGCTCCATCCTCATTCGTCAGCGTGGCACTTCGGTGCTGCCCGGCGTCAATGTGGGGCGCGGTTCCGACGACACCCTGTTCGCCCTGGTTGATGGCGTTGTCAATTTCGACACCATCAAGCGCGGTCTCCGCAGCCGCAAGCGCATCAACGTGGCCGTTGCCTGAGCACAGGTTCAGACGTTGAGCTCAATCCTCGAGCCGGCACCTCTTGGGTGCCGGCTTTTTGCTGTGTCGCTGGTTCAGCCCCTTGATCAAGCCATCAGCCGGTAGGCGCGAGTGGTGATCAGATACGGGTGAAACACTTCGAGAAAACGGCTCTGAAGCGTGCGGAAGAACCGCTCGACCAGATCCGCGTCGTCGAAGTGAAAGGGGTATTCGCCAGCGAACCCTTTGAAGAAATACCAGTTGAGCAGCGCCGTTGCCGAGGGTGCCATGCGCTCAGCAAACTGCTCGAGCTGGCCAGCTGGATCAGCCAGATGCTCGAGCACATCGAGGCAGACCAGGGTGTCAAAGCGTTGCGGCAAAGCCGGATCATCGAGATCGCGGCAGCAATGCAACCGCTGTGAGAGTCCAAACTCCTGGGCCCGCTGGCTGACAAAGGCGCGGTTGTGGGGGTTCAAATCGACATACCAGACCGCATCGACAGCGGGCATGGCCGCTGCGGCAAGGGCATGACTGCCAATGCCACCACCAAAATCGAGCACCTGGCCGCTGGCAAAGCGCTGCTGCAGGCGCAGGGTGTCGGCGATGTAATCACGACTCCCCAGATGCCAGGCCGCCAGTTCCAGCAGATGGCTGGTGCCCACAGTGTCTTCGTAAAAGCTGCCGGCCTGCTCTGGGTCAAACGCCCCGGGGTGCAAAGCCGCCAGGTCATCGGTGCTGCGTGGCAAGCGCTCACGCAGCTGTTCAGGGCTGCAACCCAGATAGCGGGCCAACTGCGCAATCAGATCAAAACCGCTGGCCAAAAAGGCCTCAAGGCTCAGATCCTCTGAGCCCGGCGGCATGGAATCAGTGCTGGTGGGGCTGCTGCTCACCGGGGCTGCGCAGGGACCGGCTCAACCTACGCAGAGGCCGGCTCAGCCGAGTTCGGCTCCATCGCCCGGCACCTCAAGCCAGCGGCGCAACCAGCCGGTCAGCCAATAGAAGGGCAACGTATCGGCAAGCGCCGCCAGCGCCTTAAACAGATAGCCACTGCCGATAAAGGCCAGCAGCTGGGGCACAACCGGCAGCTCGGGGCGCACGGGCAGCACATGGCTGCCGTAATGGCTGATCAGCACAACTGCCGAGGTGTCCACCAGTTGACTCACCAAGGTGGAGCCGTTGTTGCGCAGCCACAGGGCCTTACCCCCACTGAAGCGCTTCCAGAAATGGAACAGGCGAACATCGGTGAACTGGGCGGCCAGGTAGGCCACCATCGAAGCCCCCACGGCCCCGAAGGCGAGGCGCCGCACCTCAAAAAAGGTGGCATCGGCAGCAGGCCCGCTGATGCCGGGCAGCACCCCACCGAGCCACAGGATCAGCACGATCCAACCGTTGAGCAGCAGGCCGACCCAGACCAGCTGACTGGCCTTGTCCTCGCCCCAGATCTCACTGATCAGATCCGTGCACAAAAAGGTGAGCGGATAGGGCAACGCGCCTACGGCGACCACCAGGGGCCAGGGACCAAGGTGACCGAGCTGCAGAAAGCGGGTCAGGCCCAAAATGTTGAGCATCGCCATGGTGCCCAGAAACAACCCGGAGAGCACCAAAAAGGCCAGATCGCGGCGTTGCTGCAGCGAGGCAGTCACAGACCATCGAGCACACTCGAATCAGGTTGACGGGCCCAGCTGCGGCGCGCCACCCACCGTTGCCGATCACCCCCATTGATGACCTGCGGTTTCCTGGTGCTCGACAAGCCCGCGGGCCTCAGCTCCCACAGCTGCGTAAGCCGGGTGCGGCGCGTTTATGGCCTCAAGCGGGTGGGCCATGGCGGCACCCTTGATCCTGCGGTCACCGGTGTCTTGCCGATCGCCCTGGGCGCTGCCACGCGGCTGCTGCCCTATCTCGAGGGCGACAAGACCTACCGCGGGGTGGTGCAACTGGGGCTCACCACCAGCACGGACGACCTTGAAGGCGAGGTGCTCACCCGCCAGCAGCTGCCGACCGGGCTCGATCAGGCGCAGCTGGAGCAGGCGCTGACTGCCTTTCGCGGCAGCATCGAGCAGGTGCCGCCGCAGGTCTCGGCGGTGCATGTCAATGGTCAACGGGCCTACCAGCGGGTCCGCCGCGGCGAAACGCTGACCCTGGCTGCCCGCAGGGTGCAGATCGATCATCTGGAACTGCTGGGCTGGGACCCGCGGCAAAGCCAGCTGGAGCTTGAAGTGCGCTGCTCGGCCGGGACCTACATCCGCGCTCTGGCGCGCGACCTGGGCGCGGCCCTGGGCTGCGGGGGAGCCCTGGCGAGCCTGCGGCGCACCGCAGCGCTGGGCTTCAGGCTCGAGCAGGCGGTGCGCTTAGAGGCTCTCGAGAGCACAACCCCACCGGTGCTGCTGGATCCCTTGGAGGCGCTGCAGCACCTGCCGCAGCAGCAGCTGAGCACGGCGCAACTCGCCGACTGGCGCTGCGGCCGCCAACTGCAAGCGAGCAGTCCCTGGCCAGACGGCCAGAGTGTTGTGATCACAGGCCCTCAGGGGACCTGGGCGGGCATTGCAGTAGCCAGCGGCGGCGAGCAGTTGCAGCCGAAACTGGTCAAAGACGCGGCGGGTTGAGGCCATGGCCGGCCATAGCAAATGGGCCCAGATCAAACGCACCAAAGCCGTCGTCGATGCCAAACGCGGTGCCGTGTTCACACGCCTGGGCCGCGAAATCATGGTGGCGGCACGCAGCGGCGCCGACCCGGCGGGCAACTTCCAGCTGCGCACCGCCATCGAAAAGGCCAAGGCCGCTGGCGTACCCAACGCCAACATTGAGCGGGCCATCGCCAAGGGCTCAGGCCAGGGGCAAGGCGGGGGCGAGCAGTTTGAGGCGGTCCGCTACGAGGGCTATGGACCCGGGGGCGTGGCCGTGCTGGTCGAGGCCTTCACCGACAACCGCAACCGCACCGCGGCCG
>JBMSMG010000086.1:0-6282 GCA_049421025.1 Prochlorococcaceae cyanobacterium | reverse complement strand
GCTTCGGGATTGATCGGCTCGCCGACAGTTCCAAGGATCCGCAGGCTGCCCATGTCGTACTGATCGGGCACGGTGCGGCCGCTCTTCATGAAGGCGCGGATCGCGGTTGGAGCCGTGTAGAAGATCGTGCAGTGGTGCTTCTGGATCACCTCCCAGAAGGCGCCGGGCTTGCTGGGGCGCGGCGCACCTTCGTACATGAGCGTCGTGGCGCCGTTCGACAAGGGGCCGTAGACGATGTAGCTGTGCCCGGTGATCCAGCCCACATCGGCTGTGCACCAGTGAATGTCGTCGTCGCGAATGTCAAAGATCCACTGGAAGGTGAGGTGGGCCCAGAGGTTGTAGCCGGCGGTGGTGTGCACCACTCCTTTGGGCTTTCCGGTTGAGCCGGAGGTGTACAGCACAAACAGGCGGTCTTCGCTGGCCATCGGCTCGGCGGGGCAGTCCGCGCTCTGGGCCTCGACCAGCTCATGCCACCACACATCGCGCCCGCTGCTCATGGCGCAGCCGCTGTTGATGCGCTGCACCACCAGCACATGCTCGACGCTGGGGGCGCCGCCATTGGCAGACAGGGCCTCATCAACCGCGGGCTTGAGCGGCACGGGGCTGTCCTTGCGGAAGCCGCCGTCGGCGGTGATCACGAGCTTGGCTTCGCCATCGATCAGCCGGTCGCGCAGGGCGTCGGCCGAAAAGCCACCAAACACCACCGAATGGGGCGCGCCGATGCGGGCGCAGGCCAGCATGGCGATGGCCGCCTCAGGGATCATCGGCATGTAGAGGGCCACCAGATCCCCCTTGCCGATGCCCAGGGCTTTGAGCGCATTGGCCGCCTTGCAGACCTCGGCGTGCAGCTGGCGGTAGGTGAAGGTGCGGGTGTCGCCGGGTTCTCCTTCCCAGATCAACGCGGTCTTGTCGGCGCGGGGCCCGCTGAGGTGCCGGTCCAGGCAGTTGAAGCTGAGGTTGGTGGTGCCGCCTTCAAACCAACGGGCAAAGGGCGGGTTGCTCCAGTCGAGCACCGTGTCAAAGGGCTTGAACCAGTGCAACTCGCGGCGGGCCAACTCACCCCAAAAGCCATCGGGGTCGGCCTCGGCCTTGGCGCACAGGGCCTTGTAGGCCTCCATCGAGCCAATGCGGGCGCTGGCGGCCAGCTCTGCCGGTGGCCCGAACAGCCGCTCTTCCTGCAGCACTGACTCAATGGTTGGGGCCTGACCCATGGCGACGCGTTGGCAATCCGGTCATTCAAGCGGGCATGGCCGGCAATGGCTTGCCGCACCTTGTGGCTGTAACAGCGGTGGCGCTGGGCGTTAGAGAATCAGCCCATGCCCAGCCCTGCCGCCTGTTTGTTTGATCTTGATGGGCTCCTGCTCGACACCGAGCCCTTGCATAGCCAGGCTTGGCTGGAGGCAGCTTCTGCCTTTGGTTTGACCCTGGAGCCTGATCAGCTCTTGGCTCTGCGCGGCCGCCGCCGGCTCGATTGCGCCGAGCAGGTGCGCCAGTGGATGCAGCACAGTGGCCGAGCCGTTCCAAGCGTTGAGGCTTTGCTGGCCGTGCGGCAACCCATTGCCGAGGTCCTGCTGCCCCAGGCGCTGCCCATGCCGGGTGCGATGTCGC
Organism: Prochlorococcaceae cyanobacterium; assembly: GCA_049421025.1. GTDB lineage: Bacteria > Cyanobacteriota > Cyanobacteriia > PCC-6307 > Cyanobiaceae > RGUW01. The sequence continues at coordinate 4,674 of JBMSMG010000086.1, read as the reverse complement.
TGATCGCCGCCTGCCAGCAGCACGGCATTCCTATGGCTCTTGTGACCAGCAGCAGCCGCTCGGCAGTGGCCCTCAAAGAAGCCCCCCATCCGTGGTTGGCCGCGATCGACCTGCGGGTGCATGGCGATGATCCCGAACTAACCGCGGGCAAGCCGTCACCGGATCCCTACCTGCTGGCCGCGCAGCGCCTACAGGTGGAGGCCAGCGCCTGCTGGGCTTTTGAGGATTCGCCAGCAGGGGCAACAGCTGCAACAGCTGCCGGCTGCAGGGTCTTCGTGCTGCTGCCAGCCGATGGCCGCGACAGCGCTGTGGTCAGTGCGCAACTGCCGGCGAGCTGTTTGACGCTCCAATCGCTGGATCAGGTCCTGTTGGCCTGATCAGTACAGACGGCTCAGCACAAAGTCGGGCAACCCTTTGAGAGCCCGGCTGGCTTCTGAACTGGGCAGCCAGGCCAGTGCCTCACCTGCTTCGCGGGCAAAGCCCTCGGCCAGTGCCCGAGCGCGCGGAATAGCTTCGCAGCTGCGCACCAACTCCAGCGCCTGCTCGAGGTCGCCGTCTTCGCAACATTCGCGTTCGATCAGACCCGCCAGGGCGGGCCGCTCCTCGAGGGCATACAGGGCCGGAGCGGTGAGGTAGCCGCTGGCCAGGTCGCTGGCGGCCGGCTTGCCCAGCTGTTGATCACTGCCCGTGAAATCGAGGATGTCGTCGACGACCTGAAACGCCAGTCCCAGTTGACGGCCAAAGCGGTACAGCTCAGCTAGCTGCGGTTCCGGCAGCTCTGAAAGCACGCCGGCGGCCCGCGCGCTGTTGGCAATCAAGGAAGCGGTCTTGCAGTAACTCTTTTCGAGGTAGGTCTCGAAGCTCTGGCCAGTGTCGTAGCGGAACAGACCCTGCTTCACCTCGCCATCGGCCAGATCCATGATCACGCGGCTGAGCAGCTTGACCACCTCGAGGTCATCGAGGTTCGCCAGGTGCCAGCTGGCCTGGGCAAACAAAAAATCGCCAGCCAGCACGGCCACGCGGTGGTTGAAGCGGCTGTGCACCGTGGCCACGCCGCGGCGGGTCGAGGCCTCATCGACCACGTCGTCGTGGACCAGCGAGGCGGTGTGAATCATCTCGGTGATCTCCGCCAGGCGCCGGTGGCGTTGGCTCAGCTCACCGTTGGTGCTGATCGCGCGTGACAGCAGCAGCACGATGCCAGGACGCAGGCGCTTGCCGCCGGCGGCAAAGAGATGCTCGGCAGCCGCCTGCAAAATCGGATGTCCAGCGCCAATGAGGCTGCGCAGGTCAGCCAGCAGTGCGTCGAGGTCGCTTTCGACCGGCTGGAGCAGCTCTGCAACCGTTGCCACACATCCTCCGGCGTGCCGCGATCCTAGAAGCTCCTGCCCTGCTATCGCTGGCGGTCGCTTGTGGGCGTTTGAGCCAGGTTTACCTGCTCCACCACAGGGCGTGTGCCCAGCCAGCGTTCCGCGGCGCGGGCGAAACTGCTGGCACAGCCGGTGACACAGATCCTGCTGCGTTGCTGCAGCTGGGCAATGGGTTCAGCATGCCGATCAACTTCGGGCAGTTCGCCCAGGCTGCCCAGCAGGGGACCGAGCCGGGCCACGGCCGCTTCTGCCGGGTCGACCAGGCTCACCTGCTGCGGCAGCAAGCTGCTGAGCAACGGCCGCAGCAGGGGGTAGTGGGTGCAACCCAGCACGATCGCCTCACAGCCGTGCTCAATCAGTGGCTTCAGATAGGACTGCGCCGCCTCGAGTAGCTCAGGATGGGCGAGGTCCCCGGCTTCGATCAGCGGCACAAACGCCGGACAGCCGATCTCAACCACGCTGGCAGCGGGGCTGCAGGCCTGAATGGCGCGGCGGTAGGCATGGCTCTGCGCGGTCGCCGGGGTGGCCAGCACCCCGATGCGCGAGGCCTCAAGCGTGGCAGCAACGCTGTCGATGAGTCCTATGACAGGAACACCTGCTTCGGCCACAGCCACGTCGAGGGCCAACGCATTCGAGGTGTTGCAGGCCATCACCAGCACATCGATGCCCTGCGCGCGCAGCCAGCGCACCACCTCGGCGGCGATCTGACGGATTTCCACCGGGCTCCGTTGGCCGTAGGGCACCCGTGCTGTATCCCCCAGATAGAGGCAGGGGGAATGGGGATACCGGTGTTGCACCTGGCGCAGCACCGTGAGCCCCCCGAGGCCGCTGTCAAACAAGCCGACGCGCAAGCTCATGGCGTAGCCCTGAGGTAGTTGAGGATTCCGGTGGCCAAGGCCAAGGCCATGCGGCGGCGGTAGTCGGGATCTCGCAGTCTGGAAGCATCCAGGACTCCCGTTACAAAGCCCATCTCCACAAGGGTCGCTGGCATCGTGGCCCGGCGGATCACGAAGAAACGCGCCGCCTTGACGCCCCGATCGGGTGTGCGCGGCGAAATCGCCAGCATCTGCCGTTGCACCGCATCGGCCAGCTGCCGGGAACGCTCTGCTTGGGGCCCACCGGCGAAATAGAAGCTTTCGATTCCATTGACATCGGGCCTGGCCATGCTCAGGGCATTGGCGTGAATGCTGATGAAGGCATCGGCGCCCGCGCCGTTGGCCAAAGCCACCCGGGGCGGTAGGTCGACATCGATGTCGCTGGTTCGGGTCATCGCCACCGTGACCCCGCGCGCCTCGAGCAGCCGCGCCAGCTGCAGCGAGACATCGAGCACCACATCGGTTTCGCGCAGGGCGCCGATGCCAATCGCGCCGGGGTCGGGCCCGCCATGGCCGGGATCGACCACCACCTTGAAGCGTCCCCTGGGCACCACCGGCAGTCCATCGGGTGAGAGCGGCGCCCCTGAGGTGGGGAAACTGGGTCGCTGTTCAGCAGCAGGCGCTTTGGCCTCGAGGTCGCCTTCGCCAACGCTGATCAGCCCGCGGGTGGGCAGGCCCAGCAAGGGCATGCGCCAGCGATCTGGGGCCGTGCCAACCAGACGCAGCAGGCGTGGATTGAGCCTGATGCCTGGTTGAAACTCGAGCACCAAGCGGGTGGTGTTGCCATCGGGCCGGCCGATCCGCACCTCTTTGAGGGAGCCACTGCCGCTGATGCTGCGGCTGCGGCTGGGCTCGCCCGGTAGGTCGACCCACAGCTTGGCCCCCCTGGAGGCCGTGCCTGCTTCGAAGTACGCCTTGAGCTCAACAGAGGGGCTGGTGCGCAATTCCAAGACCCCGCTGGGGCTGATGCGCCAGGCCCCCAGGCTCGAGCGCGCGGCAGCAGGGCTCTGCGCAGCGAGCACCAGCAGTGCCCCCGCTGCAGCGCCCAGGGCAGAGGCCAACCGTTGTGGCAGCGGCGCCATGCCGAGCACCCGAGCGGTTTAAAACAGAGCCGGCCTGCGATGCCGGAGGCTGGGCATCTGCGCACGAACCCGCGAACCATGGTCTGGGTCGATCGGCGCCACCGCCAACCCCGCTGTGGTGCCCGCATCCGCCAGCACGGTGCCCCAGGGATCAATCACCAGCGCATGGCCATGGGTCTGGCGCCGCTCGTGGTTGATGCCGGTCTGGGCCGGTGCCACCACATAGGCGGTGTTTTCAATCGCCCGCGCCTGCAGCAGCACCTGCCAGTGGTCCTTGCCGGTGAACGCGGTGAAGGCAGCTGGCACCATCAGCACATCGGCGCCGGCTGCGGCGAGATGGCGATAGAGCTCCGGGAAGCGCACGTCGTAGCAGATCGATAGACCAATGCGGCCCAGCCCAGGGACATCGACTACCGGTGGCAAGCTGTCACCGGGCTTGACCGTGGCTGATTCCCGGTAGGTGTTGCCGTCGGGCAGATCCACATCGAAGAGGTGGATCTTGTCGTACTGGGCCAGCACCTGACCCTCGTGACTCACCAGCTCGGCGCGGTTGTAGGTGGAGCCAGCGCCGGCAGGCACGGGGAACCCCCCGCCCAGCAGGGTCACCTGGTAGCGGCGCGCCATGGTCACCAGAAAGCGACTGCAACGCTCGGCCAGCTCGGCCGCAAGCTCCAGGCGCTGCTGGTCATCGCCCATAAAGGCAAAGTTTTCAGGCAGGCCGACGAGTTCTGCGCCGCGTCGTGCGGCCAGCTCGATCTGCTCTTCGGCAGCAGCCAGGTTGGCATCGGGATCGGGCGTGCTGGTGAGCTGCACTGCAGCGGCCAGAAAACTGCTCACCACCCCTCCGGTCTTGCTTGGGCCGAACTGTAAGGGAGTCCTTCAGCTCTTTCGCAGCACCCCGGCTTCGGCCTGCAGCGGCACCACGTGCAGGCTGTCGACAGCGGCGCAGCAGGCGAAGTCGGCGTCGTGGTTGCCGATGCCGATCAGCCGCTGCCCGTGGCTGGCGGCCCGCAGGCAGGTCTCGGTGTCGTGGTGCCACTGCTGCCACAGGGCTAGGGCAGCAAGCATTTCGTCATTGCCAAAGCGAACGCCCACATGTGGTGCCACCGCTAGTTCGGTGGCCGCCGAAGCCACCGCCCCAGCCGCCAGGCTGTCTTCGAGTGAATAATCGCCCTCCCAGCCACTGCCGACGATCCAGACCCGCTGGCAGCCTTGCTCGACCAGGCGTTTGGCCACCGCCATGCGGTTGGGCAGGCAAGCCGTCACCAGCAGCGGAACAGTGCGGACCGCCGCCAGCGAGCGGGTGCCGTTGGTGGTGCTCATGAAGATGCGCTTGCCGCCCACCAGCTC
>JBMSMG010000085.1:0-6303 GCA_049421025.1 Prochlorococcaceae cyanobacterium | reverse complement strand
GGGGCTCGAGGCCTGCGTCACCGCCGGCATGCTGAGCGATGGCCAAGCGCAACAGCTGGCCGAGGCAGGGCTGACCTCGTACAACCACAACCTCGACACCAGCCCCGAGCACTACGACCAGATCATCACCACCCGCACGTACCAGGAGCGGCTCGAGACCCTGCAGCGGGTGCGCCGCGCAGGCATTTCGATGTGCTGCGGCGGCATCATCGGCATGGGCGAGAGCCTCAGCGACCGCGCTTCGCTGCTGCAGGTGCTCGCCAGCCTCGAGCCTCACCCTGAAAGCGTGCCGATCAACGCCCTAGTGGCCGTCGAGGGCACACCCCTTGAAGAGCAACCGCCCATCGATCCACTTGAGCTGGTGCGCATGGTGGCCACCGCACGCATCCTGATGCCCAGCAGCCGCGTGCGCCTGAGCGCCGGCCGCGAGCAACTCAGCCGCGAAGCGCAGATTCTGTGCCTGCTGGCCGGTGCCGATTCGATCTTCTATGGCGACACCCTGCTGACCACCAGCAACCCGGCGGCCGAGGCCGACCGCGAACTGCTGGCTGCCGCTGGGGTGACGCCCTGGCAGGGGTGAGCGCTGTGCTGGTTGCAGCGTTCTATCGCTTCAGCGCTCTGAGCGCTGAGGTGCTTCCAGACCTGCAAACCGACCTGCGCGAGCTGGCCGAGAACGCGGCGGTGCGCGGCACGATTCTGCTGGCCGTTGAAGGGGTCAATGGCACCATCTGCGGCCCAAAAGCTGGCGTGGATCAGGTGCTGGCACGGCTGCGCCAGATCCCAGGCATGGCTGAGCTTGAAGCGAAATTGAGTTGGGCGGACGCGCAGACCTTTGCGCGGCTCAAGGTGCGGCTCAAGCGCGAGATCGTCACCATGGGCTGCCCCACGGTCAAACCGGCCGAGCAGGTGGGCACCTATGTGCCGCCCCAGCAATGGGATGCGCTGATCAGCGATCCAGACACCCTGCTGATCGACACCCGCAACAGCTACGAAGTGGCCGTGGGCAGCTTTCGTGGCGCGATCGACCCGGGCACCGAAAGCTTTCGCCAGTTCCCGGCCTGGGTCGAGCAGCAGCTCCGCCCCCTGGTGGCCGAGCGCAAGCCCAAGGCCATTGCCATGTTCTGCACCGGCGGGATCCGCTGCGAAAAAGCGACCGCCTATCTGCTGCAGCAAGGCTTTACAGGGGTGCATCACCTGCAGGGGGGCATTTTGCGCTACCTCGAGGAGGTGCCTGAGCAGAGCAGCAGCTGGCAGGGCGAATGCTTTGTGTTCGACCAACGGGTCACGGTCAACCACCAGCTCGAGCCCGGCAGCCACAGCCTCTGCTACGCCTGCGGCCTGCCGCTGGCGCCAGCTGAGCTGCAGCATCCCGCCTACCGCAAGGGGGTGAGCTGCCATCACTGCATCGAGCGGTTCAGCGATGCCGACCGGGCCCGCTTTGCCGAGCGCCAGCGGCAGCTAGAGGCAGCACACCAGATGCAGCCGCACGCCAACGCCTCTGCAGGCGTCTTGCACAGCTGACCATGGTCATGACCATGGTCACCTCCACAACACACCGACCAGACCAGCAGTCCATTCTCTACAGCTTTCGCCGCTGCCCCTATGCGATGCGGGCGCGGCTGGCGCTGGCGGCGGCAGGGCTGCAGCCGGGGGTTGATCTGGAGCTGCGCGAGGTGGCGCTCAAAGCCAAACCCCCAGAGCTGCTGGCAGCCTCAAGCAAAGGCACAGTGCCGGTGCTGGTGCCTGGCACCCATGCGGGAGGCGATGCAGCCGAAGAGTCGCCGGCCGTTCTGGGCGAAAGCCTCGAGGTGATGCGCTGGGCACTCGCTCAGGCCGACCCCCACGGTTGGATCAACGGCTGGAGCAACGCCGATCTCAGGTTGATGGAGGCGTTGGTCGCTCAGAACGACGGAGCCTTCAAGCACCACCTCGATCGCTACAAATACCCAGATCGCTACCCCGGCGAGAGATCTCAATCCCATCGTCTCGCTGGCCTCGCCATTTTGCAGGGCTGGAGCGATCTGCTCACCGCCGGCGGCGGTGCCTGGCTACTGGGGGAACGGCCGTCACTGGCCGACTGGGCCCTGCTGCCATTTGTGCGGCAATTCAGACTGGCTGATCCGGCTGGCTTTGACGCCGCAACGGGGCTGATGGCCCTGCAGCTCTGGCTGCAGCGGTTTCTCGAGAGCACAGAGCTCTCCGCCGTGATGGCTGAGCCATGGGCCCCGCGCAGCATCTGGCACTCGCCCAGCTGGCTGTACCACCTGGCCCTCAAAGCTGACTGGCAGGCCGCATGCCGTGCGCAAGCCAACTACACGATCTCAACCCGCGGCCGCACCCTGGCTGAGGTGGGCTTCATCCACCTGAGCGAGGCACACCAGATCGCCGCCACTGCAGCACGCTTTTATGGCGACCTGCCCGCCGGCGCCGTGACCCTGTTGTGCATTGACCCATCGCGCTTGAAGGGGGCGGCCCTGGAGGTGCGCAAAGAGCCTGCTCCTGGGAGCGGCGAGCTGTTTCCGCATCTGTATGCGGCCTTGCCCCTGGGGGCCGTGGTGCACAGCGCAGTTTGGAGTCTCTGAGCATGCCAAGCCTGCACGAGCTGGAACGCACAGCCTCCAAGCGCGATCTCTTGCTGCGGCTGCAGGTGCAGCCGCGGGGTCCACTGACCACGCTGCGAGTGGGGGTGGCCCGCAGATGCCAAGCCGATGCGCCTGAGCGCTCGAACGGCCTGATGCTGTTGGGCGAACTGAAAGGTTGGGCCCTGCCCACAACTGGCGGCCTGCGGCTCGACACCATGCGGGTGCAAGGCGACCGCACCGCTGGCGTGGGCCCTTTGATCTGGGCCGCCACCTTTGCCTGGGCACTGGAGGCAACCCCCTGCCGCAGCGCCACCCTGCTGGCGATTCGCGATAACGACGCCCAGCACAAGCGACTGGTGCGTTACTTCAGACGCCTGGGCTTTAGCGCGATTCGCGAGCTGGAATCTGGCGTGCTCGATCTGGGGCCGCGGCTGATCTGGGGCGGTGCAGGGTTGCTGATGCGGGGCGACTGCGCTGAAGGCCTGGCGAAAGCGAGTAGGCAGCTGGGCTAGGCCGCCCCCGCGTGATAGCTGCTGCGCACCAGCGGCCCCGAGCGCACATCGGCAAAACCAAGCTCGCGGGCCATGGCGCCCAGCTCATCGAACTCCTGTGGGCTCCAGTAGCGATCCACAGGAATATGGGCCAATGAGGGACGCAGATACTGCCCCAGGGTGAGGCGCTGGCAATCGACCTGCCGCAGATCGCGCATCGCGGCGATCACCTCATCGCGGGTTTCGCCCAGGCCCAGCATCAACCCGCTTTTGGTGGGGATGTGGGGCGCCAACTCGCGGGCCACTGCCAGCAAACCGAGCGAGCGCCTGTACGTGGCACCGCGTCGCACCTCCCCCTGCAACCGCTCGACCGTTTCGAGATTGTGGTTAAAGCAGACCGGCTCAGCAGCCAGCACGGCTCCCAAGCGTTGCCGTTGCGCCGCGATCGCCTCGGCTTCACCTGGATGGCCGCCCCAGAAGTCGGGCGTCAACACCTCGATGGCAACAGCGGGCATGCGCCGGCGGATCGCCGCCATGGCACTGGTGAACAGCGAGGCGCCGTGATCAGCCAGATCGTCGCGGGCCACCGCAGTCAGCACCACATACGACAACCCCAGAGTCGCCACGGCCTCGGCGACCCGCTCAGACTCGAGGCCATCGAGCGGCTCAGGCGCCTGGCCCTTGTCGACCTGGCAAAAGGCACAGCTGCGGGTGCAGATCGAGCCCCCCAGCAAAAACGTGGCGGTGCCGGCGGCGTAGCACTCGGCCCGGTTGGGGCAGCGGCCCTCTTCGCAGATGGTGTGCAGCCGCTGCTGCTTGACCACGCCCTGCACCCGCTCAAGCTCGCTGGCCTTGCCGACCGGTGAGCGAATCCAACGGGGCAACCGCTCGGCCGGCGCGATGCCGCTGTAGCGCGTCGTTTGGCCCATCACTCCACCGCGCGGCGTCCCTCAAAGGCGCGCGCCAGGGTCACCTCATCGGCGTACTCAAGCTCGCTGCCCATGGGCAGGCCATAGGCGATGCGGCTGACGGCGGTGAAGGGCTTGATCAGCCGCGCCAGGTACAGGCTGGTGGTGTCACCCTCGACGCTTGGGGTCAGCGCCAGGATCACCTCGCTGATCGCTTGCTGATCAGCCGGGCCAATCGGCTCGTCTGAATCATCGGCTCCCTGAGCGGCCCCAAAACCCGCCACCCGCTGCACCAGGGGCTGAATGTTGAGCGCCTCAGGGCCGATGCCATCCATCGGCGAGATCAACCCCCCAAGTACGTGGTAGCTGCCCTTGAACTCACGGGTGCGCTCCATGGCGAGCAGATCGCGTGAATCGGCCACCACGCAGAGCTGACCGTTGCGCCGCTCGGGGTTGCGGCAGATCTCACAGAGCGGATCTGCCGAGAGGTGAAAACAGCGCTGGCACTGACCCACCTGGCTGCGGGCTGCCAACAGGGCATCAGCAAAGGCATGGATCTGCTCTTCGGGCTGGCGCAACAAGTGCAGGGCCAGCCGTTGGGCGGTGCGCGGACCGATCCCGGGCAGGCGCTCGAACTGATCAATCAGCCGAGCCAGGGGGCGGGTAAAGCCGCTCAGGGATCTAGAGCAGGTGCCGCGACTCTAGGGAGAGTCAGCGCCTGAGCTGCGGCCACGGTCCAGAATGGCCGCGGCCCCACCTCTGCCGCGCTCGCCATGCCCCCGCGCTCACCCTGGAACCTTGTGCAGCGCTGGCGCAGTCTGGTGACGGCGCTGGTGCTGGGTGTAGTGCTCGCCAGCTGCAGCGCGGCAGCAGCTGGGCTCAACAGTTTCCAGAGCCCCGATGGTCGCTACGCGTTTCTCTATCCGACCGGTTGGACGCGGGTTCAGGTGAGCGGCGGGCCCCAGGTGGTGTTTCACGATCTGATCAACAGCGATGAAACCCTCAGCCTGGTGATCTCAAGCGTCGATGCTGACGATGAGCTCAGTGAGCTGGGCAGTGCCGTGGCTGTGGGCGAGCGCCTGCGCCGCACCGCGATTGCCCCTGAAGGCAGCGGCCGCGAGGCCACCTTGGTTGAGGCGCGCGAGCGCCAAGACAACGGCCATACGTTCTATGACCTGGAGTACGCGGTGCATCTGGCTGACCGCGACCGCCATGAACTGGCGACGGTGGTGGTCGATCGGGGCCGGCTGTACACCCTGGCTGCCAGCACCAACGAGGTGCGCTGGCCCAAGGTCAAAGTGCTGTTTGATCAGGTGATCCGCTCGTTCAATCTGCTGGTTTGATCACGATCGTTGGCGCTGGCCTGGCCGGCAGCTTGCTGGCCCTGGAGCTTGCCGATCGGGGGCAAGACGTCACGCTGATTGATCAAGGTCTGGGGCCTGCAACCGCCACAGCGTTGAGCTACGGACTGCTTCCCCCTGGCCCAGCCGCCAGAGCGTGGCAGCAGCTGCAGCGCAGGCATGGCCCCTTGGGGCTGCGGCGGCGCTGGTTGCAGCTGAGCCGCCGCGGCCTGCCGCTACCGGCATGGCAGGTGGAGCCGCAGCGCTTTGAAGCGTTGGTCGCCGCAGCCCTCAAGCAGGCCGGCGTCAAGCGTCAAGCCCGCTTGCTGCAATCACCAGACGATCTCACTGCACTGCGCCACCAGGGCCCACTGGTGCTGGCCTGCGGCGCCGGCTGCCGCGATTTGGCACCGCAGCTCGATAGCCGGCTGCGCTGCAGCTGGGCCGGCATTCTCGAGCTCGACGACTGGCGGCTGGCTCCGGCGCGCTGCCGCTGGCCGGCGATAGCCCTACTGCCAGAGCGCTTCAGCCGCCTTGAGCTCGAGCAGCGAGCCGCCGCCCTGAGCCAAGACGAATGGATCGTCGATACGGGGCTGGTGCCCTGCGGCACGCGACTGCTGGCCGGCCAGATCACGCTGGTGCGCCCTGCTCTGGCGGCTGGCACGCCGCCCGATGCAGCCCTGATGGAGCAGCGGCTGCGCCAGGCGCTCGCCAAGCGCTGGCCCAGGCTGGCCCACGCGCAGGGGCACTTCCGCCAGACCGCGGTGAGTTTCTGCACTGATGGGGTGCCGCTGGCGCAGTGTGTTGAACCGGGCCTGTGGGTGCTGGCCGGCTTCAGCGGCGCCTTCAGCCAACTGCCCGAGGCCGCTGAGACCATGGCCGCCGAGATCTCTCGGGCCGAAGCTGACAAGAGCTGCTGACTAAGGGAAGATAGGGCCCATGACCAGTGCCCAGAATGGCGATCCAACGCGTGTGCAGACCC
>JBMSMG010000084.1:0-6447 GCA_049421025.1 Prochlorococcaceae cyanobacterium | reverse complement strand
TGCAAGACGCCATCACCAACGTCATCAACCAGGCCGACGTTCAAGGCCTGTACCTCGACGGTTCGGCCATGGGCCGCCTCGAGCAATACTTCGCCAGCGGTGAACTGCGGGTTCGTGCAGCCGCCACGATCAGCGCCAACGCTTCGGCAATCATCAAAGATGCCGTGGCCAAATCGTTGCTCTATTCGGACATCACCCGTCCGGGCGGCAACATGTACACCACCCGTCGCTATGCCGCTTGCATTCGCGACCTGGACTATTACCTGCGCTACGCCACCTACGCCATGCTGGCTGGTGACACCTCCATCCTTGATGAGCGTGTCCTGAACGGCCTGAAGGAGACCTACAACTCTCTGGGCGTGCCCATCGGTGCCACCGTGCAGTCAATTCAGGCCATGAAAGAAGTCACCGCTTCGCTGGTGGGTCCTGATGCTGGCCGCGAAATGGCTGTCTACTTCGACTACATCTGCTCCGGCCTCGGTAACTGATCGCCGCAGCTTCTGTTTTGAGGTCTCACCATGCGGCTCTTTAAAGTCACAGCCTGCATTCCTTCTCCCGAGAAGGTCCGCAGCCAGCGCGAACTGCAGAACACCTACTTCACCAAGTGGGTTCCCTATGAGAGCTGGTTTGCTGAACAGCAGCGCATCATGAAGCAGGGCGGCAAAATCCTCAAGGTTGAGCTTGTCAGTGGCAGGCGTCAGCAGAACTGCGGCAACTAGCTGTTCGTTTGCTGAGTCAGTCCGTTGCCATTCACCGCTGTTAAAACCCGGCTTTGCCGGGTTTTTTTGTGCCAACCACTCGACAACAACCGGATTGTGGCTCTCAATGGAACCTGATCAACACCTCTCTGTGGTCGGCGCCAGCCAGCACACTGCTCCGCCGCGGAGCCCACGCGATCGAGCCCATACAAAGCAGAGCGGCTTGGCGTTGCCGCTGCCTTGGCAGTTGTGGCCAGCCGAGGCCAGATTGCTGCTCGCCATGGTTGGGCTGTGGAGCCTGGTCGGCCTGCTGGTGCTCACATCGGCCAGTTGGTGGGTGGCCGAACGCGAAATGGGCGATGCCGCTTATTACCTCAAGCGTCAGCTGATCTGGATGGTGGCCAGCTGGGCGCTGCTGTGGTTGGGCATTCGCACCAGCATCAGACGATGGTTGCAACTGGCTCCTCCCCTGCTGCTGCTGGGCACCGTGCTGGTTGGCGCCACCCTGGTGATGGGAAGCACGGTTAATGGTGCAAGCCGCTGGTTGGTGCTTGGACCCATCCAGCTGCAGCCCTCAGAGTTGATCAAACCCTTTGTCGTGCTGCAAGGCGCAGCGCTCTTTGCCCAATGGAAGCGCAGTGGTCTTGATCAAAAGTTGCTGTGGCTGGGCGCATTTGGCGTGTTGATCCTGCTGATCCTCAAGCAGCCCAACCTCAGCACTGCTGCACTGACCGGCATGTTGCTGTGGCTGATGGCCCTGGCCAGCGGCATTGCCTTGCCACTGCTGCTTGGCACCGCAACCGCCGGCGGATTTGTCGGAGTGGCCAGCATTTTGAGCAACACCTACCAGCGGCTGCGGGTGGTTTCGTTTCTCGATCCCTGGCGCGATGCCCAAGGCGATGGCTACCAATTGGTGCAAAGCCTGATGGCGATCGGTTCAGGGGGGCTGCTGGGCGAAGGCTTTGGCCTGTCGACGCAGAAACTGCAGTACCTGCCGATTCAGTCCACCGATTTCATCTTTGCGGTGTTTGCCGAGGAATTCGGCTTCATCGGATCAGTGGTCCTGCTGTTGTTTCTGCTGTTGTTCGGCTTTGTGGGTCTGCGCGTGGCGATGAGCTGCCGCAGCAACCAGCAGCGACTGGTAGCGATCGGCTGTACCACCTTGTTGGTGGGACAGTCGATCCTCAACATCGCTGTAGCCAGTGGGGCGATGCCCACCACCGGTCTGCCCCTACCGCTGATCAGCTATGGCGGCAATTCACTCATGGCAAGCCTGCTGGTGGCAGGCTTGCTGATTCGTTGCAGCCTGGAGTCGAGCGGCCTCACCGGAGGGCGCCGGCGCAGCTCCAGACCCCGGGTCGCGGGCGATAAGCTGCAGCCTTAAGAGCGAAGGCCAGAGCGGCAATGTGGAACCCCGGGCCCCTATTGGCTGACTGGGGGCAAGCCGCCGAGGCGCTCCTGCAATCGTCATTGGCAGCACCAGGGCCACTCACCCTGGCGCTGGTCTTTGCAGCGGGTCTGCTGACAAGCCTTGGGCCCTGCTCCCTGTCGCTGCTACCGGTCACCTTGGCGTATCTAGCTGGCTTTGGCGGTGAGCAGGCTGCCTGGCAGCGCAGTTCAAGCTTTGTGGTTGGGGTCTTGCTGGCCTTGGTTGGCCTGGGCATGAGCAGCGCCCTGCTCGGTCGCATGTATGGGCAGGTACCTGGGCTGGTGCCGGTCGTGGTGGCAGTGCTGGCCGTGTTGATGGGGCTCAACCTGCTGGGAGTGCTGCGCCTGAGGCTGCCGGCAGGTCCCGATCCAGAGCGTTGGCGCAAGCATGTGCCTGCGCCGTTGGCGCCGGTGGCCGCCGGCTTGGCCTTTGGCCTGGCGGCAACCCCCTGCACCACCCCTGTGCTGGCGGTGCTGCTGGGGTGGATGGCCCAAGCCGGAAAGCCCTTGGTCGGAGCCTTGCTGTTGGGTTGCTTTGGGGCGGGCCAAGTGATGCCGTTGTTGGTGGCAGGCACGGCCGCAGCCAGCCTGCCGCAACTGCTGCGGCTACGGGCCGCAGGCCAATGGGTGCCGCCCATCAGTGGGGTACTGCTGCTCTGCAGCGGTGGGCTCACCCTGGCTGCGTACTGGCCATGAGCGCATCTGAGGCAAACCCCGCGCAGCGCCTGGCCCTGCGCATGGTGGCCTTGCTGGCCGACCTGCGCCTGGCGATTGCACTGCTGGTGGTGATTGCCATCGCCAGCGGCATCGGCACAGCCATCCCGCAGCAGGAACCCAGTGGTTTTTACATCGAGCGCTATGGCGCTCTGCCGTGGCTCGGGCTGCTCGATGGCAACGCCTTGCTGCAGTTACAACTCGATCATGTGTACTCCAGCAGCTGGTTTTTGGCGCTGCTGGCGGCATTGGCCTTGGCCCTGCTGCTGTGCAGCTGGCGGCGTCAGTGGCCTGCTCTGCAGGCAGCCTTGCGCTGGGTTGATTACAGCCAGCCGCGTCAGCTCAGCAAACTGGCGGTCGCCGAAACCCTCCAGACAGCCACCCCCGACAGCAGCCTCGAAACCCTGGCGCAACGGCTGCACAAGCAGGGCTGGCAACTCAACCGGCAACCGCACCGGCTGGCGGCGCGGCGCGGTTTGCTCGGGCGCGTGGGCCCCCTGCTCGTGCACGCCGGCATGGTGCTGCTGATGCTGGGGGCAGCCTGGGGAAGCCTGGGCGGCCAGAGGGTCGAGCAGTTTCTGGCACCTGGCCGGACGCTCGAGCTGCTCGATCGGGGCGGCAACAACCAACTCAGCCTGGAGCTCAAAAGCTTTGCGGTGGAACGTGATCCCCTTGGACGCCCCGAACAGTTTCGCTCGCAGCTGCTGCTGCAGAGCAGTGCATCAGCAGGCGGCAGCGACGCGCCAGAGCAACAGGCGAAGCAGGCCGAAATCAGCGTCAACCATCCGCTGCGCTACCGCGGCATCACGCTGTATCAGGCCGATTGGGCCCTCGCAGCGATTGACATTCAGCTAGGCAAGAGCCCTGTCTTGCAACTACCGCTGCAGAGCTTTCCCCAGCTGGGCGAGCAGATCTGGGGACTGGTCCTGCCAACCAAACCCGACGGCAGCGATCCGGTCTTGCTGAGCCTCAGCAGCGAAGCAGGCCCCATCGAGGTGTTTGATGGCAGCGGACGTTCCCGCGGGCAGATCAGCGTTGGCGGCGATCCCCTTGAGATCGATGGCCTACCGATCAGGGTGCATGGGGTCCTGCCCGCCAGCGGCATCCTGCTGAAGCGTGATCCAGGGGTGCCGTTGGTCTATGGCGGATTTGCCCTGGCACTGTTGGGCGGGGGCTTCAGCCTGATTGCCACGCGTCAGCTCTGGGCGATCGGCGAGGGCACTGGCGAGCTGGGCCGGCTGCACGTGGCGGGATTGTGCAACCGCAACCTTGCGGCCTTTGCCAGCGAACTGCCCGAGCTGCTGGTTGATCTCTAACAGCTGACTCGCGTGCCGTGGCTCACGCGCACCACGGTGTGCACATTGCCGCGGGGGTGAAAGTCAGCTTCGAGCTGCATCCACTGGGGATCACAGGCCGCCACCAGATCGTCGAGGATCCGATTGGCCGCCTCCTCATGGGAGATCGAGCGGTCGCGATAGCTGTTGACGTACAGCTTGATGGCTTTGAGCTCAATCACCCGCGGACCCGGTTGGTAGAGCAGTCGCAGCACAGCAAAGTCGGGGTAGCCAGAAAAGGGGCACTTGCAGGTGAACTCCGGCAACTCAATGGCGATCTCATAAGCCCTTGAGGGCCGGGGGTTCTCGAAGCAGATCAGCTCCGCCTCAGCAATCGCCCGCTCGCCATAGAGGGGGGTTCGGGTCTGGTTGTCAGAGGGAAGCGTCACAAAGAGCTGGCGGCTACACCAGAAAGAGAGCACCGAACTTTAGAAAGCCGGCCCTGACAGCCACGGGCCAGCCGGTAACAATGGCTACGACTGCAGGTCCCGCACTCCATTGAGATGGGCCTGCTTGAACGCCATCCATCAGCGCGCGCTGCTCCCATGAAAAAAGTCGAGGCCGTCATTCGTCCCTTCAAGCTCGAGGACGTCAAGATCGCCCTGGTGAATGCCGGCATCGTCGGGATGACCGTCAGCGAAGTGCGCGGTTTCGGGCGCCAGAAGGGCCAGGTGGAGCGTTACCGCGGCTCTGAGTTCACCGTTGAGTTTCTGCAGAAGCTGAAGCTTGAGATCGTCGTCGATGACGACAAGGTCGACACCGTGGTCACGGCCATTCAAGACGCCGCCCGCACCGGCGAGATCGGTGACGGCAAGATTTTTGTCAGCGCCGTCGACTCGGTGATTCGCATTCGCACCGGCGAGGCGGGCAGCTCGGCCATCTGAAGCGGGCTCTGAACCCAATCAGCTGCTCAGGGTCTGATGCACCAACTGAGCGATGGCTGCGGCTGTGGGCGCCTCTGGCTTGGGGCCCTGATGTTCAGGTCCCCACTGCTTGAGCCACAGCAGATACTCATGGTTACCGGCTGGGCCGGTAATCGGTGAGGCCACAACCCCAGCCGGGCTGAAAGTCAGGCTCGCGGCGGCGGCGCAGACCCGTTCGATCGCTTCGATATGGGCAAGCGGATCGCGCACGACGCCCCCTTTGCCAACGCGACCCTTGCCGACCTCAAACTGGGGCTTGACCAGCAGCACCAGCTCAAGGGGCTGCTGCGGGCCCTGGGGCCGCAGCAAGGCCACCAAGGCGGGCAGCACCAGAGCCAGTGAGATAAACGACACATCGGCCACTGCCAGATCAGGCCAGGGATCGTCTTCGCCATAGAGCTGCTCGGGCGTCAAGTGGCGCAGGTTGGTGCGCTCCTTGAGCACCACGCGCGGGTCACTGCGCAGGCTCCAGGCGGTTTGGCCGTAGCCCACGTCGATGCCATACACCCGCGCCGCACCAGCCTGCAGCAGGCAGTCGCTAAACCCCCCGGTCGAAATGCCGCCATCGAGGCACACGCGGCCCGCCACCTGCAGCGCAAAGGCCTCGAGCGCCGCGGCCAACTTGTCACCGCCGCGCGACACAAACCGGGGGCGCTGCGCCACCTGCAGCACCTGCTCAGGCCGGACCTCGGTTCCGGGCTTGTCCAGCACCTGATCGCCCGAACGCACCATGCCGGCGCGAATCAACTGCTGAGCCTGCTGACGGCTGTCTGCCAGGCCCCTGGCGACGAGCTCCAGATCAAGTCGCTGCTTGGGGGCCATGGGGCGATGAAGCAACACAGTGTTGCCTTGCTTCATCGAACCACACAGGAAACCGAACAGATTCGGTGATCGTTCGCCTTGGCACAAAAACCACTGGAGGATGTCGCCAACAACGACCCGTTCTTGACTGCCATGGCCTCCACGGGTACAAGCCGTCCCCGCCGCCGCCACACCAATGTGGTCGAGCTGCTCCCCCCCGGGAGCTTTGTGAAACTGGTGAATCAGCCGTCCGATCTGCCGCCGTTTCAGCTGATCCAGTGCAAGGGCGGTCGCTGCTGGGTGCGCCAGCAGGCCTGGGGGCAGTTGGTGCAGTGGGAAGTGCCCCACCGCAACCTGACCAAAGCGGCCTGACCTCGCCGTCAAGGCTGCGCGCCCAGGGCCTCAGGCAAAGTGGACCGGAGTCTGAGCCTGCGGCGGCCTTGATCGAGCGTTACACCCTGCCCGAGATGGGCGCCATCTGGAGTGAGGAAGCCAAGTTCCAGAGCTGGCTGGATGTGGAGATCGCCGCCACCGAGGCCAACTGCGAGC
>JBMSMG010000083.1:0-6488 GCA_049421025.1 Prochlorococcaceae cyanobacterium | reverse complement strand
GCTACAGGAGCTGAGCTGCAGGCGCTGAGCTACGGGGCGTACCAAAAAGCACAGCGGCGCTGGTTGGGCTCTAGCTCCCAACCCTGGGCGCTGTAGAAATCGACCACCCCTGGATCAGCAAACAAACTCACCCGCTCGACCTGTTGGCCGCGCAGCGCATCGAGCACAAAGACCATGAGCTGCTTGCCAAGGCCAGCGCCTTGATACAGCGGATGCACGGCCACATCCCAGATGGTGGCATCGACGATGCCATCGCCGGTGCAGCGGGCAAAACCAACCAACTTGGGCAGGCGTGGATCGTGCCGCCACAGCCCTACCACCAGCAGGCTGTTCTGCAGCGCGCGGCGCACCCGTCTGATCGGCCGGCGGCTCCAGCCGACGGCATCGCAAAGTTGCTCCAGCTCGATGAGATCGATTTCACGATCGCGGCTCAGCACCAGCGTCACCTGCCCGGCAGGGGTGGTGCAGAGGCGATGGTGCTGCCCATAGAGATGATTGAGCAGTTCTGACACCTGTGAACGCCCGGCATCCCTGATGGAGAAGCCCCGATCCTCTCCCATCGCCGCCGCCGCTGGAGCTGTTGCCACGGCAGAACCTCTGTTGGTCTGCGTGCACGGCTGGCTGTTAGCCGGACGGCTGTGGGATCCGCTGGTGCACCACTGGCAGGCTCAGCGCAGCTGCTGGTGCCCCGACCTGCCTGGCTTTGGCACCTGCGAGCGTCCGCGGGCGCTGCAGCCCAGCCTCGCCAGCTATGGGCGCTGGTTGGCGGCTGCTGCCCAGCAGCAAGCCGCCGGGCGTCCCCTGGTGTTGGTGGGGCATTCGCTGGGCGGCAGCATTGCTCTGCATGCCGCAGCTGCCTTGGGCGAGCAGCTGCAGGCCCTGGTGGTGGTGGGCTTTGGTGGTGGCATTTATCAACCGCGGCCCTTTGCTGCTGTGCGTGGTGGCGGGGCGGCATTTTTGCGCTGGCGACCCGCATGGCTGTCGGAGCAGCCCTGGGCCGATGCCATCGCCAGTCCGCTTCGGGCCGATCTGCATGCGGCCCGCGGCCTGCTGGCCTGCAGCATGAGCCGTCAGGCCGTGGCCCAGCTACCGGCCATGGTCAGCGCCCTCAACACGCCAACGCTGTGGGTTAGCGGCAGTCGGGACAGCGTCATGGCCCCGCGCTATGTGCGCCATCTGGCTGGCTACGCCCGCGATCACACCGTGATCGAGCTGGCCGGCAGCGGCCATTTGCCGATGCGGCAAATGCCCCAGCGCCTGGCTGAGACGATCGATGGCTGGTTGTCTCAGAGGCTCGCCAGTCCGCGTTCTTGAAGCTCGGCCAACTTGGCGTACAAGCCGCCGGTGCTGCGCAGCTGTTGGTGGGTGCCCTGCTCCACCAGACGGCCGCGCTGTAGCACCAAAATGCGATCAGCTGCTTCAACGGTGGCCAGCCGGTGGGCGATCACGATCGCCGTGCGCCCTTGCAGCACGGCGCCCAGGTCGCGCTGCAGGGTGGCTTCGGTGGCTGGATCCATAAATGCTGTGGCCTCATCCATGACCAGCACCGATGGCTGGCGGATCGCCACCCGTGCCACCGCCAGCAGCTGTCGTTCACCCGACGAGAGGTTGCCGCCGCGCTCGCGCAGCTGGCTCGCTAGGCCGTCGGGCAAGCGCTCGATCAACGGGTTCAGGCCCAGCTCCTGACAGGTGCGCTCGAGCTGTTCGCGCTCGATGCTGCGCTCAAGCCGCAGGTTGTCGGCCACGGTGCCGCTGAACAGAAACGTGTCTTGCAGCACGACGCCGAGCTTCTGGCGCAGTTCGGCCTGGGGAATGTCACGAATGTCGACCCCATCAAGCAAGATGCGGCCGCTCTGGGGTTCATACAGCCGGCATAGCAGCCGAATCACTGTGGTCTTGCCAGAGCCGGTTGGACCCACCAGAGCGACATGCTCGCCGGCGGCAATGCGCACGTTGAAGTGCTCCAGAATCGGCTCGTCGGGGCGGTAGGCAAAGCTCACATCGTCAAAGACCACCTCGGCAGCGGTGGCGTGCGTCGATGCTGTGACTAAGGGCTCCTGCGGGGTAGCCCTTTGCGGCCGATCGGCGATCTCGATGGGTTCTTCAAGGAGTTCGCCAATGCGCTCGACCGCTGTCATGCCCCCTTGGATTTGCGTGAAACGCTCGGCCAATTGCCGCAGCGGATCGAACAAGCGCTGCGAATACAAAATGAAGGTCGTCAAGGTGCCAAGCCCCATCAGGCCACCGCTCACCATCGAGCCGCCCAGCGCCAGCACCACAGCCACGGCCACCAGGGCCACCCATTCGATGAAGGCGGAGATGGCGCTGTCGTACAAGATGGTGCCGGTCACCGCTTTGCGGTAGGCGCCAGTGGTGGTGGCAAAGCGTTCGCTGTTGCGCTGCTCGCGCCTGAACATTTGCACCACCTCAAGCCCTTGCAGGTTTTCCTGCAGGTCAGCGTTGAGCTGGCTCAGCTCTTCACGCACCCGGTAGTTGGCTTTGCGGTAGCGCTTCTGCAGCCAGAGAATGCCCAGCGTCACGGGCACCTGGCTGATCAGCAGCAACAAACCCAGCCGCCATTCGATCGTGATCATCGTGGCGGCGATCACCGCCAGGGTGACCAGGTCGGCCAGCACCCCTACGGCGCCGCTGCCGAACACCTCAGCGAGGGCATCGACATCGCTGGTCAGCCGGGTCAGCAACTTGCCGACCGGGGTGCGGTCATGAAAGCGCAGCGACAAGGCCATCGCATGGGCAAACAGGTCATCGCGAATGCGCGCGGTGAGCCGTTGCCCCACGGCTTGCACATTGAACGTTTGAATGCCTTGCAAGCCCAGCCGCAGCAGCACGGCAGCCAGCAACAGCAGCACCAACAGCCGCAGGGCCTGCGCCACCGGTAGCCCCGCCAACCAGGCCATGGTGGGCTCACCGCGCAGCACGGCGATCGCCTGGCCCACCAGCAGCGGCTGTACGGCCGCTGCCAGTGCCACGGGGATCAACAGCAACAGCGTGAGCCCGAGCCGACGGCGATCGCGCGCCAGGTAGGGCAGCAGTCGTTGTAGCCGGCGCCGGTCCGTAGGGGCCATCAGGCCGCCCCGGCGCCTGTGCGGGGCGCCTGTAGCTGCTGCACCAGCGCACTGATCTCACCGTCATCGAGACGCAGCGACAACGGGTGACCGATCAGGCGGGCCGTGCTCTCAAACAGATCTTCGATGGCGATCAGACCGTTCTCTTGGAGCGTGCGGCCAGTGGCCACCAGATCCACGATCGCCTCGCTCATGCCGGTGATCGGTCCGAGTTCAACCGATCCGGTCAAATGGATCAGCTCGACCGGCAGATCGAGGCTCTCAAAGAAGCTCTCGGCGCAGCGGGTGAACTTGCTGGCGATGCGGCAGTGGGCTGGCAGATCGGCGGCGCGGCGGTAGGGGCTAGTGGCCTTGACCGCCACGCTCATGCGGCACCCGCCAAAGCCCAGATCCACCAGCTGGGCCACCGGCAGTTGGTGCTCCTGCAGCACATCGAAGCCGACCACCCCGAGCTGGGCTTGCCCGTAGCTCACGTAGACCGGCACATCGGCATTGCGCACCAGCAGCGCCCGGGCGCGTCCGCAGCGGCTCGGCACCATGAGTTGGCGGTTGCCGGCTTCGAGCAGGGCCGCAAAATCGAGGCCCACAGCGGCAAAGCTGCGCACCGAGTCGTTGAGCAGGGCGCCCTTGGCCAGGGCAATCGTGATCATCGTCAGGCGGCGGCGATCATGGGGGTGGCCGCAGACCGGACTTTAACGATGGCCTCATCTCAGCCCCCAGAACTGCAGATCGAGGCCGTGCCGGTGCTCGCTGACAACTACGTGTTTTTGCTCAGCCGTGGCCAGCAGGCGGTGCTGGTCGATCCGGCCGTCGCTGAACCCCTGATCGCCCTGCTCGAGGCGCGCTCGCTGGAGCTGGTGGCGGTGCTGCAAACCCACCACCATGCCGATCACATCGGCGGCACACCGGCGCTGCTCGAGCGCTGGCCTGGCTGCAGGGTCTATGCCGCTGCGGCCGACATCGAGCGCATTCCGTTTCAGAGCGACGGCGTCGCTGAGGGTGATCAGTTCACCCTGCTGGAGCAGCCGGTTGAGGTGCTGGCGGTGCCGGGCCACACCTGCGCCCATGTCGCCTACCACCTGCCGCAAAGCGGTGATGTGTTTGTTGGTGACACGCTGTTTGTGGCCGGCTGCGGCCGGCTGTTCGAGGGCACGGCGCTGCAGCTGTGGTCAGCGCTGCAGCGGCTGACGGCCCTGCCCCCAGACACCCGCCTGTGGTGCGCCCACGAGTACAGCGCCGCCAATTTGCGCTGGGCGATCGAGCAGGTTCCAGTAGCAGAGCCCCTGTCCCAAGCCCTCAAGCAGCGCCTGGCGCAGGTGCAGCAGTTGCGCCGCTGCGGCGTGCCCAGCGTGCCCACCACGGTCGCCAGTGAACAGGCGACCAACCTGTTTGTGCTGGCCCAGGGTCCTGAAGAGCTGGCCCAGCTACGCCGCCGCAAGGACACCTGGCGCGGCTAGAGCGCTTGCACCACGAGTCGATCGGGGTAGAGCAGCCCTTTGGCGCCGGAGCGCAGCTGCACCTGGCAGCGCTGTCCGCGGCTCCAGTCGTGATCAAGCGGCAAGCGCAAGCGCAGACGCTGCTCGCTCAGTTGCACCTGATAGAGCCATTCACGGCCGAGAAATTCGCGCCCCAGCACCCACGCCTCACCGCCGGCATCGGGGAGCAGCTGGAGCGCCTCAGGACTCACCAGCAGCTGCAGCTCGGCGCCAACAGCTGGCCCTGCTGAGCTGTCAGCCAATCGCCACGCGCCAATCGCGGTGTGCAGCTGGCCGTTTGCCCCTGCAACAGCAGGCAGCAGGTTGGCTTGCAAGACAAAGCGCCCAACAAAGGCGCTGGCGGGTTGCTCAACGAGCTCCCTGGGGCTGGCGATCTGGTGCAGAACACCCTGCTCAAGTACGGCCACGCGATCACAGATCGCCAGGGCTTCTTCGGGGTCGTGGGTGACGATCAGGCCGCAGGCACCGCATTGGCTCAGCACGCCCGGCAGTTCACTGCGCAAGCGCAGGCGCACTTCAACATCAAGGTTGGAAAAGGGTTCATCGAGCAGCACCACGGCAGGTCCCGGGGCCAGGGCGCGCGCCAAGGCCAGGCGCTGGCGTTGACCGCCCGAGAGCTCGTGCGGATAGCGCTGCTCGAGCCCTTGTAGGCCCAACAGCTCGAGCAGCCAGGCGGCCCTGCTGGTGTCGCCGCCGCGGCGCAGACCAAAACAGGCATTGGCCCAGGCGCTCAAATGCGGAAACAGGGCGTAGTCCTGAAAGACCATGCCCACGCCACGCCTCTCGGGCACGAGCCAGCGCTGCGGACCTGCCACGACGCGCCCATCGATGCAGACGCGGCCCCGCTCAGGGCGCTCAAAGCCGGCAATCAGCCTCAATAGGGTGGTTTTGCCACAGCCCGAGGGGCCAAGCAGGCCCACCAGTTCACCTTCTCGCAGCTCCAGGTCGATGCCCTGCAACGTCCAGCTGCTGTCGGCTGTGCCATAGCGATGCCAGATCTGCTGCAGCTGCACCTGGGTGCGCAGTGGCAGATCGGGCGGTCTCAGCTCGGCAAGGGGTGTGGCGATCGTCAGTAGGCCGCTGCGGCCATAAGCTCCGCCTCATCTTCTCTTGTGCCCTGGAGCCCGATCAATGGCCGAGCTCATTGCTGTGAACACCGCTGCCGCGCCGGCTCCGGTGGGTCCCTACAACCAAGCAGTGCGGACCGGCAATCTGTTGTTCTGCTCGGGGCAGATCGCGCTCGATCCAGCTACTGGCGCGATGGTCGGCGGCGGTGATGTCGAGGTCGAAACCCGGCAGGTGCTCAAGAACCTGCTGGCTGTGCTCTCTGAAGCCGGTTGCAATGCGAGTGCGGTGGTCCGCACCACGGTGTTTCTGGCTGACCTGGCCGATTTTGCGAAGGTTAATGATCTCTACGCCGAGGTTTTCGGTCAGGGCGTGGCACCAGCGCGGGCGTGTGTGCAGGCAGCAGCCCTGCCCAAAGGGGCACGAGTCGAAATCGACTGCATTGCCGTCTTGCCCTGAACCGGCTTGGCTTCAGCTATCGAGAGGGCAGTCCATCAGTTTGGAAGCCTGCTGATCGACAGCGCTCAGCCTCGCCAAAATTCCCTGTAGGTCGACGGCTGAGAGTTCGCCGTCATCACCCCACTTCATGCAGGAGCGGCCCAGCAGTTCGTCAGCAGCTGCTGACGGCAGCTCCCATTGGGAGCGCTCTGGCGACGAATCGAACTGCATGCCCCGCCTCCTGTGTGTTGGTTTCAACACTAGCTGCGCATGCAGCGCCTGCCAGCCCCGCGGCGCTGACCTGCTAGCAAACGTCTGCCTGTGGCTCGACCCTTAAGCTGCGGGCATCGGGGCGTGGCGCAGCTTGGTAGCGCGGGTGCTTTGGGAGCACTAGGTCGCAGGT
>JBMSMG010000082.1:0-6555 GCA_049421025.1 Prochlorococcaceae cyanobacterium | reverse complement strand
GCTTTAGCCGCTAAAGCGAATGTCGAGGCTGCGCAGGTAGGTGTGCAGACCGGCGTCCTGGATCGGCAGCAGATAGGCGGGAGCCCCGCTTTCGTTGACGTGCGCGTGCCAGTGGCCAGGGGGGGTGATGAACGCCCCTCCTGTTTGCCAGTCGATGCGCTCAGGGTTGTGGATGCTGCCGTCGGCATTGAGTTCAGTGCCGACCAGCGTGTAGCAACCGCTTTGGCACGAGACGATCAGATCGAGGGCCACCGACTGATGCCGGTGCGGTGGCTGCGTCGCACCGGGCGGCACCATGCCGTACATGGCCCACAGCACGTGGGTGACCGTGCGCGTGGCCGCTAAATCGCTGTTTGCCAGCAGCAGGCTCAAGCGGTTGCTGCGCGCACTGCTCGGATCGGCGGCCAGGGCCTGCAGTTCCGATTGCAGCCATGCCGCTGGGTAATGGGTGGCCTCAAAGCGCGGGCTGCTCGGCTCAACGCCCAGATAGTGCAGCAGAGGTGCGTCGTGCACCCAATAGAGAACGCTGGTCTCTTCGGCCTCCAGCAGTGGATCAGCACCTGCTGGCAGCACAAACAGATCGCCCGCCGCCCAGTTCAGCGACGTGGCGGCGCAGTTGCCCTGCGCCCCGCGATGGCACAGGCCCCGGCCAGAAAGCACAAAAAACAGCGAGCTGGTGGCTGAGGCGGCGGCCTTGACCCCTTCGCCGCCGGCAATGCGGATGTAGTGAGCCGCCAGAGCAGGACTGGTGGCCGGCCCCTCCGCCCCCAGTTCAGCACTCAAATCCAGCGGGATCACACCGCTGGGGCCGCTGGCATGGAGCTCAGCTCCCCACTGGCGGTAGGGAATCGGGTCGCTAAGGCCCTTGCGCACCGGATTGGCGGCCTGCCGGTAATCGAACAGCTGGGCCTTGCTGGCAGCAGGTGCCTGGGTCATGGAATCTGCTGACGGGAGAAAACGGTCTTGCCTGGGCACTGAGCCTATTGAGCCTGATGCCGCCTTTGCTGACTGCAGCAACGGCGACGTTCAGCCGCCTGCCACCGCGGGCACGATGCTCACCTCATCACCAGGGGAGAGGGGAGTGCTCTGGTTGTCGAGAAAGCGAATGTCCTCGCTGTTGACGTAGATGTTGAGAAAGCGGCGCAGCTTGCCGTTTTCATCACACAGGCGCCCCTTGAAACCAGGGAAACGGCCATCGAGGGCGTCGATGAGCGCATCAATGCTGCTGGCCTCCAGCGAGACGCTGGCCTCGTCGTTGGTGAACTTCTGCAGCGGGGTCGGAATCAGAACCTGAACGGCCATGGCGGGGATGGTGGAAGGCGAAAGGCGTGGAACAACAGTGGCAGCAAGGCTGCCGGCGGGCTCAGACCGCTTGGTGGGCGTGCTGGGCTTGCTGCCAGGCCTGCTTGAAGCTCTCGAGCTGGGCGTCAATCAGGTAGGGCTCACCGATCGCTGGCGCAACGGCTTCGGTGGTCTTGAGACCATTGCCTGTGATGTAGGCCACCGTCGTTTCCTCGGGATTGATCTGGCCAGCTTCAACAAGCTTTTTGAGCACGGCGATCGTGGTGCCGCCTGCCGTTTCAGTGAACACCCCTTCGGTCTCGGCCAGCAGTTTGATGCCCTCAATGATCTCGGCATCATTGACGGCAGCGATCTGGCCGCCGGTGCGGTTGGCGATGTCGATGGCATACGGGCCATCGGCGGGGTTGCCGATGGCGATCGACTTGGCAATCGTGTTGGGCTTCACCGGGGTGATGAAGTCGCGGCCCTCGGCAAAGGCTTGGGCGATCGGGCTGCAGCCTTCGGCCTGGGCGCCACTGAAGCGCACGGGCTTCTCGTCGACGAGCCCGACCTTGATGAACTCATCAAAACCCTTGCGGATCTTGGTGAACAGTGAGCCCGATGCCAGCGGCGCCACGATGTGATCGGGGAGCTGCCAGCCGAGTTGCTCGATCACCTCGTAGCCGAGAGTCTTGGAGCCCTCGGAGTAATAGGGCCGCAGGTTGATGTTCACGAAGCCCCAGCCGAAGGTGTTGGCCACCTCCGAACACAGCCGGTTCACCTGGTCGTAGTTGCCCCGCACCGCCATCAAGGTGGGGTTGTAAATCAGGGTGCCGAGCACCTTGCCCAGTTCCAGGTCACTGGGAATGAACACGCAGCACTCGAGCCCGGCGTGGGCGGCGATTGCAGCAGTGGAGTTCGCCAGGTTGCCGGTCGAGGCGCAGCTGACCGTGCTGAAGCCAAGCTCGCGGGCACGGGTCAGCGCCACGCTCACGACCCGGTCTTTGAAGGAGAGCGTCGGCATGTTGACGCCGTCGTTCTTGATGTACAGCCGCTTGAGGCCGAGGCGCTTGGCCAGGTTGCCTGCCTGCAGCAGGGGGGTGAAGCCGGTGCCGACATCGATCGGATCGCCGGCAATCGGTAAAAAGTCGCGGTACCGCCAAATCGACGCTGGCCCAGCTTCGATGGTGGCGCGGCTGACCCGGGCCTTGATCGCTTCGTAGTCGTAGACGACCTCGAGCGGGCCAAAGCAGACGTCCTCGCAGACGTGGCGCGCACCGGCTTCGTACGGGTGGCCGCATTCCTTGCAGCGCAGGCCGGTGAAGGTGGGTCCAGTCGTGGGAGAGCAGGCGAGTGTGGCGGTCAACGGCTTCTCCAGCGCTGGCTGGAGGCTAACAGCGATCCGAAGAGCACTCTTCTATACCCGATTTTGAAGATCGGGTATAGAGACCCTGCGCTGCCACTTGTCGTCTGTGATGTGCCCTCTAGCTTCGGGCGATGAAGCGTTCGGCTGCCTCAGCTCTGTTCAGGCCGCGCTCGGCCCTGCGTGCCCTGCTCCTGTTGGGCGTGCTGCTGGTGGCGGTTGTGCTGGCCTCCCGGCTCACCATTGAGTGGCTCTGGTTTGCCGAGTTCGGCGCCCAGGGCATGCTGCTGCGCCGCTGGTTGCTGCAGATCGTCGCGTTTGCCTTGGTGATGGGGCTGGGCGTGCCCTTGCAGCTCCAGCAGTTGCAGCGCTGCTGGCGGCTGCGGCAACAGAGTGGCAGCAAGCAACTGCCCGCCAGCCCGTTGTTGCGCCTGGGGCCCTGGCTGCTGTCGGCTGTGCTTGTGGCGCTGCTGGCGCTGCTGGCTGTGGGGCTGTCCTTTTTGTGGGTGCAGGCGCGGGGGCTGATCGCTGAACCGTTCAGCGGCCAGGTGATCACGGGCCTGGCCGGTGTGCGTGAGCTTCCTTTGGCTCTGGTGCTGAGCCTTGCCGCGGTGCTGCTGCCGGCGCTGCTGCTAGCGCCGCTGATTAGCCTGCGGATCATTTTGGCTGCGGCGCTGGCCGCCTCGGCCACGGCCCTGGCGAGGGGTTGGAGTTTCTGGCTGCCGGCGCTGCTGGCGGTCCCCTTTGGCAAGGGTGATCCGCTCACGGGGCTGGACATCAGCTTCACGGTGCTGCAGCTGCCGGCCCTGCGTCTGATCCTCAGCGTGCTGTGCGCCCAGGCGGTGGTGGGTCTGGCGGGCTGTCTTTGGCTCACCCTCACAGAAGGCAGCTCTCTGAGCGAGTTGCGCTATGGCGGCCTGAGCCGCGATCAGCAGCGTGTCCTGCAGCCCCAGCTGGCGGTGCTGGCTTTGGTGCTCGCCTGCAGCAATGCCCTGGCTCCCTTTGACCTGATGGTGCAGGGCAGCGGAGTGGCTAGTGGTGCCGGCTGGGTTGATCTGCACGTGCGCCTTCCGCTGCGCTTGCTGCTGGCCGTTCTGTTGCTGCTGTGCTCCCTGGCGTTGGTTGTGCCCTATGGCCGCCACTGGCTGCGCCGCGGAGTCCGCCTGCTGTTGGCGGCCGCGGCCCTGCTGCTGCCCGTGGCCGAGTTGATCGGTGCCCCGTTGTTGCAGCGCCTGTGGGTGCAGCCGCGTGAGCTGGCGGTCGAGACGCCCTACCTCAGGCGCAGCATTGAGGCCACCCGTGATGCCTTTGGCCTCAGCGCCGTCAAGGAGACCAAGCTTGACCCGAAGCAGCGGTTGAGTGCGGCCGATCTGCGCCTGGCGCAGGGCACGGTTGCCAACATCCGCTTGTGGGACAGTCAGCCGCTGCTGGCCACCAACCGGCAGCTGCAGCAGCTGCGTCTGTATTACCGCTTTGCCTCAGCGGCGGTCGATCGTTATGCCCTGCGCGGCGAGTCAGCCATCGCCGGGGCCCAACAGGTGTTGATCGCCGCCCGCGAGCTCGACACCGGTGGCCTGCCCAAAGGTTCGGCCACCTGGCTTAACCGCCATCTGGTGTTCACCCACGGCTATGGCTTCACGGTGTCCTCGGTCAATGCCGCCGGACCCGACGGACTGCCGCTGTACTTCGTCAAGGATCTAGGGCGTGCCGGCCAGGTGCGCGGGATCCCGCAGCTGGGCATCGCAACGCCCCGCGTCAAGGCGATGTTGCCGGTGGGCCGGCCGCGGCTGTATTTCAGTTCGGCCGAGGCGCCCTATGCGATTGCCCCGACCCTGGTGCGTGAGTTTGATTTCCCGGACGGTGATCTCAACGTCTACACCCATTACGACGGCAAAGCCGGTATTGCGGTGGGGGCGTTGCCGCTGCGGCTGATGGCCTCGGTGTATCTGCATGAGCCGCGGCTGTTGACCAGTGGTTCGCTGACCGCTCGCTCGCGCCTGTTGATCCGCCGGCAGGTGAATCAACGCCTGGCTTCGCTGCTGCCTTTTTTGCGCTTCGAGAGCCAGCCCTATCTGGTGACCGTGCGCATCACAGACCAGCCCGGATATTCGCCAGGCCAGCACCAGTACTGGATGCTCGATGGCTTTACCACCAGCAGCAGTTACCCCTACTCCGATGCCAACAAGGCCGGCATCCGCTACTTCCGCAACCCCGTCAAGGCTGTGGTTGATGCCTACGACGGCAGGGTGTGGCTGTATGTGAGTGATCCCAGTGATCCGATCCTGCGCACCTGGCAGCGGGCGTTTCCTGATCTGTTTGAGCCGTTGAGCGCGATGCCGCGCGAGCTGCAGGCCCACATTCAGGTACCCCAGAGCCAGTTCAACATTCAGGCCGAGCGCCTGCTGCGCTACCACGTCACCGACGTGCGCACCTTTTACAACGGTGATGACGTCTGGTCGATTCCGCTGGAGATCTACGGCGAAAGCAACGTGCCGGTGCGCCCGTATCACGTGACGATCCAGCTGCCTGGCCAGAGCCGCCCGGAGTTTGTGCTGCTGTTGCCCTTTGCCCCCCTAAAACGCTCCAACATGGTGGCCTGGTTGGCGGCCCGCAACGACCAGCCCAACTACGGGCAGCTGCAGCTTGTGCGTTTCCCGCAGCAACGGCTGTTGCTGGGCCCGCAGCAGGTTTCGGCGCTGATCGAGCAGGATCCGGTGATCAGCTATCAGTTCGGCCTGTGGAACCGCGTTGGTTCTCGCTTGGTTCACGGCAACCTGCTGGTGCTGCCGGTCGGCAACGGCATCCTGTACGTCGAGCCGATCTATCTGCAGTCACGCAACAACGACATCCCCACCCTGGCGCGGGTGGTGGTCACCGATGGGGTGACCTTTGTGATGGAGCGCGACCTCAAGCGGGCCCTTGAGGTGCTCGTCAGCCGCTCTAGTGGAGCTGGGGCGGCACCTCTTGGACCTGGCTCAGAACCTGAGGCTTTGCCCCAGCGGCCCCAGGGCTGAGTGCCGCCAGGGCGCCTGAGGTTCGCCGGGCCCACGCCTTGGTGCGGCAGCCTTGCTGGCCATCAAAAAAGGGCCCCATTGGGGCCCTTGCTGAAGCTGATGCCTGCCTGAATCAGGCAGCCACAGCGGTCTTGGGGTCGAGTTCGCCCTTGGCGTAGAGGCCGGCGTAGTAGTTGATGTCGCGCTGCTTGATCTTGCTGGCGTTGCCGGCACACCAGAACTGCTGGTAGCGATCAAGGCAGACCTGCTTCATGTAGGCCCGGGCGGGCTTGTTGAAGTGGCGGGGGTCGAAGTTGGCGGGATCCTTGGCGGCGGCTTCACGCACAGCGGCGGTGAAGGCGAGGCGGTTGTCGGTGTCGATGTTCACCTTGCGCACGCCGTTGCGGATGCCTTCCTGGATTTCTTCCACGGGCACGCCGTAGGTCTCGGGGATGGCACCGCCGTACTTGTTGATCATGTCCAGCCACTCCTGGGGCACCGAGGAGGAGCCGTGCATCACCAGGTGGGTGTTGGGGATGGCCTTGTGGATCTCGGCGATGCGGCTGATGGCCAGCACTTCGCCGGTGGGCTTGCGGGTGAACTTGTAGGCGCCGTGGCTGGTGCCGATGGCGATCGCCAGGGCGTCCACCTTGGTCTTGGCGACGAAGTCGGCGGCCTCGGCGGGGTCGGTCAGCAGCTGGCTGTGGTCGAGCTTGCCCTCGAAGCCGTGGCCGTCCTCGGCTTCGCCCATGCCGGTCTCCAGGGAGCCCAGGCAACCCAGCTCACCTTCGACACTCACGCCGATGGCGTGGGCCACATCCACCACTTCTTTGGTGACAGCCACGTTGTACTCGTAGCTGGCAGGGGTCTTGGCGTCGGCCATCAGCGAGCCGTCCATCATCACCGAGGTGAAACCGT
>JBMSMG010000081.1:0-6563 GCA_049421025.1 Prochlorococcaceae cyanobacterium | reverse complement strand
TCTATCTGATTGATGAGCCGACCACCGGCCTGAGCTTTTACGACGTGCACAAGCTCATGGACGTCATGCAGCGCTTGGTCGACAAGGGCAACTCGATCTTGGTGATCGAGCACAACCTCGATGTGATTCGCTGCTCCGACTGGATCATCGATCTGGGTCCAGAAGGGGGCGATAAGGGCGGGCAGATCGTGGTCTCTGGCACGCCCGAGCAGGTTGCGGTCCACGCGACATCGCACACCGGGCGCTATCTCAAGCAGGTGCTAGCGCAGCATCCACCCCTGGCGACTGCTGCATAATCACGCTCACTTGTGTGCGGCAGCCTCAATCGACATGACCACCAGTCAAACCATTTGTTTTCAGCGTTTGGGACTTATTGCCCTTGTAGGTCTGTTCAATGGCGCCCTGTTTGAGCGAGCTGCTCTTGCGCAGAGCAAGCCCAAGCCGGTGTATCGCTCGGCTTTGGTTAAGCGGTTTTTAGCCAGTGACATGAGCCAGGCCGATATTGCTTCGATTTTTGTGCCTGTTCTTAAACAAAAGAATGTGCCGCAAGCCTGTAAAAGCTCAATCGATAGTTTTTTGGCCTTTGATGCATCCATGCGCGCCTCAATGGATGCACAGCGTCAGTCCAATCAGGCTCGCGAAGACGCTCTGAACAATGCACGTCGTGCTGGTTTGCCCCCGCAAGCCTTGGCTGCGATTGCCCAAGGAAATGAGATGGCAGCCCAGCAAGCGATAGCCAGTGCAGCGCGCACCCAAGAATCGTTTGACAACTACATGAGTTACATCGACTCCTCTTGCAAGACCGTCAAATGAAGCCCTCGGCTTGGCTCAGTGTTTCGAAATCTTGACTTGATTGGTTTGAAACGGCTGTTGATCAAATCCCCAGATCCTTGGCCCTGACAGTGCTTTGAGGCAGTTGTCGAGTTCCTGGTTCGCTCTTCCTGGCTCGATCCGGTTCAGACAAGTCCTTGAACCATGGCTATTGAAGGGGTCAGTGCCTCAAGGAGTTCCGTGGGGCTTTACCTCCTTCACCTCCATCTTCACGGTCTGCTCCGGGGGCAGAACCTTGAGCTGGGCCGTGACCCTGACACCGGTGGGCAGACCACCTATGTGCTGCAGCTGACCCGCGCCCTGGCCGCCAGGCCTGAGGTGGATCGGGTCGAGGTTGTGACGCGGCAAATCCATGACCGCCGCGTTGCCAGCGACTACGCCGAGCCCATCGAGCCGTTGGGACCCGATGCGCGGATCCTGCGTTTGCCGTTTGGTCCACGCCGCTACCTGCGTAAGGAATTGCTGTGGCCTTATCTCGATGAGTTGGCCGACACCCTGGTGGAGCGCCTGCGGGCCCAGGATCGTTTGCCCGACTGGATCCATGCCCATTACGCCGATGCTGGTTACGTGGGTGCCTTGCTGCAGCGGCGCCTGGGCATCCCGTTGGTGTTCACCGGCCATTCGCTAGGCCGTGAGAAACGCCGCCGGCTCATTCATGCCGGTCTCGATTCGAGTCAGATCGATGCGCAGTACTCGATGGCTCGGCGCATCGACGCTGAAGAGCTGACCCTGGCCCACAGCCAGCTGGTGGTGACTAGCACCCAGCAGGAGCGCGATCAGCAATACAGCCGTTATGGACGCTTCAAGGCCGAGCAGGCGCGGGTGATCCCGCCTGGGGTCAATGCCGCCTTGTTTCACCCGCCGCAGGCGGCTGAGCGTGAAGCCGGCATCGATGAGCTGATGCAGCCCTTTCTGCGGGATCCGTCCCGGCCGCCGGTGCTGGCGATCTGCCGGGCTGATCCGCGCAAGAACATCCCCGCGTTGGTCGAGGTGTTCGGCTGCTCTGATCTGCTGCGTGCCCGCTTCAACCTGGTGCTGGTGCTGGGCAGCCGCGATGATCCGCGGCAGCTTGAAAAGCAGCAGCGCGAGGTGCTGCAGCAGGTGTTTGAGCTGGTCGACCGCTTTGATCTCTACGGGCTGGTCGCCTATCCCAAGCAACACCAGCGCAGCCAGATCCCCGAGATCTACCGCTGGGCGGCCCGCCTTGGGGGTGTGTTCGTCAACCCGGCGCTGACTGAACCGTTTGGCCTGACGTTGCTTGAGGCTGCCGCCAGCGGTCTACCGGTGGTGGCCACCGACGATGGTGGCCCCCGCGACATCTTGGCCCGCACCGACAACGGTCTGCTGGTTGATGTCTCCGATCTCGATGCCTTGCAGCAGGCGATCGAAGAGAGCCTGCGCGACCCGGTGCGTTGGCGGCGCTGGAGCCACAACGGCATCGAGGCGGTGAGCCGAGCCTTCAGCTGGGACGCCCACGTGATGCACTATTTGGCCGAGGCCAGCCAAGCCGCGCAGCTGGCCCGCGTTGATCAGCAGCTCAAAGTGGCCCCGCGCCATGGGGTGTTTGACCCGGCCAAGCGTCCAGGCCGCCTGGTTGTGCTGGATCTTGATGGCTCCTTTGAAGCCCCGGATCCCAACAGCCTGCAGGAGTTGCGAGCGCAGTTGCAGAGCGACCCTGCCCTGGGCATTGCGGTGACCACCGGGCGCGCCATCAAGGCGGCCCGGTTGCGCTACAGCGCTCTGCATCTGAGCGAGCCGATCCTTTGGATCACCCAGGCCGGCACCGAGATCCATGTCGCTGATCAACCCGACCCCCAGTGGCAGCTCCAGATCGCCCGGGGCTGGGACCGGCAGGCGGTCGAGCGCGCCATGGCCGAGCTCGAGCCCAGGCTCACGCGTCAGCCCAGCGGCGATCAGGGACCGCTCAAGGTGAGTTACACCCTGACCGAGCCAGATCAGGGCATCCTGCCGGTGGTGCGCCAGACCCTGCGAGCCCATGGTTTGCTTGCCAGGCCGCACCTGTTTCAGCACTGGTATCTCGATGTTCTGCCGCTGACAGCGTCGAAGGTCGAAGCCCTGCGCTATGTGGCCCTGCGCTGGAACCTCAAGCTCAGTTCGATCCTGGTGGAGGCCAGCCAGCAGGGTGATGCTGAGCTGCTGCAGGGCCTACCCCTGGGTGTGGTGCCGGGAGATCACGACCCAGAGCTGGAGCGCTTGCGGCACCATCGCCGCGTTTTCTTTGCAAGCAAGCCCCAAGCCTGGGGTTTGCTTGAAGGGCTGCGGCACCACCGCTTTTTGCGGCGTTGATCGCTGTTAGGGGCTGGGCTCAGGCTCCTCGCCTGAGCCGGTCAGGGCCACCGGATAGTGGTTGTTGTTGTCCGGCATCCAATAGCTCAGGTCCTGATGCCAGAACAGGCGGCCGGGCAGCTGGCTGGTGTTGAGCTTGGTGCCGGTCATCGCCGTGAGCAACTGACCGAGTTCCAGCGGGCTCAGGTCGGTCTTGATGTCATCGCCAGCAATTTTCAGCAGTTGCGGCAACTGGGCCAGGCTGGTTGGCTGGGCAAATCGCTTGAAAATCTGACTGAGCACCTGTTTCTGGCGCTCCATGCGGCCCAGATCGCCGAGCTCGTCATGGCGGAAGCGCAGGAAGCCCTCGAGCTCTTCACCTTTGAGGGTTTGTTTGCCGGGGTACAGGTCGATGTAGAGACCCTGGCTGTTGTCGACGTAGTACATCCGCTTGGGAACATCGACTTCGACACCGCCAAGTGCATCGGCAACGCGCCGCACAGCGCGCAGATTCACCTTGAAGTAGCGGTCCACCGGACCACCAACCAAGGAAGGCAGATCCTTGCGGATTGCATCCATGCCGCCAAAGGCGTACAGAGCGTTCGCCTTGAGAACGCCGTACTGACCGCTCTCGACGAAGGTGTCGCGAGGAATCCGGGTTAAACGGGTTTGACCGTCTTTGATCTGCACCGTGAACATCACATCGGTGCTGCCGCTGACTTGATCGCTGCCCATCACCAAGATGCGCCGGCCGCTGATGCCGAAGGGCATCAGCTGGCTGAGGGCATGGCTGTGGGGCCAAAGCCCGGCGATGGCTTTGCTGGCCAGCGGCGGCAGGGGGCCGGCCAGGGCATAACCAACGGCAATGCCAAGGGCAAAAGGCAGCAGGGGCCGCTGGCGCGGACGGCGCGGCGGCGCGACTCCTGTGCGCGCTCTTGTGGCTCGCTCTTGTCCTTTGGCCTGTTGCCGCCTGCGGCGGCGTTGCTCCAGGTCAGTGACCAACGGCTCGCCCTGGCGGCGGCGACGGCTCGGATCCGGTCGCGCCGGTCGGCGGGGCTGGGCCTGGGTCATGGCGCCTTGAACTGGGCGCACCATAAGGAGCAGAACCCCTTTGCACCAGGGGGTCTGCGTGTGTTGTTGACGTCAACTCAGGCTTGGCTGATCACCTGCACGCAGGCGGCTGCATGGTCGGCTTTGCTGCGGGCCTCGTTTTCTGTGGCTCCGCGCGCCAGGGCCACCCCCAGACGCCTGTTGGGCCGGGCATCGGGCTTGCCGAACAGCAGCACCTGGGTATCAGGTGCAGCCAGGGCTTGATCCAGCCCTATGTAGTGCAGGCTTGCGGCGCTGTCTGCCGCCAGGATCACCCGGCTGGCCGCTGGCCCAAGACTGCAAATCTCTGGGATCGGCAGCCCCAGCACGGCCCGCAGGTGCAGTTCAAATTCGCTGAGGTTCTGGCCCATCAGCGTCACCAGCCCGGTGTCATGGGGGCGGGGCGACAGCTCCGAGAACACCACCTCGAGTTCACCGTTGGTGCGGCGGCAGAGGAAAAATTCAACGCCGAACAGCCCGGCGCCACCGAGGTTGCCTGTGACTGTTTGGGCCATGGTTTGTGCTGCCACAAGCGCCTCGGCAGGCAGCGCAGCCGGCTGCCAGCTGCACTGGTAGTCCCCCCGCTCTTGAATGTGGCCGATCGGCGGGCAAAACAGGGTGGGGCCTTGCCACTGCTTGACCGTGAGCAGGGTGATCTCGAGCTCGAAGTCCAGAAATTCTTCGACGATCACCCGGGCGCCGTCGCCGCGGGCGCCAGCCATTGCTGCCTCCCAGGCGGCGGCGATGCCGCCTGGGCCCTGCACCACGCTCTGGCCTTTGCCTGATGAGCTCATCACCGGTTTGACCACCACCGGCCAGCCCAGGGGCTCGGCGGCAGCAGCCAGCTCGGCCGCGCTTTCGGCATAGGCGAAGCGGGCCGTGCGCAGGCCCAGCTCGTTGGCCGCCAGATCGCGAATGCGGTCGCGGTTCATCGTGACGGCGGTGGCCCTGGCCGTGGGGATCACGGTGATGCCGCCCGCTTCGATCTCGGCCAGCGCATCGACGGCCAGCGCTTCGATCTCTGGAATCACCAGATCGGGCTGGTGGCGAAGCACCACGGCTTTGAGGGCTTCGGCATCGGTCATGGCGATGACCTCACAGGCGTCAGCCACCTGCATCGCCGGGGCGCCGGCGTAGCGGTCGACGGCGATCACGCGGCAGCCCAGGCGCTGGGCGGCGATGGCCACCTCCTTGCCCAGCTCGCCGCTGCCCAGCAGCATCAGGGTGCGGGGCAGGGAGCTGAACGGTGGGGTCATGGGTGCCTGCGGCCGGTCAGAATTGCTCGATCCTGCCGCAGTGTGGTTGTGCTGTCAGCGTTGACCCTAGGTTTCAGCACCGCCGGTGACGCCGCCAACGGGCTTTTGTTCGGCTGGGACATCGCCACGTTTCAACAATGGGCCCTCATCTACCTGGGGGCCTCGTCACTGGCGTTTGTGGTGGTCTGGATCGTCGGGTATCTGCGCAGCCGTTAAGGCAGCAGCGTCAACTGCCTGACCGGTGACTCTTCGTTGATGAAGCCGTAGGCCTCAAACACCCCCGGTTCGCCGTGGGTGATGTGCTGGCCTGTGCTGTGGCGCTCCAGCACAAAGCCTTCTTTGGCCATGCGGCGCATCAGCGCGGCGGCTTCTTCAAAACGCGCCGCCATGGCTTCAAGGCTGGCGCAGTCGGCGGTCAGGCCGGTGTCTTTCCAGGTGAAGTGGGGCATTGTTGCGATCTCGCCGAGTCAGACTAGTTTTTGCAGTCGGTTTGGAGAGCTTTTGTAGCTAAATGGACCGTTGGTGTTGTCTGGCTATTCAGCAGCTTGCTCCAGCTAGTCATGCCATGTGTCCGGATCAGGCCGCATTGACCGTATGACAGATCGAGCGACAAGACGTGAGCGTTCGATACCCACGAGCAACCCAACCCATTGGCGGTCAAGCATGCAGCGCTGTGTTGGTATCCGATCAGGGCTTTGTGAGCATTGAGCTTTTGACTGGTTTGAGTCCAGCTCATAGGGTCCAGCCCAGGTGCCTGGTCTCAGCCTCAAGCAGGCCTTAGGGCTTCGCAGCGTCCTTGTTCTTCCAGGCAGGACGACAAGCCTTCATCTGCTCAAAGTTGGTGGCCTTGGCCACGCAGGCACGCATCTGATCGATGCGCTGCAGCCGGCGCTGCTTGACCTGCTCGAAGCTCATGCCATTGGGTTGGTCATGCTCATTTGCCAGTGCAGGGGCAATAAGCAGTAGCGCAGCTGCAAGAGCACTTAGGGCTTTGAGCATGGATCGATGGCAGAGAATCAAGATTTAAGCCTGGCTGAGTAGGACCCGACAAATGTCGCTTGAGGATGCCGTCTGGCGCGGAGATGCTGTGTTCACGTTCCA
>JBMSMG010000080.1:0-6579 GCA_049421025.1 Prochlorococcaceae cyanobacterium | reverse complement strand
TGAGTTGAGTTGAGTTGAACAATCACCCCAACGGGTGAGTCGGCTTCACCAGCTGGGGTGAGGCGATGCGCCGTTGCGCTGAGGGACCGTGAGAACACGCAAGCAGCACTGCCGCTGACTGCCCGCTCCACTCGCCCAAGGCCATCCATGCCACAGCCATCCCCGCACCCCACACACCAGCTCAACCGTGTGCTGCTAGAGCAGCTGCACCGCTGCCATCAGCCCAGGCGCCGTGTGCGGCTGCGCAACCAACTGGTCGTCGCCAATCTGGGCCTGGTGCACCGGGTCGCCGCCAGCCAGCGGGGCAAAGGCAGGCTCGGCTACGACGACCTGGTGTCGGTGGGCTGCATCGGGCTGATCAAAGCGATTGAAGCGTTCGACCCCAAGCGCGGCTTGAACCTCAGCACGGTGGCCGTACCGTTCATTCGCGGTGCGATGCAGCACGAAGAACGCGACCGCTATCAGCCGATCAAGACCCCACGCCGCCTGCGCGAACTGCAACAGCGGATCTGCAGCCTGCAGCAGCAGCGCCACCAATGCGGACTGTCGCCCCTGGGCGAGGGTGCTCTGGCCAGCGCCCTCGGTTGCCGCACCGAGCAGCTGCGCGAAGCCGGTGCGGTGCAGCAGGCCCTGCGCCTGCAAAGCCTCGATGCCCCGATTCAACGCTGCAGCAGCGCAGAGCCCGGCGCACTGACCCTGCTCGATGTGGTGAGCGAAGCCATCACCTGCTGATCACAACGCATCGCGCCTCTGCAGGGTCCTTGCACTGCTGACCATGGTCATGACCATGGTCACGCCACAGAGGAAGGCTCAGAACAACACCGCTGCGCCCATGGCCAGCAGCGCTGCAAGACCAGTCTGCAAACCATTGACCCATTCATTGCTGAGCCACGCCCAGCGCTGCTGCAGGGTGGCACCGATCACGCTCTCGAGCAGGGTGGCCAGCAAGGCCACAACCGTCACCAGGGCGATGGCGGTGAGCGTTCCTGCCGAGCCGCTGCGCAGCCCCTGCAGCAAGCCCAGGGCAGCGCAGATCAAGGCCATCAGCAGGCCGCCCACCAGGCTTGCGGCTGTGCCTTCGAGGCTGATCGCGCCTTCGCTGCCAGGAGCAACGGGCCGCAGGCTGGTGATCAGCACCGTGCGTTGGCCCCAGCGTTTGCCGATTTCGCTGCCAAAGGTGTCGGCCAGTTTGGCGGCAAAACTGGCGGCAAAGCCCACCAACAGCACCGAACGCTGCGCCTCGCTGGCCAGCGGCATCAACAGCGCCAGCAGGGCTCCGGTTGCGGCGGAGCCCCACACGTTTTCAGGCCCGCGGCGCCCGCCACGGGCCTCCGCCAGACCACGTGCTGCCTTGGCAGCAAACCCGAGCCGCGTCACCAGCGAACCCAGCGCCAGATAGGCCACGACCGCCAGCCAGCCCGCCGGCCCCATGCAGCCCCACAGCACTGTGCCCAGAGCAGCGGCATGGGCCCAGCCAGCTGGCGTGAGCAACGGCAACCGGCTGGCTGCCGCGATCAATGCTGCATTGATCGCGGCAGCCGCAAGCCAGTGCTGCAGGCTCTGGAGAG
Source organism: Prochlorococcaceae cyanobacterium (assembly GCA_049421025.1). Lineage (GTDB taxonomy): Bacteria > Cyanobacteriota > Cyanobacteriia > PCC-6307 > Cyanobiaceae > RGUW01. Next base: position 5,011 of record JBMSMG010000080.1, on the reverse strand, counting down.
GGGCGGCGTCCATGGCGGCAACACAGAGCAGTGGCCCCACTGTGTTGCACTGCCCTAAGGAAGCGCCGCGCCCGGCAACCCAAGCGCAGATAATCACCGCAGCTGTGCGCTTCAGATGGTGTTCAACAACAAGGGCAGCTTCTTTCTGGATCTGGGCAGCGATGGGGCCAAACCCGCCCAGGTGGCAGTCGCCCCTGAAAAGCCTGAAGCCAAACAGGACGCCCCTGCTGCCAAGCCTGCAGCCATCCAGCTCAGCAGCCAAGACAGCTCCACTCCTACAACTGCCTCTGCAGCTGCCCCTGCGGCCCCTGCTGGTGGCACAACACTGACCACGGCCGAGGCGATCGCCGCTGAACTGCGCGCCGCTCAAGAGGCCAAGCCGGCCGCGGCGATGTCGACCTTTGCGCCGGAGTGTCTGAATCCGGCCAATGCAGTTCCCACCCGCCGCCGCCGAGCCGGAGCCAATCTGGCTGGTTTCAAAGACATGGCAAAGGGCCTGTTCCGCAGCTAGGCGCGCCAGCTGCACAGCGCAGTCGCAGCGGCCACTGCCGCTGTTGCGGTGCGCAAAATGTTGGTACCAAGGCTGACCGGTTGCCAGCCCGCTGCAATCGCCTGCGCCTCTTCGGCCGGACTCCAGCCGCCCTCAGGGCCAATCGCCACGCTGATGCAGCTGGCCTCCGCAGGGACAACCGCAGCCAGGGCCTCAGCCAACGGCAGCACATCGGGGCGGCGCGTGGTCGCCAAAAAGCGCACGCCAACAGCGGCCTGAAACCAGGGCAAGGCCGCCTGCGGTTGCTCCAGCTGCGGCAACCACAACCGCTCGCATTGCTCAAGCGCCTCGCGCAGGATCACCGCTGAGCGCTGGGCATTCCAGTGCTCCTGAACGCTGCGCTCAGCCTGCAATGGCTGGATCAGGTCGATCCCCAGCTCGCAGACCATCCGCAGCAACACGTCGCTGCCCTGGCGGGGCAGTGCCACCGCCAGCTGCAGCGAAGGCGCAGGCGGCGGCTCAACCTCAGCTGGCTGATCCAGCGGCACCAGCAAACGTGCAGCACCGATCTCCACAGCGGCCGGCCAACGATGACCGGCCCCATCGACCAGGGCTATGGGATCACCGGGCCGCAGCCGCAGCACCCGCTGCACATAGTGAGCTTCATGGTTCTCCAGGGGCAGCAATGGGGCGCCTGCCGTTGATGCCGCTGCCTGGGCCAACCTCTGGGGGGTGATCAGCAGCCGCCGCGCTTCCCGTGCCACAGCTCAATCAACCACGTCATCGAGAGCGTCGAGGCCCGCAAACATCGCTTCGGGTTGCTCCTCGATCGGCCAGTCGTCGTTGAGGCCGCCGATCAGCAGCTGTTCGATCTCAACAACGTCATTGTCGAGTTGACGCAAAGCATTGATCAACACATCGAGGGCCACGGCATCGCTGGTGCCCAGATCCACCCAGCAGCGCGCCCAGCAGCCCTGCACCTCGAGCGGGCCCATGTTGTGCATCAGAGCCGGCATGGCACGTTCGGCGTCTTCGAGGTCGTAGCTCAACCAGCTGAGCTCGGCGCCTTCGGCCTCATGGGTCTGCATGTTCTCGGCGTTGAAGCCGCCGAGTTTGCCCAAAAAGAACCAGCTATCAAAGGCCGTTTCGATGTAGCCCCGCTCGCCGGCACCCAGGGGGTTGGCGGTGCGCAGCCAGATCCAGCAGTTGAACGGATCGATCTCGCGGAACTGAATCTCCATGGGGCAGCGGCGCAGGTGCTTACGTTGATTTCAGCAAACTCCCTGATCCAACACACCAAGCCTCGGCTTTCAAGGCCTTGGTGCAAGCCCATGCTCGAACTCGACGGCATCTGTTACCAAAGCGCCACCGCAGCCGAACCGGTCCTCAATGGCATCGATCTGGCGCTCTCGCCAGGGCAGCTTGGGCTGGTGGCGGGGCGCAGCGGCTGCGGCAAAACCACCCTGCTCGAGGTGATCAGCGGTCTGGCTGAACCCAGCGCAGGCGCCGTGCGCTGGCAGGGGCGCAAGCTCAACGGCCGCCAAAGGCGCTGGCTGTGCGGGCTGGTGTTCCAGTTTCCCGAGCGCCATTTTTTGGGCCTCACGGTGGGCCAAGAGCTCAAGCTGGGGCACCGCAGGCTGAGTGCAGACGACGCCGCCACGGTGCTGGCGCAGGTGGGGCTCGAGGGCCTGGCCTTCAGCCAGGCGCCCGAGCAACTCAGCGGCGGTCAGCAGCGCCGGCTTGCTCTGGCCGTTCAGCTGCTGCGCCGCCCCGCGGTGCTGCTGCTCGATGAGCCCACCGCCGGGCTCGACTGGAGCGTCAGTGGCGACATTTTGTCGCTGCTGGCGCAGCTGGCCCGCGACCGTTGCGTGCTGGTGGTCAGCCATGAGCCCGAGCTGTTTGCCGGCATCACAGGACCCAGCTGGCAACTGGTGGAAGGCAAGCTCCGTACGATGCCCCAAGAGCTGAGAGCGGCATGAGCGACCGGTTGCTGCGCGCCACCGCCGCCGGGGGCGGCATTCGTCTGGTGGCGGTAAGCACCACGGTGGCCAGTCGCTACGCCCGCCGCCGCCACGGCCTGTCGTATCTGACCACAGCCCTGTTGGGACGCGCCATGACGGCGGGGTTGCTGTTGGCCAGTTCGATGAAGGTGGCCCACGGCCGCGTCAACCTGCGCATCGCCTCTGACGGCCCGCTCAAGGGTCTCATGGTCGATGCCGGCCGTGATGGCACCGTGCGGGGCTATGTGGGCAATCCGGGCCTGGAGCTCGACCTGGTGAGCGAGCCCGATGGGTTGCACCACTTCGATTTCAAAGCTGCCGCCGGCACCGGTTATCTGCATGTGGTGCGCGATCTGGGCGAAGGTGAGCCCTACAGCAGCACCGTCGAGCTGGTGAGCGGCGGCATTGGCGACGACGTCGCTAGCTATTTGCTGCACTCAGAACAAACGCCCTCGGCCGTCTTTGTGGGCGAACAGATCGACAGCAAAGGGGTGCGCTGCAGCGGCGGCGTGCTGGTGCAGGTGCTGCCCAAGGCTGCCCATGAACCCGCCCTGGTCGCCCTACTCGAAGAGCGCTGCCGCGAGGTCAAAGGCTTCAGTGGACGTCTAGCCGCCTGCGATGGAGACCTGCGCCAGCTGCTGATCGACATCTTTCCAGATCTCGATCCGGTACCCCTCGACGGGGTTGATGGGGCCGCCGATCAAGACATCAGCTTTCACTGCCCCTGCAGCCACAAGCGCAGCGTCAATGCGCTCAAGCTGCTGGGCCGCGACGAACTGAGCGCCATGCTCACAGAAGACGGCAAAGCGGAACTGACCTGCCACTTCTGCAGCGAGGTCTACAACGTGGCCGGCGGTGAACTGCAAGAGCTGATCGCTGAACTCACCGCAGAAGCGGCTTGAGCTGAGCGATCAGGCGATCAGCAGCGCTCCCAGGGCCAGCAGCACCAGTGCAGGCAAGCTCTGCACCTGGGTAGCCGACAAGGGCAGACCCAAGGGCAGCGCAGGCGAAAGCACGCCAACCAGCAGGCCGCCCAGCACCAGGCCCAAGACCAACAGGCCAAACGAGCTGCCCACCGCCGGCCAGAACCGGCGGTTGCGCCGCTGCAGCATCACAACGGTGCCCAGGGTGCCCAGCGCCAGCAGCAACTCAGGGCTGGCGGCTGGCACCAGCAACAGCAGCGCCACCAAAGCGGCAGCACCACAGGCGGTGATCCAGGCCTCAGAGCCTTCAGCCAGGCTCAGACTGGGCAAGCCCAGCTGGGGCAGCGCAGCAGCTTTGGGCAACGCGGGCAGCTTGGGCAGCGAGGGCAGCCCAGCAACGGCGGGTTTGGCGGCTGCGACCTTGTCCTCGCGGGCCGAGGCGCTGCGGGCAGCGGTGCTCACCTTGCCTTGCTGACGCTCTTTGAGCCGGCCCATGAGCACGGCGTCATAGGCCGCTTCGATGCGAGCTCGGGCCAGGGCGTCTTCGCCCAGTTCGGCCAGTCGCGCCTGCTTGGCCGACTGCACCTCTTCAAAACTGGCATCAGCAGCAATCCCAAGCAGCACGTAGGGGTCGCTGGCACCGGCCGATGAGGAAGGCTGATCAGGGCTGAGGTTCATGACCGAGGCATCGAGCCGGTGCTTCTCTGAGCGTATCGAGGCCGGTTCAAAACAGGGGCTCACTGCAGCGATAGCCGCCGCTCTGTTGCAGCTGCTGACGGCAGCGCTCGGCTTCCTCGGGCCTGAGCCTGTGGCGCCGCTTGAGCAGGGGCATCTGCGGCGGCAAATGGCTGCCTTCACACATTTCAACCGTGGCCGCGCTGCCCGGCTGGGCAGTCACGAAGCTGACGTAATCGCAGCCCCCGTCGGGGCGGGGCCGCACCAGCCAAATGGGCTGTGGCATGGGCGTGACACTTCGTTACACGAAAGTCTGGCGCGGCTGGCGCGCTGTTGTGAGCCCGCGGTGGCCCTCTCCACAAGGCTGCCTCGGATCAGAGGCTGATCGGCTCCACCCCGCTGACCACAGGCGCCACGGCACTCAGCTCCAGATCGGGATGGTCTTCAGCCAGCTGGTTCAGGTTCCAGTCGTTCTTGAACAGCAGCACCGGCCGATTCCAGGCATCGCGCACGGTCTTGCAGTTGAAGATGCGCCCCACCGCCTCGAGCGCCGGCCAGCCGCCCACCACCCAGCGGGCCACCGAAAAGCCCAAGGGCTCAAGCCTGGTCTGCACGCCGTACTCGCTTTCAAGGCGGTACTGCACGACCTCGAGCTGCAGCTGGCCGACCGCTGCCAGGATCGGGTCGCGCTTGCTCTCATCGGTGTCGTAGAGGATCTGCACCGCACCTTCTTCGCGCAACTCGTTGACCCCCTTGCGAAAGCTCTTGAACGCCGAGGGGTTGGGGTTGCGCAGCCAGGCGAAGATCTCGGGGCTAAAGCAGGGAATGCCCTCGTATTCGAGCTTGGGGCCCACATAAATAGTGTCGCCGATGGCGAACATGCCCGGGTTGTTGAGGCCGATCACATCGCCGGGGTAGGCGTC
>JBMSMG010000079.1:0-6615 GCA_049421025.1 Prochlorococcaceae cyanobacterium | reverse complement strand
TCGTTCTCGACAACTACGACAGCTTCACCTTCAACCTGGTGCAGTACCTGGGCGAACTGGCCGGCCAACACCCCCTGGCGGCTGAACTTCGGGTGGAGCGCAACGACGCCCTGACGCTGGATCAGATCCGCGCCCTGAGCCCAGACGCGATCCTGATCTCACCAGGGCCTGGCGATCCCGACCAATCAGGCGTGTGCCTGGAGGTGCTGCGTGAGCTCAGCCCCAGCATTCCAACCCTGGGGGTGTGCCTGGGCCACCAGGCCATTGCCCAGGTGTATGGCGGCAAGGTTGTGCGCGCCAGCGAGCAGATGCACGGCAAAACCTCCCCCGTGTTGCACAGCGGCGAGGGGGTGTTTGCCGGCCTGCCCAACCCGCTGACGGCCACCCGCTACCACAGCCTGATCGCCGAGCGCGCCAGCCTGCCTGAGTGCCTCGAGATCACCGCCTGGCTTGAAGACGGCACGATCATGGGGCTCAGGCACCACCAGTACAAGCACCTGCAGGGCGTGCAATTTCACCCCGAAAGCGTGCTCACCCAGAGCGGCCATGACCTGCTGGCCAACTTTCTGAGCCAGGCCAGCGCCAGCTAGCTGGGTTAGCGTCGCGCCACGAACCGCTTCACCATGCGCCAGTCGCTTCGCCCTGCCATTGCCGCCCTGCGCCTGGCGCCCCAGCTCAGCTTGAGCGCTGCCCTGCTGGCCGCCTCTGGCGCAGCGGCCCCTGCGGCATGGGCCGGTGGTGGCGTCAGCATCACCAGCTACGGCCACAGCGCCCTGCTGATCCGTGGCGGCGGCAAGACCGTGCTGGTGAACCCCTTCAAAGCTGTGGGCTGCGCCGCCGGTCTGGGCGAACCCCGAGTCAGCGCCGATGTGATTTTGGCCAGCAGCACCCTGCGCGATGAGGGCGCTACGGGCGTGGCACGGGGCAAGTTGCTCGTCAAACCGGGCTCCTACCGCGTTGCAGGGCTGAGCATCGAAGGCATCGCCTCCCCCCATGACCGCTTCGGCGGCCGCCGTTTTGGCCAGGCGACGCTGTGGCGCTGGAAGCAGGGCGGCCTTGAGATCGCCCACCTGGGCGGCACCGCCGGCAGCCTGGCCCCGTCTGATCGGGTGCTGCTGGGCCGGCCCGATGTGCTGATCATCGGGGTTGGCGGCGGCGCCAAGGTCTACGACGGTGCCGAAGCCGCCGAAGTGGTGCGCGAGCTGCAGCCCCGCCGGGTGATCCCGGTGCAGTACGTCAGCGGCCGCAAAGCACCAAAAGACTGTGACCAAGGCAGCGTCGAACCCTTCCTGAGGGCCATGTCAGGCACCAAGGTCAACCGGCCGGGCAGCAACCTGAGCCTGCCCGGCAAGCTCGGCGACAGCATGGTGATCGAGGTGATGCGCTGAGCCTGAGCCGCTGCGCTCAGCACTTACAACGCGCTGTAAGCCACCCAGAACTGCTGCATCTGCTCCGTTGTGCCGATGCTGACCCGCAGGGAGCCATCGATCAATGGTTTGCCCGCCATGGAGCGCACCAGAATTCCCGCCGCTCGAAGCTCGGCGTCCACCTCGGACACCGGTCGCTCAGGCCAGATCAACAGGTAATTACCGCCGGCGCAATGGTGGCGCACCCCGGCAGCCGCGAGCTGCTCTACAAGCCAGCTGCGGGCGCGTTGGACCTCGGCTACATAGGCATCGGTGTAGGCCTGATCGGCCAACGCCGCATGGGCAGCCGTCACCGCAACGCTGTTGATGTCATAGGGGCCAGTGACCCGGCTGATGCGATCGATCACAGGCGCCGCGCCAATGGCAAAGCCCATACGCAGCCCCGCCAGCCCAGCGGTCTTCGCCAGTGAACGCAGCACCACCAGGTTTGGGGTGGCAGCAAAGTCGGCCATGGGCAGAACGCTGTCGCCGCTGAAAGCCTCATACAGCTCATCAATCACCACCAGGGTCTGCGGAGCGGCGGCCGCTAGCTCCACGATCGCCTCAGGCGCAAGGCGGGTGCCGGTGGGGTTGTTGGGGTTGCAGATCAGCAGCAGGCGCGGCTTTTGAACAAGGGCTGCTGAGACCTCCTCAAGCGGAAAGGCGAAATCGGGCAGCACATAGGGAATCGCCTCGATCACCATGCCCTGCATCTGGGCGCAGGGTGCGTAGTAACCGAAGGTAGGGCTTGTGGTGAGCAACGTCTCACCGCGGTCGCCATAGGCATGAAAGATGGCGTGAATCGCCGCATCAACGCCGTTGAACAGGCCGATCTGAGCGGGCGCCAGAGGCAGTGCCAGGTTGGCGATCACAGCCTCGCGCAGACCGTCGTATTCGGGATAGATGGCGAAGTGATCAGGCGGAATCGCGCCAATCGCCTCGATCACCTTGGGACTGGGGCCGATGGTGTTTTCGTTGAAATCGAGGCGCAACAAGCCGCGGCGGCCCTCGAGTGGTGCGCTGTAGGCCTTGAGACGCTCGACCTCAGGGCGCGCCTTGGGGTAGGAGAAATCCATCGCGCTGCCGCTCCCGCTCACATGCGCTCCAAGGTCGGAATGCCCAGCAGTCTTAAGCCCAGTTTGAGGGTATCGGCGCTCAAACGGCACAACGCCAGGCGCGAGCTGCGGGCCGGCTCATCGGCCTTGAGCACCGGCACCTGGTCGTAGAAGCGGTTGAACACCTGCGAGAGCTCAAACAGATAGTTGCAGAGTCGATTCGGCAGCAACTCCTCTTCGACTTCGGCGATCACCGCGTCGAGCTTGAGCAGTTCACGAACCAGAGCCCATTCCTGGGGCTCACTGAAGCTGAGCGTCGCTGGTGTTGCTCCCGGCGATGAGCCACCCCCCACAAGGTCACCGCCCTTGCGGGCAATGCCGGCGATGCGCACCACCGCATACAGCAGGTAGGGGGCTGTGTTGCCCGAGAGGGCCAGCATGCGATCAAAGCTGAACTGGTAGTTGGTGACGCGATTGGTCGAGAGGTCGGCGTACTTGACCGCAGCAATGCCGACAGTCGTCGCCACATGGCCAATGAAGGCCTCCTGTTCAGAGCGGTCTTCATCGGCCAGCCTGCGGCGCAGGTCAACTTCGGCGCGCTCCACTGCTTCATCGAGCAGATCCTTGAGGCGCACCGTGTCGCCGGCGCGGGTCTTGAGCTTCTTGCCGTCTTCGCCCTGCACCAGGCCAAAGGGCACATGCTCGATGCGCGTGGCAGCTGTGACCCAGCCGGCGCGGCGGGCCACCTGAAACACCCCGGCAAAGTGCGCGGCCTGGCCCGCATCGGTCACATAGATGAGCCGCTCAGCGCCATCACCAGCTGGCGGCGGTGCCAGGCGGTAGCGGATCGCCGCCAGGTCGGTGGTGGCGTAGTTGAAGCCGCCATCACTCTTCTGCACGATCAACGGCAACGGCTTGCCGTCCTTGCCGCTGACCCCTTCGAGGAACACGCAACCGGCCCCGTCGTCGATCACCAGCAGCCCGGCGGCTTTGAGATCGTCAACCACGCCCTGCAGGTAGGGGTTGTAAAACGACTCGCCGCGCTCAGTGAGGCGAATGTCGAGGCGGTCGTAGATCTTCTGAAATTCGCGCCGGCTCTGGTCGCACAACAGCCCCCAGGCCTTGAGTGAGGTGGCATCACCGCTCTGCAGCTTGACCACCTCCTCGCGGCTGGTGGTCTGAAACGCCTCGTCCTCGTCAAAGCGGGCCTTGGCCTGGCGGTAAAAGGCCACCAGATCGCCCAGATCGACGGCATCGGCCGTTTGCAGTGCCTCTGGGGCCACCTGCTTGAGGTGGGTGATCAGCATGCCGAACTGGGTGCCCCAGTCGCCCACGTGGTTGAGCCGCAGCACCGCGTGGCCGCGGAACTCCAGCACGCGTGCCAAACAATCGCCAATGATCGTCGAGCGCAGATGCCCGACGTGCATCTCCTTGGCGATGTTGGGGCTCGAAAAATCGACCACCACCGGTGCCGCGGCGCTCACGGCAGGCACCCCCAAGCGCGGATCGCCAAGCCGCGCAGCGACTTCGGCGCTCAGGCACTCAGGCCGCAGCGTCAGGTTGATAAAGCCAGGGCCGGCAATCACCGGCTCCAGGCAAAGCGCGCCAAAGGCGGGCTCAGCCGCCAGTTGATCCACGATCGCCTGGGCGATCTGGCGGGGGGGCTGGCCCAAGGGTTTGGCCAGGGGCAGGGCCCCATTGGCCTGAAAGTCGCCAAATTCGGGCTTGCTGGCCGGAGCCAGCTGGGGATCAAGCGGCTGCCCGGTGGCCTCAGCCGCCGCGGCCGCCTCAGGAAACGCCCGCTGCATGGCTGCGCGCAGCTGGGTGTCCAGAGTGTGGGCGAGGCGAAGCATGCAGGCGAAGCCCAGAGGGCAAGCTCAGAGTCTTCTGATCATCCCTCCCGGAGCTGTTTAGGCCCAGGCGGGCTCAAAGCGCATGCTCAGATCGAGCCAGGGGGAGCGGGTCATCGGCGCACTGCTCGAGATCAGATCGATGCCACTGGCGGCGTAGGCGCTCAGCAGCTCGGGCTGCACGCCAGAGGCCTCGAGCACCACAGGCCTACCGCTGGCTGCAGCAAGCTGCCGTAGCTGCGGCACCAGCGCGGTGAGTTCGGCCGGACTGAACTCATCAAGCAGCACCCCGTCGGCACCGGCCCGCACCGCCGCTTCGGCCTCCAGCGCGGTTTCGGCTTCGACGATCACCCGGGCCGGCCAGGGGGCTGCAGCACGCACCGCCGCGATGGCAGGCCCTACGCCACCGCTCCAGGCCAGGTGGTTTTCCTTGAGCATGGCGGCATCGTCGAGGCCCAGGCGGTGGTTGAGCCCGCCGCCGCAGCGCACGGCGTACTTTTCAAGAACGCGCAGCCCCGGGGTGGTCTTGCGGGTGTCAGCCAGGCGCACGCCGGTGCCCTCAAGTTGGGCCACCAGCGCGGCTGTGGCGGTGGCGATACCGCTGAGCCGCATCGCCAGGTTGAGCGCCGTGCGCTCGGCCCCTACCAAAGCTGTTGCCGTGCCATGGAGCTCGAGCAGCCGCTGACCAGCGCCAACGGGTTCACCATCGGCCACCAGCAACCTGAGCTGCACCGCTGGATCCAACAGCCCAAACAAAGGCTCCACCAGCACGCCGCCGCAGAAAACCCCTGGGGCCTTAGCCACCCAATGCGCCTGAGCGCTTGCGCCTGCTACAGCCGGTGCCGTCAGATCACCACGGCCCAGGTCTTCGGCCAACCAGCCGCGCAACTGCTCCAGCAGCTGGGGGGTCAACGGCAGGCTGGTAGCGGGCACGGCGGTTTTAGAACCAGTAACCCATGGGCAGGCCCTGATCGAGCTGCTGGCTGGCTGGCCAGGCGCCAAAGCGAACACGCGCACCGGCGAGACCCTCCCGCAGGCTGCGCTGCAAGCCGCTCAGGAGCTCAAGTAAATGCGCCTGGCTGGAGCCAGCTTCAGCGGCCATGCAACAACGGACATCTAAACCCCATTGTCAGGGCAAAGGCTCTCAAGCGCACCGACCGGCCGGCGCAGGATGGTCTGACTGCCGCAACAACGATGTCGCAAGCTGCGCCGCGCTGGTGGGTCCCCGGTGACCTCGATGGCTTCCTGGGCCTGAGCCTCGACAACCTGGTGAACATCCTGCTGATCGTGGTGCTGTGCCGCGGGCTGCTGGGCTACCCCGATGCCCTGGTGTTTGGCACGATCCTGCCGGCCACGGGCATCAGCCTGGTGATCGGCAACCTGGCCTACGCCCTGCAGGCCCGCCGCCTGGGGCAACTGGAAGGGCGAGACGACCGCACCGCGCTGCCCTACGGCATCAACACGGTGAGCTTGTTTGCCTACGTGTTCCTGGTGATGCTGCCGGTCAAGCTCAGCGCCCTGGGGCAGGGGCTCAGCGCCGATGCGGCCGTAACCCTGTCGTGGCGTGCGGGGCTGGTGGCTTGCCTGGGCTCGGCTTTGATCGAATCGGCAGGCGCCTTTGTGGCCGATGGCCTGCGCCGCTGGCTGCCGCGGGCGGCCCTGCTGTCGACCCTGGCTGGCATTGCCCTGGGCTACATCGCCCTGGGCTTTTTGCTGCGCACCTACGCCCACCCGGTGGTGGGGCTGGCGGTGCTGGCGGTGATCCTGGTGGGCTATTTCGGCCCGGTGCGCTGGCCCCTGCCCGCCGGGCTGGTGGCGGTGCTGCTGGGCATCGCCCTGGCCTGGGCCACGGGACTGCTCGATCTGGATCAGGCCCGCTGGGCCGCCAACACCCAGTTGATCGGACTGCACTGGCCCCAGCTGCAACTGGGCTCTCTGTGGCAAGCCCGCGGCGAGCTGGTGCCCTGGCTGGGGGTGATCGTGCCGATGGGCCTGTTCAACGTGATCGGCTCGCTGCAAAACCTTGAGAGCGCCGAAGCAGCCGGTGATGCCTACCCGGCGCGTAGCTCGCTGTTGATCAACGGCATCGGCAGCCTCAGCGCAGCGCTGCTGGGCTCGTGCTTTCCCACCACGATCTACATCGGCCATCCGGGCTGGAAGGCGATGGGCGCACGCATCGGCTACTCGTGGCTCAACGGGCTGGTCATGGGGGCGGCCTCGCTGTTGGGCCTGTTCGGGGTGATCGGCCAGCTGGTGCCGATCGAGGCCGGCATGGCGATCGTGCTCTACATCGGCCTGGTGATC
>JBMSMG010000078.1:0-6936 GCA_049421025.1 Prochlorococcaceae cyanobacterium | reverse complement strand
AGAAGAAATCGAGGATCGGCAGCAGCAGGTTGTCGGAGATGTAGCCGATCACGGCAGCAGCACAAGTGGTGTGAAGGTGGGCTCAGTGTGGCGGATCAACGACCCGTCCAGTGGTGCAATCAGGCGGCCATGCCCTTGGGGGCGGCAGGCCGGGCCTGGCGGCGCTCTTCGATGTAGGCCTCAACCTCGCGAAAACGCGGGAGCGAGCGCATCTCGAGCTTGGCGCCATCAGTGAGCACCAGCACCATGTCACCCCAGGCGCCAAAGCCCCGCGGCACGCAGCGCACCTCGCGGATCTGGCTGTAGACCACCTGGGTGCGGTCGCGGCCCATCCACCCGCCGTTGACCTCGATGCGGCGGCTGGTGATGCGAAAGCGCAGCCACAACGCCCGCACGATGGCCCCTACGGCAAATGGGATGCCGATCAAGGTGAAACCCAGCAGCAGGTTGAAGATCAGATCACCGCGCGCCGGCCCGCCCTCGTAAAAGACGCTCTCCTCAACCTTGACCTGGGCGGTTGGCCGAGGGGCTGGGCTGGCGGCCGCAGCGGGTGTGGTGTCCTGGCTCATACGATCAGGCCGGCTTTGACGAGGAGATTGCGGCATTCTCCCAGCAAGCGATCAAGCTCCCAGGATTCACTGCCGGGTTTGAGGCTGATGAGCAGCCAGACGGGGGCTTCAAAGGCCTCCTGTGCTGAAGAATCAGCTGTGGAACTTGGCGCCGGCAGCAAGGTCTGCAAACCCTGATGCAATGAGCGTCTGAGCCTGTTGCGCCGGACCGCGCGCTTGTGAACCTTGCTGCTGACAACTACGCCGCAGCGCCAAGGCGACATCGGCAAGCTCGACAGTGTTGGCGGCAGCAGAGCAGGGTCAGCGCTCATGCAACGCAGCACCATGGCGCTGCCATGAAAGGCTCTACCGCGCCGGTAGAGGGCGTCAAACACACGCTGCCCTTTGAGCCGATGGGCCAGGGGCAGCGCCAAACGATCAGACGGCCAAGCGGGCGCGTCCGCGGCGGCGGCGAGCCTTGATCACGCGGCGGCCTGTATGGGTGCGCATACGCACGCGAAAACCCGAGACCCGCTTGCGCTTGCGGCTGGTTCCTTCAAGGGTGCGCTTGGTCATGGGATTGCTTGCTTGGAACGCGGCCAGTCGGTCAATTTATCAGGCCAGTGGTGCTCAGTTGCTCTGCGGATCAATCTGAATCACCCAGCTGCCCAGATAGCCGGCCATCGGCACATCGCCAGGCGCCTGGGCCAGGGCGTTGAACTGATACATGCCGATGTTGAACGGATTGAACAGGTTGATGTAGACGCCGATCGTGCCCTTATCGGGCACCGGGGTGTTGGGGAAAATCTCGATCGCGCTGCCATCAGCGGCGATCTCAATGGTCGAAGGAATGTCCTCAAGGCACCGGGTGCGCGAGAGCATCCCGCCTTCGGACATCTTGCAGAGCTTCACCTGGTTGGGCTTGATCTCCACATCGAACGATTTGGGAATGGTCACGCTCAGCTTGAGAATCGCTGTCTTGCGATCCTTGGGCTTGAGGATCAGGTAGTACTCCGAGCGCTTCAGCCGCGATGTGTCGGTGATGAAGTAGTAGAGCTTGCGGTAATCGCGGGTGTTATCCCAGCGGAACTCCATCAGACCGGGTGTTCCCTGGGCGCGTGCTGGCGCCAGTGAAGCCAGCTGGCTGCTGCTCACAGCAGCCAGGGCAACACCAGCGGCAGCAGCCAGGGACGTCAGCAGACGGCGGGGCATGGGAGCACCTTGCTTTGCATGCATTGTCGGCAGTCGTTGAGCCGGCCGTGCAGCCCTGGTGGCCACAGAGCCATCTGGCGCGCTCAGGGAGTGACCCGGTCGGGCCTGAGCCCAGAGGCCTGGCGCAGGTACGGATGCAGTGGATCACGCTCCGCCTCGAGCCAGGCATGGGCCAGCAGGCGAATGCAGCGGGGTAGATCGCCTTGAACCGCCATCTGCTGGCAGTCGAGCAGGGCGACGCCATCCCAACCCGGCAGCCGGCGGGCGATGGCCGCCGGAAAACAGGCATCCAGATCAGCCGTGACCGAGAACGTCACCGACAGCAGCTGCTCAGCGCTGAGCTGGTTGCGCTGCATCAACGCCAGAACCAGTTCTTCAACGGCCTCGGCGATCGCGGCTGGGGTGTTGGCAGCGGCGGTGGTCGCCCCGCGCAGGGCCCGCAGTTCACGCGTCATGGCCGAAACAACCACAGGGGCTGGCCGCTCCAGGCCAGTTCCAGGCTCAATGCCTCCGTCAGCGCGCGCCACTGGGCCCGGCCGGGCAGCAGACCGCCAAAGCGCTTGGCCTGGCGGCCAAAGGTCACCGGCCGGCTCTTGTCGGCATCGAGCCCGGCCAGCTCGGCAGCCAAGCGCCGCGCCTGCTCTTCATCACCCAGCTGATCGACCAAGCCCAGCTCCTTGGCCTGCGCCCCGGTGAACACACGCCCATCGGCAAAACCACGCACCACCGCTGCGTCAAGCCCGCGGCCGCTCGCCACCGCCTCGACAAACTGGCCGTAGCTCGAATCGATCAGCTCCTGCAGCAATTGGCGCTCGCTCGTGGTCAGGGCGCGATCGGGCGAAAGGATGTCTTTGTAGAGGCCGCTTTTGACGGTCTCAAATTGAATACCGACCCGCTCCAGCAGCCGCGAAAGGTTGTTACCGCGCAGGATCACCCCGATCGAGCCGGTGATCGTGCCGGGGTTGGCAACGATCTGCTCGGCTGCCACACCGATGTAAACCCCGCCGGAAGCCGAGATGTTGCCGAAACTGGCCACCACACGGCAGCCACGCTCGCGCAACCGCAAGATTGCCGCGTGGATTTCCTGGCTGTCGCCCACGGTGCCACCGGGGCTGTCAATGCGCAGCAGCAAAGCCGGGCATTCGCGCTCTTCGATCTGACGCAAGGCCTTGAGCACGCGTTTGCGGGTGGGGCCAGCAATCGGCCCATCAATCACAAGGCGCGCCAGGGTGCGCTTGGCTTTGCGGCGCCAGGGCCAGGGCATCAGCACGGTCTGCAGTGGCTGGATCTTAAAAAGGAGACCATTCGCGGCCGACGCTTGTGGTGCAGCGCTGGCTGCTGATGTTGTTGCCGTTTGCCCTTTGGGGCACGGCCATGGCAGCCATGAAACCGCTGATTGCCACCAGCAGCATCTGGACGGTGGCCGCTTTGCGGCTGCTGCCGGCGGCTGTTGTGCTGCTGCTGGCGGCTGCGGCCATGGGGCGCAATCTGAAGGTTGACCGCCGTGACTGGCTCTGGCTGGGACTGTTTGCTGTGGTCGACGGCAGCCTGTTTCAAGGACTGCTGGTGCGCGGGCTCGATCAGACCGGGGCCGGGCTGGGGTCGGTGCTGATCGATTCGCAGCCCCTGCTGGTGGCGCTGCTGGCGCGCGGGCTGTTTGGCGAGGCGATCAATCCGGTGGGTTGGCTTGGCCTGCTGCTGGGGCTAGCCGGCATCTTGTGCCTGGGGCTGCCGGCGGGACTGCTGCAGCGCTGGTGGCTGCAGGGACCGCCCGCCCTCGATCAGCACGCCCTCAGCCACGGCGAGCTGTGGATGCTGGGGGCGGCTGCGGCCATGGCGCTTGGCACGGTGCTCTGCCGCTACGCCAGCCGCCACAGCGACCCGGTGGCTGTCACCGGCTGGCACATGCTGCTGGGGGGCCTGCCTTTGCTGGTGGGCCTGGGCGTAGAGCACCCGGCGCCATGGCTGCCTGCTTGGAGCCTGGGCCAATGGGGGCTGATGGCCTATGCCTCGCTGCTGGGCAGCGCTTTGGCCTATGGACTGTTTTTTTGGTTTGCCAGCAGCGGTGATCTGACCGGATTCACCTCACTGACCTTCTTGACGCCGGTCTTTGCGTTGCTCAGCGGCGTGCTGGTGTTGCACGAATCGCTGCAGCCGCTGCAATGGCTGGGCGCTGCGGTTGCCCTGGTGAGCGTGCTGTTGATCAACCGCCGCCAACAGCTCTGGGAGCGGCCGCAGTGAAGATTCTGGTGATCAACACGGCGGTGGGGCCCCTGGGCGGCGGATGCGGCGGCGGCGTTGAGCGCACCTTGAGCTCGCTCGTCGCCGGCCTGCTGCAACGGGGCCATGCGATCACGGTGCTGGCAGCCGAAGGCTCGCAGCTGCCGCCCAACTGCCAGGGAGCCGAACTGTGGCAAGAACCAGGCGTGCCCCAGCCCAGCTGGCAGCACCAGAGCCGCGATGCTGCCGTTGCGATTCCCGCAGGCAGCCTGCTAGCCGCCTGCTGGCAGCAGGTTCTGGCGAAGCAGCAGCAGTTCGACGTGCTGCTCAACCTCGGTTACGACTGGCTGCCGCTGTGGCTGACGCCCCACACCAGCACACCCCTAGCCCACCTGGTGAGCATGGGCTCGGTGAGCCATGCCATGGACGAGGTGATCGCCCAGATCAGCAGCAGCCACCACCGCCACCTGGCCTTTCACACCGCCAGCCAGGCGGGCGACTTTGCACTCAGCGGCCCGCCCCTGCTGCTGGGCAATGGTTTTGATCTGGAGCAGTACCGCTTTGAGGCGTCTGCCCAGGAGCAACTGGGCTGGGCAGGCCGCATCGCCCCCGAAAAAGGCCTTGAAGATGCGGCCGCTGCCGCTGCAGCCCTGGGTTTACCACTGGTGGTGATGGGATTGGCCGAAGACACCGCCTACGCCGAGCACGTGGCCGCATCGGTACCCAGCGAGACCTTGATCTGGAAGGGCTTTCTGGAGCCAGCTGCACTGCAGGCCGAGCTGGGGCGCTGCCGCGTGCTGCTCAACACACCCAAGTGGAATGAGGCCTTTGGCAACGTGGTGGTTGAGGCCCTGGCCTGCGGGGTGCCGGTCGCCAGCTATGCCCGCGGCGGCCCTGCCGAGCTGGTGGTCGAAGGCGTCAACGGTGCGCTGGCTGCAGCCGATGACGTCGAAGCCCTGGTGGCCGCCTGCCGCCGCGCCATGGGCATCGAGCGCACCGCCTGCCGCGCCTGGGCCGAGCAGCACTGTTCGCTGGCTGGCTTCGGCAGCCGGGTGGAGCACTGGCTCAAAGGGCTTGTGCACTGAGCAGCCTGGTGCGCTTAACAGCCGGCTGGTCTGAACACCACAGCAGCAGATAGGGTCCTGCCCATGAACGTGGCGGGCCACAAGCTGCAGAGCCTTGAAGCATGGCTCAAGCGCCATGGGCTGCTGCTCGCCTGCCTGGCCCTGGGCACCGCTCTGTTTGTCTGGCAGCTTGGCGCAACGGGGCTGGTCGATGAGACGCCGCCCCTGTTTGCGGCCTCGGCGCGGGGCATGGCCGAGAGCGGCGATTGGCTGATCCCCAGGGTCAATGGCCTGCCGCGCTACGACAAACCGCCGCTGGTCTACTGGCTCATGGGCCTGCTCTATCTGCTGCCCGGCCAGCAGCTGTGGAACCCTCTGGGCACCTGGGCTTCAGCGCTGCCTTCGGCAGCCGCCAGCATCGCGGTGATGGTGGTGCTCTCGGCCGTGGTGGCCCGCGCCTGGGGTAGCCGTGTGCTGGGGCTGTGCGCCGCTTTGGCCTTTGCGCTCTCGCCGCTCAACCTGGTCTGGGGCCGCTTGCCGGTCAGCGACGCGCTGTTCAGCGCATTGGTGAGCATCAGCCTGCTGCTGTTCTGGTGCAGCCAGCACAGGCGCCAGGGCGAGCGCCACTGGCAAGGCTGGTGGCAAGGCTGGTTGGTGCTGGGGCTGGCGGTGCTGGCCAAAGGTCCAGTGGCCGTTGTGCTGGTGGGGCTGACGCTGCTGAGCTTTGCGCTCAGCCGGCGCGAACTGCTCTTGCACTTGCAGGGGCTGCGGGTGCTGCCCGGGCTGGTGATCACGGCTGCAGTGAGCCTGCCCTGGTACGGCGCTGCGCTGGTGGTTGAAGGCAAGCCCTACTGGGACAGCTTTTTTGGCTACCACAACCTGCAGCGCTTCAGCTCGGTGGTCAACGATCACCTGCAGCCCTGGTGGTTCTTTGGCGCCATCCTGGTGATCGCCAGCCTGCCGGCGTCGCCGCTGTTGCTACTGGGGCTGCAGCAGAACCTGAGCGCCCGCGTTGGTACCCCCGCCCAGTCACTGGGGCGTTTTGCCGCCTGCTGGCTGCTGGTGGTGCTGGGCTTTTTCACCCTGGCCGCCACCAAGCTGCCCAGCTACTGGATCCCGGCGACACCGGCGGCAGCAATTTTGATTGCCTCGGCGGCAGCCAACACACAAGCGCCCCGCTGGCACAAGCAGCTCGCCTGGGCGCTGACGCTGCTGCTGGCAGCGCTGCTGGCCCTGGGGCTGGCCCTGGCGCCGCAGTGGTTCACCCTGGTCAGCGACCCCGAGATGCCAACCCTGGCAACCTCGGTGCTGGCCAGCGGGGCGCTTGCACGCGCGGCCCTGTGCTGGGGCCTGGCTGCGGTGCTGCCAGTGCTGTGGCGCGGGCCGTTGCGGCTGCTGGCGCTGCAGCTGCCCTTGGTGGGTTTTGCCCTGCTGGCGCTGCAACCCCTGTGGGGGCTGGCTGATCAGCTGCGCTCAGCCCCTGTGCGGGCCATGGCCATGGCTGCTGTTGATCAGCGCCGCGCCGACGAGTCGCTGGCGATGGTTGGAATCCTCAAACCTTCGCTGCATTACTACAGCCGCCGGGTTGTGCTTTACGAGGGCATCGAACCAGCCGACCTGAGCAACCTGGCCGATCGCCTCAGCCGCGAACGGCGCCGCGGCCAGGAGCCCGCCAGCAGCACCAGCCAACCCACCGTGCTGGTGGTGATCGATGCCGGCACCGCGGCGCGGCCGCACTGGCAAGGGCTTGGCCCGATCGAACTGGCGCGCAACGGTCTGTATCGCCTGTGGAGGCTCGATCGCCGCCGCCTTGAGCAGCGCGCCGCTGAACTGGCTGCTCAAGGCGTTGAGCCCACCTGGCAGCTGCCGAGGCCCGAGCGCTACTGAGGCTG
>JBMSMG010000077.1:0-7105 GCA_049421025.1 Prochlorococcaceae cyanobacterium | reverse complement strand
TGACCATGGTCAAGTGCAGCAGGATGGCGGCTGCAGGTGATCTGCACCGAACAGGCCTCGGAGCCCGCAACAGGGGCCTGAAAGCTGTGCTCAGGCGTGGGCTTTGAGGTTGTCTGCTCCGGCGATCACCCGGGCTTTGATGATCGTGTCGTCGACGCTGAGTTCCTCGAGCACATCCATGCCTTCCACCACATAACCAAAGGCGGCATAGCGGCCATCGACCAGGTTGAGGCCCGCAGGGGTCAGTTCCGGCTCGTAGAGGAAGAAGAAGAACTGTGAGGAGCCATCGTCGAGCTGCTCATCAGAGTGAGCCCAACCCAGCGTGCCGTAGGTGGCAAAGGGCAGTACAGCTTCGGCTTTGAAACGGCCGACATCTTCGAAGGTCAGGTTGTAGATGGGAGCTGCATCGCCTTTGATGCGGATTTCCAGCGGAACCGTGCGCTGTTGCTTGCTGCGGGGGTCGATGAAGCCATCGTCTGGGCCCTTTGGATCGCCCGTCTGCAGCACATAGAAGTCCTCAGCGCGGATGAAGGGCAGGCCGTCGTAGAACTTGCGCTCCACCAAATCGACAAAAGCCCCGCCGGTGATCGGTGCGTTGTAGCCGTCGATGACGGCGGTCAAGGTGCCTTTGTTGGTCTCAAACTGCACGGTGGCGCGTCCGAGCAGCCTGGGCAGGGCGTCGAACTCTGCCGGGATCGCAAAAGGAAACTCGCGCACCTGGAGCTCCTCAAGGGAGCCGATGCTGTTGAGTGCCGCGCGCCGCGCATCCAAGAAGGCGTCACGCTGCTCTGCCTGACTGGCTTCGCTGAGCTTGCCCAGCTGCGGTGCCAATTGCTCCAGCAGTTGCTCGGCGCTGCTCTGGTTGGCCTGGGGCACGGCAGCAAGGATCGCGTCGTGTTTGCTGCTCAGCAGTGTCTGGCAGCGGCTGGCGGTGCTGACCAGCGCGTTCCAGCGTTTGGCCCGCAGGTCATCGCTGGTGGCTTCGAGCCGGCGCTGCAGATCCTGCAGGTCGGGGGCCTGAATCGGCAGTGCATTGCGCAAGATGGCGCTGGGATCTTTGACGGCATTGCCCTCCGGCAGGGCTGCGTCCGCAGGACTCACCAGGCCGATCACCAGCAACAAGGCCAGGGCGGCATTGAGCAGGGGTTGCAGGCCTTGCAGAGCTGCGAGCGGCGTGCGGGCGGCGAGGACCCCGTGATCAGCCTTAGCCATTGCGCTGCTGTGGTTGGCCGGACTTTGGCACAGTCCAAAGGCCACTGTTACGGCCGTGTTGAGCCGCCTCCGGTAGCCAGCCGTACAATCCGCCAGATCCGATCCGCCGGAATGATCTCCAGCAACGACTTTCGTACCGGAACCTCGATCGAGCTGGATGGCCAGGTCTGGCGCGTTGTGGAGTTCTTGCACGTCAAGCCTGGCAAGGGCTCGGCGTTTGTGCGCACCAAGCTCAAGGCCGTGCAGAGCGGCAACGTGGTGGAGAAGACCTTCCGCGCCGGCGAGATGGTGCCCCAGGCCGTGCTCGAGAAGAGCACCCTGCAGCACACCTACATGGAAGGCGATGACTACGTCTTCATGGACATGGCCTCCTACGAGGAGACCCGCCTCACTGCCAAGCAGATCGGGGACAGCCGCAAGTACCTCAAGGAAGGCATGGAGGTGAACGTGGTCGCCTGGAATGGCAAGCCCCTCGAGGTTGAACTGCCCAACTCGGTGGTGCTGGAGATCACCCAGACCGACCCCGGTGTCAAAGGTGACACCGCCACCGGCGGCACCAAGCCGGCCATTGTCGAAACCGGCGCCCAGGTGATGGTGCCCCTGTTCCTGTCGGTGGGCGAGAAGATCAAAATCGACACACGCACCGACAGTTACCTCGGTCGGGAGAACTGATCACCATGCAGCTCGATCACGATCAGCTCCACAAACTGCTGGCCCTGCTGGGTGACAGCGACATCCAAGAACTCAGACTCGAGGGCGATGACTTTCGCCTCGAGGTGCGCCGCAACTTGCCTGGGCTCGCTGCGCAGGTGATTCAGACCCCGGTGGTCCCAGCTGTGCCTGCGGCGATTCCTGCCAGCACGCCCGCTGCCCCTGTTGCGGCTGTCCCGTCACCGCCGCCGCCGACCGCGGCTGCCGTGCGCAGTGATCTGCTGGAGATCACCGCACCCATGGTTGCGACCTTCTACCGGGCTCCGTCGCCGGGCGATCCACCCTTTGTTGAGGTGGGTGCTCGCATCAGCAGCGGCCAGACCGTTTGCATTCTTGAGGCGATGAAGCTCATGAATGAGCTCGAGTCCGAGGTCAGCGGTGAGGTGGTCGAGATCCTGGTGGAAAACGGCACGCCGGTGGAGTTCGGCCAAGTGTTGATGCGGGTCAAACCCGGCTGAGCTTCAGCCCAGGCTGACGGCCGTCTCGATGGCAGCGGCCATGCTGAGGGGCCGCGCCACCCCAGCACCGGCGATGTCAAAGCCGGTGCCGTGATCGGGTGAGGTGCGCAGAAATGGCAACCCCAAGGTGGTGTTGACGGCCGCATCAAAAGCCAGAAGCTTGACCGGTATCAAGCCCTGATCGTGGTACAGGGCCAGGTAGCCATCGGCGCCCTGACCGCTGCCCTGCCAGGCGGCGGCCGCGCTGAGCCAGCAGCTGTCGGGGGCCAGTGGACCCTGAAGCTCAGCCTCTGGATGCCTCGACTGCCACTGTTTCAAGCAGTCCTTGAGCCAGTCCTGCTCCTGGCGCCCCAGGAGTCCGGCCTCACCGGCATGGGGATTGAGCCCTGCCACCAGCAGCCGCGGTCTTGGATTGAAGCGCTTGCAGAACGTCAGCAAGGCGTCCAATTTGCCGCTGATGAGCTCGGGGTTGAGGGCTCCAGGCACCGACTCCAGGGGCATGTGGGTTGTGGCCAGCAGGGTGTTGAGTCGCCAGCCGCTGTTGGCTGAGCGTGCCGTGAACAGCATCGAGGCGTTGCTGCTGCCGCACAGTTCAGCCAGGCGCTCCGTCTGGCCTGGGTAGCTGCGGCCGGCTGCTTGCCAGCTCGCCTTGGCGATCGGGGCTGTCACCAGAGCGTTGCAGCTCCCGCTTAGGACCAATTCGGTGGCTTGGCTCAGCCAGTCGAAGCTGGCCGCGCCGCAACTAGCGGTGCTGGTACCGGCGATGGCTGGTTCGGCCAGTGGTCGATCGACCATCTCCAGTGTTGCCGGATCGCGCAGGGGCCTGTCGCTGCACTGGCGGAGCTGGGCATAGCTGCTCTCCAGCCAGCGCCTGCAGCCCACCAGCAAGGGCTGCGGGTTCAGGGCTGCTGCCTCCGGCAAGGCCAGGGCCTTGAGTGTGACCTCGGCGCCGATGCCGGCGGGGTCCCCCAGGGCAATGGCCAGGCGGCCCCTAGTGGAGTTGGATGGGGCCGGGCTGCCTGCTGCGTTGGCCATGCTGCGTTGGTTGTTGTTGGCTGGACTCGTGTTTGGCCTGGGTACAGGGGTCAGCAAGGGTTGGATTGAGCTGCGCTGGGGCCGCTTGTTGTACGACCTTGGCGTGCCCTACGTGGCTGATCCTGGCCCTGCCTCAGCTGGTTGTCCTCCTTCTTCGGCCAAGCAGGCACGCAAACCCTCGCGGTAACTCGGGTAGCGCAGTTGATACCCCAGTTGTTGGCATAGCAGCTGGTTGCTGACGCGTCGGTTTTCTTGCCAGAAACTGCGCGCCATCGGGCTCATCTGGGCGCTGACCTCGGCAAAGCGTTGCAGCGGCGGCAAGCTGCAGCCCAGCAGATGGGCCCCATAGCCGAGCTGCTCGCTCGAGGCGCAGGGTTCATCGTCGCTGACATTGACCACGCTGGCTTGCTGGTGATCGCTGTGTTGCATGCAGTGCAGCAGGGCGCCGCAGATGTCATCGACATGCACTCGGCAAAACACTTGGCCGGGTTTGTGCAGCAGACGGCTACGGCCGTTGCGCAGGTCCTGCAGGACATTGCGCCCAGGGCCATAGATCGCTGGCAGACGAAAGATCTGCAGCGGTAGACCCAGGGCCTGCCAGGCCAGCTCGCATGCCAGCCTGGCTTGGCTGCGGCCTGAAGCCGGTTGGCAGGGGCTGGTTTCATCGACCCAGGCACCAGCGGTATCTCCATAGACACCAGTGGTGGAGAGATAGCCCAGCCACTGGGGCCTGAGCTCCAGCAGCAGGCCGCCGAGATGCCTCAGCACGGGGTCCCCGCCGCTGAGATCTGGGGCGATTGTGCTGACCACATGGGTAAGGCCAGAGAGCTCCTGTTGGCTTGGCCGCAGGTTGCTCTGTGAGTCGAATCCAACCACCGACCAGCCGGCTGGTACAGCCAGCGTTGCGGCCAGCTCGCGTTGGCTGATCCAACCGTTGATGCCGGCGGCGGCGGCATGGTGCATCAGGCGCTGGCCGCAGTAACCACCACCAAGCACCAGCAGCTTGACGGACTCTGCTCGCTTGAGTACGCTTGTACTACTCGCTATTGGATCCATGGTTGCGGCCTTTCCTGCTGACACGCGCCTTGCCCGGGCAAGGCATCGCGACACCGTCCATCCTGCCGGCGCAGCTCAGGGCCTGCCCCAGGGTTTGGGGCCTGCCTGGGCGCCTGCATTGCTGGCGGTGTTGCTGGCGGCTGGGGCTGTGCTGCTCGCTCCCGAGCAGCCGCATGATCAGGCTGCCATCTGCCAGCGCCACAACGGCGCAGCAGCCTGCCGCGTCTGGTGATCGCTGCTGAGCTGCTCTGAGCTCTTGGGGTCGGCCCACTGCAAGAGGCGCATCGCCAGCTTCAGATCACCCTCGGTCCAGGCGCGGATCGCCATGGCCCGGCGGGGGTCATAGAAGCTCTGACGCCGGTACCAGCCAAAAGCGTCGGCATCGCCCTTGTGCCCATTGCAGGCCAGGCAGGCAGGCACACAGTTTTCGGTGATGCTCAGGCCGCCGCGGCTCTGGGGCAGCACGTGGTCAATCGATTCCGACGGTTTGCCGCAATAAATGCAGCGCTTGTTGGTGAACCGGTGCAGGTTTTGGCGCCATCGCCTCACACGCAGTTTTGGGCAGAGATCCTCGAGGAAGACCGCATCCCGAGCGTGCATGCCTGCTTTGTGGTTGGCGGCAGTTTGGCGCCGGTGGCAGGGGTGTCAATGTGTCGAAGACTGCATTTGCGGCAATTGCGTGTCAACTGAGCGCTGTTTGATGCGTCTTGGCGCCACCGGCGTCATTGAGGTGATCAGCCCCTATGACGCGGTGACCCAGGCCCAGTTGCGCGCGCTGCGGCCACGTGGGCACTGGTGCAGTCGCCGGCGGTTGTGGCAATTCCCGCTGCAGGCGGCAGGGGTGCTGCAGCAGACCCTTGGACGCCGTTTTGCGATTGAGCCTGCACTGCAGCTCTGGTTTGACTGGTTCGCCCAGCCCTTGCCGCCCTTGCCGCCGCATCGTGCTCTGGTGGCCGCGGCCGAGCTCAAGGCGCCCTTGGCTGACGGCCGCGCCCTGTTGGCCCATCAACGCACAGGAGCGCGGTGGTTGTTGGCCCGCCGCGGGGCTGTGCTTGCCGATGCCATGGGCTTGGGCAAGACCATCACAGCCCTGGCTGCCGCCCGGGCCTTGGTGCGGCTTGCGAACTGCCGCATCGTGGTGATCGCTCCAGTTGGCTTGCATGGCCACTGGCAGCGGGAGGCGGCTGCGATGCAGCTTCGCCTCGAGATCTACAGCTGGGCGGCCCTGCCTGCTGAGTTGCCTCCAGCAGGCTGCGTGTTGATCGCCGATGAGGCCCACTTCGCGCAGAACAGTGCTGCAAGGCGCACGGCAGGGCTGTTGCGTCTGGCACGGCATCCGCGGTTGCGGGCTTGCTGGCTGCTCACCGGCACACCGATGAAAAACGGCCGGCCGGCCCAGTTGTACCCGTTGCTGGCGGCGATTGGTCATCCGCTGGCCGACGACCAGTGGGCGTTCGAGCAGCGCTACTGCGCAGGCCATTGGCTCGAGCAGGGCGGCCGCCGCCAATGGGTTGCTCGTGGAGCCAGTGCCCTACCCGAACTGCAGCGACTGCTGCGCCCGCTGGTGTTGCACCGGCGCAAACAGGACTGCCTCGATTTGCCGCCCAAAACGCGGCGCATGATCGCTGTGGAGCTCTCAGCCGATCAAGCCCATGCGTTTGACGGGGCTTTGCAGGCCTGCGTTCGCGACTACCGCCGCCGCAGCGCCCTGGGCGAGGTGCGCCGGGACGCCGAGGCCCTGGCGGTGCTGGGCGCCTTGCGTCAGCTGGCATCGAGCCACAAGCTGCCAGCGGCCATTGATCTGATCGCTCCGCTGTTGGCCCAGGGCGAGTCGGTTGTTGTGTTCACAGCCTTTGTGGCGTCGGCCCGTGCGCTTGCAGCGCAGTTGGCGGCCCTAGGTGGTGCGGCGTTGTTGTGTGGTGCGGTGAACGCGACCGAGAGGCAAGCCCGGGTTGATGCGTTTCAACGCGGTGAGGTCCGCTTGATGGCCGCCACCTATGGCACCGGCGGCCTGGGTTTCACCCTGCATCGCGCCAGCCATGTGGTGCTGCTCGAGCGCCCTTGGACGCCTGGCGATGCCCAGCAGGCCGAAGACCGCGCCCATCGCCTTGGCATGCAGGCTGCGCTGCAGTGCCATTGGCTGCAGTTGGGGCTGGCTGATCAATTGGTCGATGGTTTGATCGCCAGCAAGGCCGAGCGCATTGCCGTGGTGTTTGGCAACCACAAGCGGTTGCTCAAGCGTCAGCGCCTAGCGGCGATGGTTGACGACCTCTTGCAAGCCGCCTGAGCAATCAACGGCTGGCTTGGCAGCTGCGATGCCGCATGCTCAGCTCTGAGACCAGCATCGGATCAAGCTTGCCCTTGCCCGGTCGTTGGGCCAGCCTGTGGGCCGCTTCGATGTCGCGGCAAGCGGCCGCATCATCGCCTTTCAGGGCCAGCAAGAGCGAGCGTTCGTTGCGCGGCGCCGGATCGTTTGGGTACTGGGCCACCACCTTGTCGCAGCGGCTGAGTGCCGCGTCGAGCTGCTCGAGCTTCACCTCCCTTAAGCAATCGTCAGCTTGCAGGTTGCGTTGGGGCAGCTCCGCCTCGCTGCAGCCGCCCAGCAGCGCTGCAGTGAGGCCAAGGGCCTGCAG
>JBMSMG010000076.1:0-7205 GCA_049421025.1 Prochlorococcaceae cyanobacterium | reverse complement strand
TGAGCTCGAGCTTGGCGCCCTCGATGCCGGCCACATCACCAAAGGTGACCTGGGTCTGGGGCTCCATTTGCACCCGCGCTTTGCTCTTGCCGAAACTCATGGCCGGATTGCCGCCGCCGCCTTGGGCGCGGCGCAACAAAAAGAACAGCCCTCCAAGCAAAAGCAACGGGAAGATCAGGCTGCCGATGGCGCTCTGCCAGGCCGCCGGCTCACGGCTGGGCTGCACGGCAATGTCGACGTTGTGATCGGTCAGCAGCTTCAGCAGATCCTTGTCTGGAGCAAGGTTGACCACGGCGCGGCGTCCGTCGTTCTCAACGATCTGAGCGGTGCCGCGATCGGGCGAAATGAGCACCCTCGAGACCTCGTTGCCCTGGACGGCCTCAACAAAATCGCTGTAGCGCAAGGTGCGCGGTGCATTCGCAGGATCAGGACGATCCAGGAAAGCGGTGCCGATGGCAATCATCACGATCACCAACAGCCCATACAGGCCCGCGTTGCGCCAGCGTTTTTTCACGGCCAAAAAGGGGCAGGAGGAAGTGAAGGAATGTTAACCGGGGCGCTCATCAAGGCGCTCAGCACGGGGCATGCCCGGGCTCAGCCAGCGGCTCTGAGCACCTCCACCACGCTGCGGAAGGCGAACCATTCGGGGATCTCCTCGCCGCCGCGGAGCATCTGGCGGAACTGGGTGCCGCTGAGCTTTTTGATGTGCAAGCCGCGGGCTTCGGCGTGTTCAGCGGTCACATACCCCTCTTCCTCGGTGTAGACGAGGTTGAGCGAGGGCACGGTCTCCATGCCCAGCTCAGGGGCCATCTCGCGGGCAAAGTCCTGGGCCTCGTAGGGGCCGTAGAAGTCATCACCGGTGAGCGAGCTTTTGCAGCCCGCCATGTCACGGCCAATGATGAAGTGGGTGCAGCCGTAGTTCTTGCGGATGATCATGTGCTGCAACGCCTCACGCGGGCCGGCCATGTGCATCGAATAGGGCAGATAGGCCCAGCGGATGCGGGGATTGTTGACCTCGGCGGCCAGACGCTCATAGGTCTGAAAGCGCACCTCTCCAGCAATGTCGTCGTCCTGGGTGGGCCCGCAGGTGGGGTGCACCAGCACCACGCCACCGGCGCTCACATTCGTGGCCTCAAGCGCCCGGGTGAACAGCTCATAGTGGGCGCGGTGAATCGGGTTGCGGCACTGGAAGGCCACAACGTCTTCACCAACCGGCAGGGTGGCGCGCACCTCGGCCGGGGTCTTGCAGGGAAAGACCCTGCGGGGCAGAGCCAGCCCCTGGATGCTGCCGCCCAGGTAATAACGGCCGCGCTCGGTGGCGATCATGCGCACTGCCGGGTGCTCCAGCGAGGTGGTGCCGTAGCAACCCTTGGCTTCTTTGACCTTGTCGGGCTCCCAGCGGCTCTCCACGGTGAGCACCGCCAGCTCCTGACCCTGGTAAGTGAGCATCAACCGCTGACCAACGCTGATCGTGGCGTCATCGGTGTCAAAAACGATCGGCAGACCAAACAGCAGACCACTCGTGGTGCGGTGTCCTGCCACCACTGCGTCGTAGTCCTGTTGGTGCATGAAGCCGCGCAGCGGTGAGAAGCCACCCACCACCAGCAGCTCGACATCGCAGGCGTTGCGGTCGCTGCAGTCGAGGACGCGATCAACGCCAGCGCCCACAGCCTCGCGCTGCTCGGCCGGCACCATCAGGTCGACCAGGCTGCCGCCATGGGGGGCAATCAAACCCTGGGAACTGGTCACAGAGGCGGTCATGGCAGAGAGGCGACTGGGCAATGGGGGCGATTCTTTCAGAGCAGGGGGAGCCCACAATCGGCGCACAAAAAAGGGCCCCGCAGGGCCCTGGCTGAGCAGCTCTGGACTAGAGCGGATCAGCCCTGCTCGAGGCGGCCGTAGAGCTCACCGGTGATCTTGACGTCGACGGGCTCTTTGGTGCCCATGTCGGTGTCAGAGGGCTGAACGGCGGTGAACACACCGGCGAATTCACCGGTGTTGCCATCGACCTTGGTGATCGAGAGGCTCATGTTGCCGGTGCCATCGACGTAGCGCTTGACGGTCTCAGAGGTGTAGTCATCACCAGCGGGCACCAGACCCACAGCGCTGCTGTAGCCAGTGGTCAGACCACGGGCCTTGGGATCGAGGAAGTTCGAGGTGCGGTAGCTGGGCACCCGGTACGAGCCGTTGAAGTCGGTGCTGGTGGTGATGGCAGCGCCATCGGCACTGGCCTCGAGCTCCTTGCTCGAGAACACAAACGGCACCTCTTCACCGCCAGGGAGCAGCACGGTCACCAGCTGGAAGTCGAGGCCACCGAGCTCTTTGAAGCCGAGCTTGTCGCCCTGAACGCTCAGGTCTCCATAGACCTGATCAAGGCTGGTGGTGAAGCGGGTCAGGATCTTGCCGGGCACGAATTGTGCTTCCTGGCGTTTGTTAGCCGGTTCGCCCTTCACGTACACCTCAGCTGGATGCAAGCAGAGCTCGCGCAGCTGATACGTGCCACCACCGGTCAGCGCGATCGAGCCACGGGCAGAGTCGGGCAGGGTCGGGCAATCATTGGCCAGACCAGTGTTGTGAATGTCGTCGTAGGTGAGGTTGGCCCGATCCTTGGCCTCGGCGCCGCCGCTGCAGGCAGTCACCAGGGTCAGACACAACGCCAGCACCAGAGCCAGCAGTGGACGGAAACGCATGGGGGAAACCGATCTGGGGCGGATCCTACCGGTGCAAAATGCCGCATACCCCTACGATGTCGCGGCTCTCAACAACCTGTATGGGAGCCCTGAGCCAGCACCCGCCGCTGCCAACGGCCGCGGATGCACCGATGTCTCGAGAACCGTCGATATGAGCGATTTCAGCACCCCCGCCAACACCACTGCCGAACCAACCAGCACGGACGCCCTGAGCAGCCAGCAGCAGCAGCGCCTTGACGCGGTGATCACCGAGCTGGAGGCGTTGGCAGGCGAACTCTCAGGCAATCCCCAGGGCCTGCTCACCCTGCTGCGTCAACTGGAGCAGCTGCACCGGACCCTGCAGGACGGCGCCTTTCGCAGCAGCCTGCCAGCCGATCGCAGCGCCTTGTTCAACCTCCTACGCGAAATGGAGCAAAGCGGCGGTTGGCCCTACATACCGCGGCTGCAGCTGCGCACCTTTATGGATCTGCTGCAGCGTGATCGCCACGATGACGATCACCCACTGGCGGCCTGAGCGCTGGCTCCAGCAAGCTGCCCAGGGCGCTGAGCAATTGATGGGCCAGGGCCAGCTTGCTCATTGGCGCCAACTCACGCTCAAGGCCAGCGGGGCCAAACAACCACCCCTGGTTGGTGGTTGAACCGAAGCCTGCATCGGCCTGATCAATCGGATTGGCAAACAGCAGATCGCACCCTTTGCGTTCGCGTTTGGCCCGAGCCGCCTCCAGGCCGCCCTGGCTGTAGGCGGCAAAGCCAAGAATGGGCTGCTGGCCGGTGCGGCGCGCTACCAGTTCGGCCAGCAGATCTGGCACAGGCTCCCAGCCGCTGGCCAAAGCAGCAGAGAGCTCGTCCTTGCTGGCCTTGCGCTGGGCGGGGGCAGCGCGGCGGTGGTCAGCGACAGCTGCCGCCATGGCGATCGCATCGGCAGTGGGTTGCCGTTCAGCCAGGGCTTGTTGCATCTGCGCTGCTGTGTCAGCCGCGTGGCAGTGCAGCCCCTCGAGCCAGGCAGGCTCGAGCTGCAGGGGGCCGTGCACCAGATCCACCTCGGCGCCGCGCAATCTGGCGGCCTGGGCCAGCAGCACGCCCATGCGGCCAGTGCTGGGGTTGGTGATGCAACGCGCCGGATCAAGCGGTTCGCGGGTGGGGCCTGCACTGACCAGCAGGCGGCGGCCCTGCCAGTCGCGCCGCCAGCCCCACAGGGCCAGCGACTCAAGCGCCAGCAGCAACAGCTCAGGCTCGGCCATGCGGCCGTCACCACGCCTGTCGCAGGCCAGCAGCCCTGCTGCCGGCGCCAGCGGCAACACCCGCTCAAAAGCGTGCAACTGATGCCAGTTGCGCCGCACCGGCGGGCTCTGCCACATGCTGGTGTTCATGGCGGCAGCTGCCAGCACCGGTGCCTCGCTGGCCAGCAGGGTGCTGGCCAGCAGGGTGTCTGCCAGGCCATGCAGCCAGCGGCCCAAGGTGGTGGCGCTCAGGGGTGCGAGCAGCACCAACTCGGCCCATTCGGCCAGCTCGATGTGCAGGGGGCGATCAGCGCTATGGCTCCATTGGTCAGCATCGAGATAGCAGCGATGCCGGCTCAGCGAGGCCAGGGCCACCGGGCTTACCAGCTCGGCAGCACTGGGCGTCAGCACACAGCGCACCTGGGCACCGCGCTTGGCCAGGGCACTGACCACCAACGGCAACTTGACCGCAGCAATGCTGCCGGTGATGCCGACCAGAATGCGCCGCCCTGCTAGCGGGTCAGTCCTCATCAAAGGGCTCCTGATCAACCAGGTGCACATAGGGGCGGGCCAGCTCGGGGCGATGGATCGCCAAGGCGCGCATCAAATGCCAGTCGGCCAAACCATCAAAGGGTGATGGATAGTCATCGTCCTCAAGCCTCCGGGCCAACTCGGCGGTTGCCGCCTCATCGAAGGCCGCCAGGCGTTCAGGGGTGATCGAGGTGGTCATCTCAGCTCAGGGCGGCAGGGCCTGGGGCGACGGTTTCTTTGAAATAATGGACCCCACCAGGGGAATTAGCTCAGCTGGTAGAGCGCTGCGATCGCACCGCAGAGGTCAGGGGTTCGAGTCCCCTATTCTCCATCGAACTCAAGATCAGCCATCTCCATGAACTGGTCTGCTGCTGCAGAAGCACGGTTGAAAGAGGTGCCCTTCTTCGTGCGGCCGGTCGTGCGGCGCCGCATTGAAACCCTGGCTGCCGAAGCCGGCCAGAACGAAGTCAGCGAGGCCTTCTACGAGGAGGCCAAAGCCCAGTTCGGCCAGAAGTAGACCCCCGATAGGGTAAAAGGGAGGGCAGAAATACCTAATGCAGGTCCATGTCGCAGTCGAAGCGCGAACAGGTGGTCTCTCACCTGCGCTACATCCGCCAGGAGCTCCGGGAAATGCATCAGGGCGTGATGGAAGACGGCCTGCTGCCCGAAGCCGGCGAGGTGCGCGGTGTGATGGCCCAAATGGAAGCCCTGCTGGAGCTGCTCGAAGGCAAAACCTCACGCAAGAAAGAAAGCGACGGCTGACCCCTTGCCGCTGCGCCAACCAGGCGCTTTGGTGAAGCCATCCCCATCACCCAGCCCGGGCCCTGTGCTCCGGGCTTTTTCATTGGCATCCCCTATCAGTGGTGGTCAATAACCCCACAGGCGCCATAGATGGTGTAGAAATAGGCCTGCAGGGTTGGGCTGGGTGATGGGGATCACCGCCAACAGCACACCTGCACCCCTTTGCAACCTCCGCTGCAGCAAACCCGCTTCCAACGCCTGATCCTTGGATCGGGGGTGCGGCTGCAGGAATGGGCTAGCAATCCGTGGCGGCGCTTGTCGTTGCTGCTGCTTGTCTTGCTGAGCAGTTTCATGATCGGTGGCGCCGTCGGCTCGATCAGCGGCACCTTGGCGCGGCTCGATCCCCTCAGTGCACTGATCTGCGTGCTGACGATCGAGCTGGCTGCACGGCTGCGGGGGCCGCTGCGGCGCCAGCAGGGCCAAGAGCTGACTGTGGCCCTGCTCGACATGGCCCGTATCGGGCTGCTTTATGGCCTCTTGCTGGACGGGTTCAAGCTGCTCTGAAGCAAATACAGCAGCGCCATGCGAATGGGGATACCGTTGCGCACCTGCTCATCAACCAGCGACACCGCCGGATCGTCGAGCAGCTCTCCGCTCATTTCGACGCCGCGGTTCACAGGGCCTGGGTGCAGCACCGGCACAGGGCGGCCGCACACAGCCAGGCGCCCATGGGTGAGGCCGTAGCGCCGGTGGTAGCCATCGAGGCTGGTGAGCAGGTTCTGCTGCATGCGTTCTTGTTGCAGCCGCAGTGTCATGACCGCATCAGCGCCTGCTAGCGCCGCATCAAGATCGCGCTCGAGGCGCACTGAACCGCGCGCAGCCACCGGATCGTGCGACTGACCAGGGGGCGGGGCCGCCACAAAGTGTGCAAAGGCCTCGGGCAGCAGGGTGGGCGGGCCGCACAGCACCACATCGGCACCGCAGGCCGTGAGTGCCCACAGATTCGAGCGCGCCACGCGCGAATGCAGAACATCGCCAACGATGGTGATGCGCTTGCCGCGCAAGGCCTCAGGGCCAGGAGCGTCGGGGGCAAAATGCCGCGCCAGGGTGAACAGATCCAGCAATCCCTGGCTGGGGTGGCTGTGCAGCCCGTCGCCGCCATTCAGTACGGCGACCTGCTCACCTGCCGCATCGAGCGCCTCAGCCAGCTGCTGCGGCACCGCCGTGGCGCGGTGACGCACCACCAGCAGTTCGGCCCCCATAGCGACATAGGTGCGCACGGTGTCAAGCAGGCTTTCGCCTTTGCTCAGCGAACTGGAGGCAGGCGAAAAACTCTGCACATCGGCTGACAGACGCCTTGCCGCCAGCTCAAAGCTGCTGCGGGTGCGGGTGCTCGGCTCAAAAAAGAGCGTGGTGACCAGCCGGCCCTGCAAGGCTGGCAGCTTGCGGGCCCCGCTGGTTGGCATGGCGCGAAAGCGCTGCGCCAGCTCCAGCACCATGGCGTAATCGTCAAGCGAAAAGGCCGCCAGATCGAGCACATGGCGGTGGGTCCAGTCGCTCAAGGGCTGCCGGCGCGCACAACCTCAGAGTAGACGGGGAGTTCAAAAGCTGCCTATCAACCGATTTGACCTAGGCGAGCTGACAAGTCCTCGCTGAGCGGCGGGTTGCTATCTCCCCTGGCCCGCCTGCTCACACTGCGGCTGGCGCGCAAATACCAGCGCCAAGGCAGCTCCTGCCCCTGGCTGATGCCGATACGAGAGGTCTGCATCAGATCGGCGCCGCTCAGATCAACAAGCTGCCGATGGCGCGGGGCGATCCACAGCCCACTGGCCTGTTGGGCGGGCTGGGCATCGCAGCTGCGATCGATGCCAAAGCGACGCGCCAATAGCGCCGGACCGGCCGCCACACGCTCAGCCTCACCTGGCATGGCGAGCGCACGCAGCAACACGCCATTGGCCCAATCAGCCTTATGGGTCACCACGTTGACGCAGTGGTGAATGCCATAGCTCACATAGACATAAAA
>JBMSMG010000075.1:0-7473 GCA_049421025.1 Prochlorococcaceae cyanobacterium | reverse complement strand
TCCTCCAAATAGAAGGTGTCCTGCATGTCGCGGGCCGGGTGGTGCGGCGGGATGTTGAGGGCCGTGAAGTTGTAGTAATCGGTTTCGATCTCTGGGCCTTCAGAGACCCGATAACCAAGCCCGGAAAAGATGTCGACGATCTCTTCGATCGTGCTGATCAACGGGTGGCGATGCCCCGGCCGCACGTAGCTGCTCGGCACCGTCACATCGAGGGTTTCGCTGGAGATCTTGGCCTCCATGAGCGCCTGCTGAAGCGTGCTCAGCCGGCTTGTCAGCAGCGATTGCACCTGCTCTTTGAGCACATTGGCCCGCTGGCCAACGAGGGGACGCTCATCGGCGCTCAGCTTGCCCATGGCCCCCAGCACGGCAGAGAGCCGGCCCTTTTTGCCCAACAGGGCAATGCGCAACTCTTCGAGCTCGGCGGTGGTGGTGGCGGCTTCGATGCTGCGGCTCGCTTCAGCTTCGAGGCTCTCCAGCTGCTCACTGAGCTGGCTCAGGGTGATCGTTGCGCTCACAACAGGCCGCCGCTAGATGGGGCGACTGTAAGCAGCGGTCTCAAGCGCTCCCATCCCTAGCCTGCGGCTCGATGGCACCGCTGGCGATGGCCCCGCTCAAGATCTTGATCAGCAACGACGATGGGGTCTTTGCCGGTGGCATTCGCGCCCTGGCGGCTGAGGCGCTCGCGCGGGGCCACCAGGTGAGTGTGGTGTGCCCCGATCAAGAGCGCTCGGCCACCGGCCACGGGCTGACGCTGCAGACCCCGCTGCGGGCCGAGCGTGCCGATGAGTTGTTTGCACCAGGTGTGCGCGCCTGGGCCTGCAGCGGCACCCCCAGTGACTGCGTCAAGCTGGCCCTGTTTGCCCTGCTCGACGAGTGGCCTGATCTGGTGCTCTCGGGCATCAACCATGGCCCCAACCTGGGCACCGACACCCTGTATTCGGGCACGGTCAGCGCCGCCATGGAGGGCACGATTGAGGGGCTGCCGGCCCTGGCGGTCAGCAGCGCCGACTTTCAGTGGCGCCAGTTCGAGCCGGCGGCGGCGATCGCCCTCGATGTCGCCGAGCAGATGATGCAACAGGGTTGGCCGGCCAACACCCTGCTGAACCTCAACGTGCCCCCCTTGCCAGAGCCGCAGATCGGCGCTCTGCGCTGGTGCCGCAAGGCGGTGCGCCGCTACACCGATCAGTTTGTGGAGCGGGTCGATCCGCGCGGGCGCACCTATTTCTGGCTGGCCGGCGAGGTGGCCAATGACCTCGAGGCCCAGGTCGCAGGCCCTGCCGACTGGCCTATTGATGTGGCCCATGTGGCCGCTGGCGGGGTGTCGCTTACACCGCTGCAGCCCGAGCTGTTCTGGCGGGGTGAGGCGGCCGCGTTGCCGCCGTTGCCTCAGCTGGGGCGGTAGATGCGCTGCAGCAGCCACAGGCTGATCCAGAGCCCGATCAGGTGCGCAAACAGCACCTGGGTGTTGCCCAGCACCGAGAGCATTTCGATCGAGGTGATCGGCAGGCCGATCACGCGGCCGCCGGCCCCTGGCGCAGCTTGAATCTGCGCGCCGAAAAAGCCCGGCACCTGCTGGGAGGCCTGCACGAACAGGCTGCCCGCCAGCGACTGATACCCCACCACGGCCAGGGTCACCCCCACCAGATCGGCCAGCAGGCCGCGCTTGAGCATTTGGGCGGTTTCACCCTTGCTGGGGCGTGCCGTTGAGTTGAGGGCGCGGCCGTAGCGCACGACATTCCAGCTGTGCCAGATGCACCACAGCAGCAGCAAAAAGGCAAGCGTGGTCAGCGAAATACCAGGACCGAGGCCCAGCGCCCGCGACGAATTGGCCGCCAGCCGCCCACCAATGTTGTTGAACAGCAGCACCCCCACCACGACCACCCCCAGCACCACCTGGGCCCAGAACCGCACCCAGCCCATGCGGCGCAGGGCGGCCGAGATCAGCTGCAGGTCGAGACGGTCGGCCATGGCAGGGGTGGGGCGAGCAGCCCGCAGGGTGTCCCAAAGTTGCCATGGGAGGATCGCTTCGTCCCGCCTCAGCGTTGGGTTCTGTTGCGTTGCTGCTGTCGTTGCTGCTGTGCGTTGCTGCCGGACTGATCTGAGGTGATTCCGCTGCGAACCCCTGCTGAAGCTGCGCGGCCGGCGGCCCTGGCGCTTGGCAGTTTTGATGGCTTGCACCAGGGCCACCGTCAGGTGATCGCTGCGGTGACAGCAGCGGCAGCGGCTGATCCGCAGCTGGTGCCCTCGGTGGTGAGCTTTTGGCCGCATCCGCGCGAGGTGCTCTACGGCGAGCCGCGCCTGCGCCTCGATTTGCCCGCCGAGAAGCTGCTGCTGCTCGAGCCCTTAGGCATCGCCCAGTTGGTGCTGGTGCCCTTTGACCGGGTGCTGGCGGCACTGAGCCCTGGCGACTTTGTCGAGCAGGTGCTGGTGGGCCAGCTGGGGGCTGGCTTCATTGCTGTGGGTGAGAACTTTCGCTTTGGCGTTGGGCGCTCGGGCTCAGCGAGCGATCTGCAGCGGCTTGCAGCCGCCATGGGCATCGCGGTGCAGGTCGTTCCGACCCTCTGCGATGCAGGCGGGCGCCACAGCAGCAGCCGCATTCGTGAGGCCCTCGCCGCAGGCGAGCTCAAACAGGCTGAGACTCTGTTGCAGCGGCCTTATCGCTTCCAAGGGCAGGTCGTCAGCGGCCGCGGCTTGGGCACAGGGCTGGGCTGGCCCACGGCCAACCTGCAGGTCGATGGCCGCAAATTTTTGCCGCGCGAGGGGGTCTATGCCGCCCGCGCCTGGCTGGCGGGTCAGGCTGAGGCCATGGCTGCAGTGATGAACCTTGGTCCGCAGCCCACGATTGATCCGGCGGCACCTTCAGCAGTTGAGGTGCATCTGCTGGACCGGCAGCTTGAGCTGCTTGGCGCCGAGCTCACCATTGAACCGCTGGCTTTGTTGCGCCAGCAGCAGCGCTTCGATGGACTCGAGGCGCTCAAGGCTCAGATCGGCCGCGATGCCGATCAGGCCCGTGCCCTAACCGGGGTAGGCGTTGCTCAGTCCCCAGCTGATGAAGGCGGCAATGCCGCCAAGCAGCAGAATCCCTGAAACAAGCACCAGCATCGGGTTGTCGCTGTCGGGGCTGATTGGAGCCATTGCCGCCTGCACTCATCGCCATGCCCCCTACCCCTAGCAGTTCTGAGATCGAACGGTTGCTTGATGCCAACCTCGATCGCGCCCGCGAGGGGCTGCGGGTGCTCGAAGACTGGGCCCGCTTTGCCCTGGACCGGGCCGATCTGGTGGCCCGCTGCAAGGACATGCGCCAGCGCCTGGGGCGGCTGCATGACGATCGCTACAAGCTGGCGCGCCACACCGCCAGCGATCCAGCTGCTGGCATGGGCCACCCGGCCCAGCTGGAGCGCCAGGACCCTTCGCAGGTGGTGGGGGCTAATGCCTCCCGCGTGGCCGAGGCGCTGCGGGTGCTTGAAGAATTTGGCCGCAGTGACAACGCGGCCCTGGCGGCCGAGGCCGCAACGATCCGCTATCAGCTCTATGACCTTGAGGTCGAGCTGCTGCAGGCGGTGCGCCTGGCCGCCTCAGGCGGCGATGCCCGCCGGGCGCTGCTTGGGCAGTGTCATTTGTATTTGATTGCTGGGCCCATGGCCGGGCTCGAGGCCATGGCCGAGGCGGCCCTGAGCGGCGGTGTGCGCCTGTTGCAGTACCGCGCCAAAAGCGACAGCGGTGTCGATGACGCCACGCGGCTGCAGCAGGCCCGGGCGCTGCGTCAGCTGTGCAGCCGCCATGGGGCGCTGTTCATCGTCAATGACCGCATCGATTTGGCCCTGGCGGCCGAAGCCGATGGCGTGCATCTGGGTCAGGGCGATCTGCCACCTGAGCTGGCGCGCCGGCTGCTAGGCCCCGAGCGCTTGATCGGGCGCAGCACCCATGGCCCTGAGCAGCTGCAGCAGGCGATCGCCGATGGTTGCGACTACGTGGGCGTCGGGCCGGTGCATGCCACCCCCACCAAGCCGGGCCGCGAGCCGGTGGGCCTCGACTATGTGCGCCAGGCGGCTGCCACCAGTGCGATTCCGTTTTTTGCGATTGGCGGTATTGACGAGGCTGCTGTCGCTGCGGTGCGTGCTGCCGGTGCCACCCGGGTCGCCGTGGTGCGGGCCATCACCGCTAGCGCCGATCCTGCCGCCGCGGCTGGGGCGCTGCTGCAAGCGCTGGGGACGCCCCATTGATGGCACACGATCCCGCCTTGGCCAGCGAGCAGAACCCATCGATCAGCATCACCGTCAACGGCGAGCCGCGCTGTTGCGCAGCAGGTCTATCCCTGCCTGAGCTGCTCGAGTCGCTGGGCTACAAACCCCAGCTGGTCGTGGTCGAGTTCAACGGGGTGATCTTGCCGCGCAGCGGCTGGGCGGCGCAGTTGGTGGTGGAATCCGATGTGCTCGAGGTGGTCACCATCGTGGGCGGTGGTTCCTAGATTTCAGCCTTGATGCAGCAGCCGATCGTGGGCGCGAAGCACCCTGCAGCAGCCGTGAGTCGCCCCTGGCGCCTGCGTCTGCTCGCCTGTGTGGCGATGCCGCTGGTGCTGGCGATGCTGCTAGCGGCAGCTCCGGCTCCGGCGCTGGCCGCCAGCGGCGGCCGCATCGGCGGCGGCAGTTTTCGTTCGGCCCCGTCGATGCCCCGCAGTTACGGCGGCGGCAGCTACCGCGGCGGTTATGGCGGCTACGGAGGCGGCTACGGCGGTGGCATTGGTGGCGGTGGGATCGGTTTTCCGTTTCTGATTCCGATCTTTGGCTTTGGCGGCGGCGGGCTGTTTGGGTTTTTGATCTTGATGGCTGTGGTTGGTGTCATCGCCAACGCCTTGCGCGGCGGCGGTGGCGGCGGCGCCCTGCCTGCCGGCATGCGCGGCGGCGATCTGGCGTACAGCGCCCCTGCCGATGGACCGGTAACGATTGCTCAGATTCAGGTGGGTCTGCTCGCTTCGGCGCGCGAGCTGCAGAGCGATCTGCGCCGCCTGGCCGGCGCGGCCGATACGAGCAGTCCAGCGGGTCTGCAGCAGGTGCTGCAAGAGACCACCCTGGCGCTGCTGCGGCATCCAGATCTGTGGGTCTATGCCAGCAGCGAAGAGGGTGAGGTCCCCTTTGCCAGTGCCGAGTCGACCTTCAACCGCCTCTCGATGGCTGAGCGCAGCAAGCTCGAGCGTGAGGTCACCAGCAACGTGGCCGGCACCCGCCGCAGCGACGCTGCCGTGGCAGCTGGCGATAGCGATGCCACGAGCGATTTCATTGCCATCACGGTGCTGGTGGCCAGCCGCCGCCGCCTGCGCTTGCCAGGAGCCGGCAGCGGCGAGCAGTTGCGCACGGCC
Source organism: Prochlorococcaceae cyanobacterium (assembly GCA_049421025.1). Lineage (GTDB taxonomy): Bacteria > Cyanobacteriota > Cyanobacteriia > PCC-6307 > Cyanobiaceae > RGUW01. The sequence continues at coordinate 2,117 of JBMSMG010000075.1, read as the reverse complement.
CTGCAGCAGCTTGGTGCCATCGGCAGCGACGCGCTGCTGGCGCTTGAGGTGATCTGGCAGCCCGAAGGGGCCGGCGAAGTGCTCAGCACCGAGGAGCTGCTCACCGCCTACCCCCAGCTCCAGCACCTGTAAGGGTTTCTCAGGAGACTTAAGGAGATTGGGCGTTGCTCCCTTGCCGGAGCTGCCAAGGGTTTCCACACTGACCTCACCAATGTGTGGCGCCGATGGCTCCCCGCCCGATCAGCTGGGTGAACACACCTGTTCTGGTGGAAGCGATCGAGCGCTACGAGCAGGGCTTGCTGCCGCGCTCGATGCAGCTGTGGTTGCAGCATCTGCTCGAGCTCGACAAGCCGCTCAGCAAGCCCCTGCGCCCCCACTGTTGAGAATGCGCAACGCCGCCATCGCGGCGCCGTAGCCGTTGTCGATGTTGACCACGCTGAGCCCCGGTGCGCAGCTCGCCAACATGCCAGTGAGCGCCGCCTGCCCGCCCGCACTCACCCCGTAGCCGACCGAGACCGGTACGCCGATAATTGGTTGCGGTAGCAGCCCCGCCAGCACCGTCGGCAGGGCACCTTCCATGCCGGCGCAGGCGATCAGCACCCGGGCACTGCGCAGCTGCTCGAGGCGATCGAGCAGGCGGTGCAGCCCCGCAACGCCAACATCGAGCACCAGCTCGCTGCTGACCCTGTGGCACTGCAGGGCCAGCTGGGCTTCGCGCGCGACGCACAGATCACTGCTGCCGCCGCTCAAGATGGTGACCGTGCCCAGCGCCTCTTGAGCAGCTGGCAGCACGGCTGGGTGCAGGCAACGGGCCTGGGCGTCGTAACTCACCTCAACGACGCCGCGCTCTGCCAGCTGGCTCAGGGTCGCAGCCGCTTTGTCGGGGCTGACGCGGGTGGCCAGCGCCAGTTCCCCTTGGGCATCAAGGGTGCTGATGATGCGGGCCAGCTGGTCGGCACTTTTGTGCTCACCCCAGATCGCCTCGACCATGCCCAGGCGGTTGCGGCGCCCTAGATCGAGCTGGTGATCGCGGGTCATGGCGGCAGCAGTTCCCCTTCAAAGACCACCGGAAACGGGTTGTCACCGCTGCCGGTAGCGCGCCTTGCCAGCTGCTCGAAGCGCTGCTGGACCGCCTCGATTTCGGCTTGGGGAATCGCTTTCCACTGCTCGCGGCTGGCCCAGCGAATCAGCAGTGTGCCTTCTTCTGTGCTGCTGTCCCACAGCAGCTCGCGGCTTAAAAAGCCGCTCTGTCGCGCCAGCCAGGGCTCCCAGCTTTGGCGCTCGGCTTCGAGCCAGGCCTGGCGCGCCTCTTCTGGCACCTTGAGCTTGATGTGCTCCACCACGGCCACATCAAATTCAGGGCTGCTCGCCTTGGGGCTTGCGGCTTGCGGGTTTGCCGTTTGCAGGCTTGCCGCTTGCGGGTTTGCCGCTTGAGGGTTGAGCGCCGCCCAGGCCTGTGGCTGCGGTCCCAGTGCAAGCGCTCCAGCTAGGGCGATCAACACCAGCGCGCGGCCCCAGGCCTGCAGCAGTGCTGTCAGCTGGGGCCAGAGGCGTTTCATGGCCGCTGCAGCAGGGCCACGGCGTGGCAGCTGATGCCTTCTTCACGGCCTTCGGCACCCAGCGTTTCGTTGGTGGTGGCTTTGACGCCCACCTGCTCGGGCTCAACGCCCAGGCGCGCGGCAATGGCGGCGGCCATCGCGCCGATGTGGGGCTTGAGCTTGGGGCGCTCAGCCACGATCACGCTGTCGATGTTGACCACGCTCCAGCCGCGCTCAACCACCAGAGCGTTCACCTGCTCAAGCAGCACCAGGCTGTTGGCCCCTTTCCATGTGGGGTCATCAGGCGGGAAGTACTTGCCGATGTCGCCCAGCGACAGAGCCCCCAGCAGCGCGTCCATGATCGCGTGCACCAGCACGTCGGCATCGCTGTGGCCATCGAGCCCCAGCCCGGCGGGGTGCTCGAGCTGCTGGCCGCCAAGGATCAGCGGCCGGCCTGCCACCAGCCGGTGGATGTCATAGCCGTTGCCGATGCGCAGCTGCATGGCGCCAATGAAGCTGTTGCTGCGCTGACCCTAGGAAGGCGCGTTGCTGAGATTGCTGTTACTGCGACTGCGACTG
>JBMSMG010000074.1:0-7811 GCA_049421025.1 Prochlorococcaceae cyanobacterium | reverse complement strand
GCTCTCAGTCAGGCTCTGACTCAAGCTGTGGCGGCGGCAAAAACTGCAATGGCCCCAGCGGGCCATCTCGCCGGCTGGAGCCGGGCTGCTGCAGCACGGGCAGGTGGCCATGCCATGCACGTCGACGCGACTGGGATGGCACTGCCAGGCCGCCGCGACGGCCGTGCCATCGGCCGCCACTGGGCCCTGTGGGGCAGCGCGCTCAATGCGCAGATCGCGCAGCTCAAACCCCGCAGCGCGCAGGGCCGCCAGCAGTTGGTGGCGGTTGTACTGCAGCGCTTGCAGCCAGGGCCCCGGATCAGCCCCCACGGTGAGGCGGCCGCCCTGCAGCCGCAGGGGCCGGCAATGCTCAGCCAGCTGCGGGCCGGCGATGCGCGGCCACGCCTGCCAGAGCGCTGCCAAATGGCCGCTGCGGCGCCAGCGCTGCTGCAAGGCGACTAGGCAATCACCCAGCGGTTCAGCCGGCGCCGGTGGCGGCGGCAACAGCAACGACACGGCGCTGGCCATAGAAGCCAAGCTAGCCTCGCCACACGCACCTGAAGCGCCCCAATGGGCTTTTTTGATCGCCTCAGCCGCCTGCTGCGCGCCAACGTCAACGACCTGATCAGCAAGGCTGAAGATCCGGTGAAGATCCTCGACCAGTCGGTTGAGGACATGCAGAACGACCTGGTGAAACTGCGCCAGGCCGTCGCCAGCGCCATTGCCAGCCAGAAACGCATTGCCAACCAAGCCGAGCAGGCCGACGCCCAGGCCAAAACCTGGTATGAGCGCGCCGAACTGGCTCTCCAAAAAGGCGAGGAAGATCTAGCCAGAGAAGCCCTCTCGCGCCGCAAGACCTACCAGGACTCGGCCACCGCACTGAACAACCAGCTGCAGAGCCAGGCCGGCCAGGTCGACACCCTCAAGCGCTCACTGGTTGCCCTCGAGGCCAAGATCGCCGAGGCCAAGACCAAAAAGGACATGCTCAAGGCCCGGGCCCAAGCCGCCCAGGCTCAGGTGCAGCTGCAGAGCGCTGTTGGCAATCTGTCGACCAACACCTCAATGGCCGCCTTCGAGCGCATGGAGGAGAAGGTCGAAGCGCTCGAGGCCCAAAGCCAGGCTGCTGCCGAACTGGCAGGCGCCGATCTCGAAAGCCAGTTCATGGCTCTTGAGGGGGGCAATGATGTCGATGACGAACTCGCGGCACTCAAGAACCGGCTCGAAGGCGGCGCCGCTGCCGTGAGCTTGCCGCCTGCCAATGGGCCTGCCCCCCAGCTCGAGCCGGTGCAGGTGGCCGAGGTTGACGCTGAACTCGAAGAGCTCAAGCGCTCGATCGACAAGCTCTGAGGATCCATACAATCGATCGCAGTCGATCCCGGATCTCCGGACCTTGCCGTGGCGGTCAGCAGCTTTACCGATGCCAACTTTGCGGCCGAGGTGCTGCAGGCCTCTGAGGCCGTGCTGGTCGATGTGTGGGCCGAATGGTGCGGCCCCTGCCGGCTGATGGCCCCTTTGATGGACTGGGCCGCCGGCGAATACGGCAGCCGCTTGAAGGTCGGCAAGCTCGAGGCCGACGGCAACCCCGCCAGCCGCGACACCTACAAGATTCAGGGTCTGCCCACGCTGATCCTGTTCAAAGGCGGGCAAGAGGTGGCCCGCCACGAGGGGGCCATGGCCCAGCCGCAGCTGAAGGCCTTCCTCGATGCCCATCTCTGAGCGGGTCGCCCAGCTGGGCAGCGGCGTCTTTGCCCGCAACGACCAGCGCAAGGCGGCCTACAGCCAGGCCGCAGCCAGCAGCGGCGGGGTCTTGCCGCCCTTGCTGGATCTGTCGTTGGGCTCAACCGACCTGCAGCCCCCGCCTGTGGCGCTGGCGGCGATCGCCGCTGAACTGAACCAACCCAGCAGCGCCGCCTATTGCCTGCACGCGGCGACTGCACCGTTTCGCCAGGCCGTGGCGCGCTGGGCCGAGCGGCGCTTCAACACAAGCGTCGATCCCGAGCAGGAGGTGCTGCTGCTGGTGGGCTCCCAAGAGGGCACAGCCCATCTGCCCCTGGCGGTGCTGAACCCGGGCGATCGGGCGCTGCTGCTCGATCCTTACTACCCCTCGCACATGGGCGGGCTGCAGCTGGCCTCAGCGCAGCCGGTGCTGCTGAGCCTTGAAGCCGGCGCCGGTTGGCGGCCCAACTTTGACGCCATTGATGCCGCCAGCTGGGCCCAGCTCAAGCTGATGGTGCTGGGATTTCCCCATAACCCCACCGCCACCACCGGCGAGCAGGCCTGGGTCGATGAGGCCGTCGAACGGGCCCAGGCCCACGGCTGCGTGCTCGCCCATGACAACCCCTATGTGGATCTGGCCCTCGACGGTGAGGCGCCCGCCCTGCTGCGCAACCCCGCCTGGCGGGAGATTGGCATCGAATTTTTCTCCTTTTCAAAAAGCTGGTGTCTGGGCGGCTACCGGCTTGCCTTTGCCATTGGCGCGCCGTGGCTGATCAGCGCGCTGCGCCAGCTCAAGGGGGTGGTGGACTTCAACCAGTCGCTGGCCTTGCAAGCCGGGGCGATCGCCGCGCTGGAGCAGGCCCCTGAATGGCCAGAGCAGCTCAAAACGGTGTACCGCGAGCGCCGCGACCGCATGGCCGCTGCCCTTGAAGCGGTGGGCTGGCCCGCAGCCAAACCCTCGATGGCGCTGTACCTCTGGCTGCCGCTGCCGCCAGCGGCGCAAGCCAGGGGTTTGGATTCAGAGGGGTTCTGCGCCGCGCTGCTCGAGGCGACCGGTGTGGCACTCACCCCTGGCAACGGCTTTGGGCCTGGTGGTGAAGGCTGGCTGCGGCTGGCGCTGGTGCATCCGATCGAGCAACTCGAAGCAGGCGCCGGGCGCATTGGCCAGTGGCTCGCCAGCCTCTGAGCCCAGCCTTGCCCTGGCGGCTGCGCAAGCCAGTGGTGTGCGCCAGCACCGAACTGGTGCTGGATCGCTGGCTTGAGTCAATGGGCGATGCGCCCAATCTGCAGGGTTACGGCCTAGCGGTGGTGGCCCGCCGGCAGCGCTACGGCCGCGGCCAATGGCAACGGCACTGGAGCTCACCGGCGGGAGGCCTGTGGCTCAGTGCTGCGTTCGATTGGCCGGTGCTCGAAACCGCGCCTGCTGCCCCACTGACGCTGGCGATTGCCGTGGGGCTGGCACTCGAGCTCGAGCAACTCGGCATCGAACCACAAATCAAATGGCCCAACGACCTGCTGGTGGGGGGGTGCAAGCTGGCCGGCATCTTGGCGCGCCTGCGGCTGCAGGGCGGCCGGGTGCGCTGGGCGCGGGCGGGCATCGGCATCAATGGCACCAACCGGGTGCCGCCCGGTGCGATCAGCCTGGCCGCAGCGCTGCTGCCGCACCAGCGCAGGCGGTTTCACCCCCAGGCCACAGCCAGCGCGCTGCTGCCGCGGGTGCTGCGGGCGATCGCCTGGGCGCAGGACCGCAGCGTCAACAACGCAGCGGTGATCGCCCTGGCCGAGCAGCGGCTGCTGCGCCCTGCAGGCGGCTGGCCGTACCAGGGTGAGCGCTGGCAGGTGCTGGGGCTCTCTAGCGATGGCGGCCTGAGGCTGCAGCGCTCAGGGCAGAGCGTCACGCTGACAAGACAACTGGAGGTCAGCCCAGAAAGTCACGCTTGAGCTTTTGGATGCGGGCCAGCAGCTCGGCACGTTTCTGGGAACGCAAGGCGTTGCGCGCCAAAAAATTGAGGGCGCTGATCAGGCCGACCAGCTCCAACAGGCGGCCCAGCATGGGGATCTCGTTGAGCGCGCCCAAGGTGGCGCCGGTGAGCTTGAGCACAACGCCGGCCAGCAGCAACAGGGCCAGCACCCGCAGAGCAGGCAGCAGCTCAGCCAGGTTGCTGAAGGGTGTTGCGCCAATGCGCGCCAGCAGCTGGTTGAGCAGCTGCAGCGGCAAACCCAGCAGCTGGTTGGGGCGCTCGTTGGCTACTGGTTGATCCACCGCCGCAACCAGCGGTGCCGGCTCAGCCACCGGGATCTCGGCGGCAGCCGCTGGGGGTGGCGCCAGCTCAGCGTCCACCTCGAGCTCGAGCACCGTGAGCTCGGGGGACTGTTCGGCCTCAGGGACCGTGTCGCTGAGGTTGATCTGCGGGTCTGAAGGCTCCGTCATGGCGGCTCTACCAGCTGCACAATCAGCGCCTTTATAAAGGTTCCTTCAGACCAGGGCCAACCCCTTGGCGTCGAAGACCCCCTCAAACAACACCGACGAGAGGTAGCGCTCGCCCGAATCGGGCAGCACCACCACGATCGTCTTGCCCGCGTAGGCGCTCTCATGGGCCAGCCGCAGCGCCGCCACCGTGGCAGCTCCGCAGGAGATGCCGGCCAGGATGCCCTCTTCGCGCATCAGCCGGCGGGCCATCGCCACCGCCTCCTCGTCGCTGACGGTTTCGACCCGGTCCACCAGCTCAAGGTCCAGATTCGACGGCACAAACCCCGCACCGATGCCCTGAATTTTGTGCGGACCTGGCTGGACGGGCTCGCCCGCGCGCGTCTGACTGATGACGGGACTGTTGGTGGGCTCAACGGCCACCGACAGCAGCGGCTTGCCGAGGGTCTGCTTGATGTAGCGGCTGACGCCGCTGATGGTGCCGCCGGTGCCGACACCTGCAACCAGCACATCGATCTGGCCCTCGGTGTCGCTCCAGATCTCAGGGCCGGTGGTGTCGTGGTGAATCTGCGGATTGGCTGGATTGGCAAACTGCTGCAGCAGCACGTAGCGATCGGGATCTGAAGCCGCCATGTCTTTGGCAGCCTGAATGGCCCCGGGCATGCCCAGCCGCCCCTCGGTGAGCACCAACCGAGCCCCGTAGGCCGCCAGCAGCTTGCGCCGCTCGAGGCTCATGGTTTCGGGCATGGTCAGGGTGAGCGGAATCCCGCGGGAGGCCGCCACAAATGCCAAGGCGATTCCAGTGTTGCCGCTGGTGGGCTCGATCAGCTCCTTGCCGGGCCCAAGCAGGCCGTCTTGTTCGGCCTGCCAGATCATGGCCGCGCCGATTCGGCATTTGACCGAATAGGCGGGATTGCGGCCCTCGATCTTGGCCAGAACCCTGGCGCCGCAGCCTTGGCTCACCCGATTGAGTTGCACCAACGGGGTGCGGCCGATGCTGAGGCTGTTGTCGGCAAAGATGCTGCTCACCGGCGGCGGTTCAAAGCGTCTGGGGGCACCCTAGGCAGGCCAGGCGCGGCCGGCAGGATCAGCGATACCTCGCCGCCCCCGCCGCTGTGGTTGCCGGCCACCACCCGGCCGCCATGGCCCACGGCGATCTGCTGCACGATCGCCAGCCCCAGGCCGCTGCCGGTGCGCGCCCCTTTGGCGCGGGCCGGATCACCGCGGTAAAAGCGCTCAAACAAATGCTGTTGATCGTCGGGGGTGAACCCCGGGCCCTGATCGCGCACGCTGATGGCACACCAGCGATCACGGCGCTGCACCTGCACCGTGATCAAGGCACCATCGGGGCTGTAGCGCAGGGCGTTATCGAGCAGGTTGAGCAGGGCGCGATGCACCCTGGCCCCATCGGCCAACAGGCGAGGGGTCTCGGTCTCGATCTGAACGGCCAGCTCCACACCCCGCACAGCGGCAATCGGTTGCAGGCTCTGCCAGACCTGCTGCAACAACGGCGGCAGCTCGACATCGAGCAGCTCGGCGCTCGCTTCGGGCAGGGTGTTCTCGAGGCGCGAGAGCTCAAGCAGATCGCCAACCAGCTGCTGCAGGCGCAGCAGCTCGCGCTGCAGACGCTCGATCAGCCGTGCGTTGCCTGGTGAAGCCCGCTCGGCCAGGCTCTCACCCACCAGTGAGAGCGCCGTCAGCGGTGTTTTGAGCTCGTGGGCCACATCGCTGACCCAGCGCTCCTGCTGGGCCAGCTGCGCTTCGAGCGAGCGCCGGCTGCTGAGCACCAACGCCAGCCAACCGCCATCGGTGGGCATGACCAGCAGGTCGAGCTCGCCCTCGGGCGAGTCCCACTGGAGCCGCTGGGGCCGCTCCTGGCGGCGGCTGCGGCGCACCGCTTCGAGCAGGGCCTCATCGGCGCTCAAGGCTGCCAGGGTGAGGCCCTGCCAGGAGCGCCCGCCGTCGATCTGCAACAGCCGATGGGCCCAGGGGTTGAGATGCACCACCCGATCAGCGCGATCAAGAATCACCCAGCCGCTAGGCGCCGCATCGATCCAGCCCAGCAGCCGCCGCAGCGACAGGCTGCCCAGGCGCTGGGACGCCGGCAGCCGGCCCCGTCGCCACAGGTCGTGGGCCAGCCAGCCCACCAGGAGGCCCGCCAGGGCAGCAGCCAACAGCACGCTCACCCGAAGCGGTAGCCAAAGCCCCGCACCGTCAGCAGATGCTCAGGGGCCGAGGGGTTGAGCTCAAGCTTCTCGCGCAGCCAACGAATGTGCACATCGACGGTTTTGCTGTCGCCGATGTAGTCGTACCCCCAGATCTGCTCGAGCAGCTTGTCGCGGCTCCAGACCCGCCGCGGATGCCGCATGAACAGCTCCAGCAGGCGGTATTCCTTGGGCGACAGATTGACCATCACCCCATCGCGGGTGACGCGGCATTCGTCCGGATAGAGGCGCAGGTTGGCGTGCTCCAACACGCTGACGTCCTCCTGTTGCAAGGCCGAGCGGCGCATCAGGGCACGGCAGCGGGCCACCAGCTCGCGCAGGCCAAACGGTTTGACCAGGTAGTCGTCGGCGCCGACCTCAAGCCCCAGCACCCGGTCGGTCTCGCTGTCGCGGGCGCTGACCACCAAAATGGGGGTCTGGTTGCGCGCGGCGCGCAGGGCACGGCACACCTCAAGGCCACCCAGCCCCGGCAGCATCAGATCGAGCACCACCAGGCCATAGGGGGCATCGGCGGGGGCTTTTTGCAGCAGGTTGAGCGCGTCGCGGCCGTTGCCGACAGCGGTGACCACAAAGCCTTCGAGCTGCAAAGCGTCGGCGATGGTCTCGCGAATGGTTTCGTCGTCTTCGACGATCAGCAGCGGCGCCTCCATGGCCTCATTGTGTCGTTCAACCAAACCGGTACCCCCTGCCGCGCACGGTGGTGATCAGAGCTGGAGCCGACGGATCAGCCTCCAGCTTGAGCCGCAACCAGCGCACGTGCACATCGATGGTCTTGGGATCGAGCTCAAAGGAGCTGTACTCGCCCCAGACCTGCTCGAGCAGGGTCTCGCGGCTGTGGATCTGGCCTGGATGGCGCAGCAAAAATTCGAGCAGGCGAAATTCGCGCGGGGTCAGCTCAACCGGCTGGCCGCCCAGGCTCACCTGGTGCTCTTCAACCACCATGGCGATCGCGCCATGGCTGAGCCGCGTCAAGGGGGTGCGCTGCTGCTCCTGCTCAAGGCGCAAGCGCTGGCGCCTGAGCAGGGCCCGGCAGCGGGCCACAAATTCAGGAACCGAGAGCGGCTGGGGCATGACATCGTCGGCCCAGCTTTCAAGCAGGGCGACCCGGCTTGGCTCATCTAGCCGCGAGCCGACCGCCATGACAGGCAGGTTGAGCTGCTGCTGGCCCACCCAGCTGACAAAACGGCTGCGGGCCAGGGCGGCAACCGCCAGATCCAGCACCAACAGATCAATGGGCGAGCTGCCGGGATCGCCTTGCAACCGCTGTTGAGCCTCTTGGCTCTGGTGACAACAGATCAGATCGAGCCCTGAGGCCGCGATGCGATCGATCAGCGACGGGGACCAACCAGGCTGACCATCGAGCACAAGAAGCCGCATCGGCTCCTGGCTCACCGCAGCTGGTGCTGGGGCTGGTGCTGGGGCAGAAAGCTGATCACCAGCCGGCGATTGGCATCGATCTGCAG